>DASYPX010000129.1:0-3828 GCA_036006125.1 Pyrinomonadaceae bacterium | reverse complement strand
GGTCTTGCGTCCAGAAATATCGTGTGCTGCCATGTCGGGACCAAGGCTTCACCTTGGCGTCGAGCAGGCTCACGTCTCGCAGTTTCCGGTTGCGTAGGATTTGAAGGAATTCATCACATGTTCAGGTTTTACCGACGCAGCCACAACGACGTGAACGTGATTCGTACGCACATTAACGGCATATAACCCGTACTTCCGATGGTCACACACGTCTTTGATTGCCGACTCGACTACAGTCCGTTGTCGCTTGTTAAGCCACATCCGCTTTGTTCTTAGCGCCTTTTGCTCTTCCGTAAAGATTTTCTTATTCGCGGGCATATCTGGTGTTCCAAAGCGATGATAGTGACGACGGTCAATTGACCCACGATCCTCACCATGCAGCCAAGTTCCATAGCATCGGAAAGTAATCAGAAACGCTAGTGGCTGTGTACGATCTTGGAAGTCAATGTAATCGCGTTTCGTCATGGGAGTGTGGGACGATTGTTGCCCTCCCTAACGGTCGGGCTTCTGACACGTTAATTTGCCGGCGACATACACTCGCCATGGATGCTCGACCCCGAACCAGTAGGGCAGCTCGCGATAATCGGATGCGTCGTGAATCACAAAGTCCGCGCGCTTGCCTCTCTCCAACGATCCGATTTCATCTCCTCGACCAAGTGAGTAGGCGGCGTTGATTGTCGCAGCCGTGATCGCCTCTGCGGGCGTCATCTTCATCTGCGTGCATGCCAGCGAGAGAACCATCGTCATCGATGGAGTGGGGGACGATCCGGGATTGAAATCTGTCGCGACGACGACCGCGAGCCCGGCGTCGATCATTGCACGGGCCGCAGGATAACGAGGGGAGCCGAGCGCATAGACGGAACCCGGCAAGAGAACCGGTTGAACGTTGGCAGCCTTCAAGGCGGCGATCCCGGTTAGGTCCGTGTGCTCGAGATGATCTGCTGTCACTGCATTCAATTCAGCGGCAAGCTTTGCTCCGCCTGACAACGAAAGCTGATCGGCGTGGACGCGCAAGCCAAGTCCATGACAACGCGCCGCGGAAAGAACCTGCCACGACTCATCGGTCGTGAAGACCCCTTCTTCGCAAAAGACGTCACAGTATTCCGCGAGTTTTTCTTCGGCAACGCGCGGCAGCATCTCGTTGATGACGAGATTCACGTAAGTCTCGCGCCGCGATTTGTATTCGTCGGGAATGTCGTGCGCGCCAAGAAACGTGGGAACGTAGTTGAGCGGCGTCTCTTGGTTAAGTTTTTTGATGGCGCGGAGGATCTTTAGTTCATCTTCGAGCGTCAGGCCGTAACCCGACTTCGCTTCCACCGTGGTTGTGCCACAACGCAGAAACCAATTGGCGTAACGCCTGCCCGCCTTCAATAAGTCGCTGAGCGATGCGTTTCTAGTCGCGCGCACTGTCGCGCGAATACCACCGCCGCTGGCGGCGATTTCGCGGTACGTCGTACCCGCGGTGCGCTGCTCGAATTCGTTCGCGCGGTTTCCCGCGAATACGGGGTGCGCATGCGCATCGACAAACCCGGGCAACACCACACGTTTGCCGGCGTCAATCACTTCGCAGTTGGCTCCGATCAGTCCTTCGACTTCACGGCGACGGCCAACGGCCTCGATGCGTCCATCACGCACCAATATCGCTCCGTCTTCGAGAATTGCGAGCTGGCGCAGATCACCGCCCGTGCGGGCACGTTTCGCGCCCGCGAGCGTGACCACTTGTGAACAATTGATTACTGCGAGGGAATTAGCCAATCGTGAAATTCGTTAGGCTTCTTTGTATAGCCATGCCCCGACAACTGTGGCGATGACGTACTCGACGATCTCCCAGCCCAAAAGGAGCAATAGCAGGTTCGTCGGAATGAATCCGAATGCCGCTCCGATCACGTTGGGATAAACGACGACTCCAAACCATGCGAAGAGGGCAGCGATAATTGCGGTCTTAGGCCCAGCTCCAAAGCGTGACCTGATTGCCGCATAGCCGAAGATCATAACGAAGCCCAGCACAAACGTCATCGCCATAGCTACGCCGATAGCGCTTCCGGTCGGTTGCGGAAACTTGTGTTCCGTCATGTACGCTTCCATCTGCTTCCCGAGAATCACGACATTCAACACCGACTCGCCGATGTTCAGAACTACACCGGTAACAAAACCGCCCAACAGGACTCGACCAAGATTGATCTTATTCATGAGCAGATCCTCCTCAGGGGGATTTTTATGTTTGAAGCCTTAGGACGGGAATGATTATCACAGCAGTTGTAATGAAAGCCAGTTAGTTGGCGCGGTTCACTGACCGCTTCTTGTCGAGCAGATAGATTGCGGCGCCGATTACGTTCGCTATAACAACCACCGCAATGATCTTCGCCGCAAACCAGAAGTGACTCTCCACCTCGATGATCGGAAAAATTGTGTAGAACGCACCGGTAGCCGATGCAATAAATCCCAGCGCGGCTGCGATCTTCAACCACCAGGGCGCGTGCGATCCAAAGCGCCGCATCGCGACAATCGGAATCGCGAATAGGACCATATAGATCAATGCGTAAAGAACGCTTGCGGCGTTGTCCTGAAATTGAAATGCTTCGGCTTCCTTCACGCCAATGAGCGGCGCAAGGCTGAAAACCAAAGTCGTGGCACCCACAAACAGGATCGAATTAATCGGCGTGCGATATTTCTTGTGCAGCTTCGCAAACCATGCCGGCAGCAGATTGTCCCAACCTGCAACCATCGGCAAACGTGTGTTGCCGGCAAAGTAAATGCTCATCAGAGCAATCTGTCGCGCCGCCACGCCAAATATCGTGATTGAAATCAGAGTCGATACCCAACCAAAGGATCCAAAACCCAAACTCAGCACCTGCGGAATCGGCGCAATAAGATCGACTTTGTCCGGCGTTACGAAAGCCAGCACCGAGGCCGTCCCGAGAATGAACATCAGCGCGATGATGGGCGCAGAGATGATCACGGATCGACTAATATTTTTTGCCGGTGCGCGACACTCGCCCGCGAGAATGGCGATGTATTCAAAGCCCGAAAGCGCTCCAACCGCGAGCTTGCTGCAGACATTGACATTGTGGCTGTTTATGTCCGGCAGGCTTAAAGAGATTGGATGATAGTTCGCGAGGCTTCCTCTGCCAGCGGTGATGAATGGCATCAGGATCAGGATTGCCACAGTGAAAATCAACATCGCGCCGCCGAAGTTCTGCACCCATTTTCCCAGCGCGAGACCTCTGCGCGAAGCCGCCGTCACGGATGTCACCAGCACGACACAGACGAGCGTCGTCATCCACTTGTTCTCATGCATCCAATTGGCGCGCGGGCCGATCGCGTACGCGATGTTCTTCTTGATAATCAGGCTGATTCCTGACATCACCAGGATGCCAAAGATCCAAAAGTTCCAAGCGACGAGAAAAGCTACAAAATCATCGAACGCGACTTTGGCCCATTGATAGAGACCGCCTTCAAGTGGCGCCAACCGATTCAAGTAAATGACCACGGCGGCGAGCGGCAGATAAAAAACCGCGATCGCGATGAGCCAAAACGCCATCTGCGATCGCCCGAGTGTCGCCGCGAAACCGACCCACACGGTGCCAAAGACAAACACGACCTGCGTAAGAACAAGGTCGCGCAGGCCGAGTTCTTTCTTAAGCGAAGCGCTATGCGCTCCGACTTCGCGTTCGATGGTGGCGAGATTTGAAGGGGCGGTATCGGACATGCTCACGCACTGGACGTGTGATCGTGGACGATCTTCCATCCGGCTTTCGTTTTTCGAAACAGCAGAGTAAATCTCCCGTGCGGCTCGTCTTTGCTGCGTTGCAGGTGCCAGCGACCCAA
>DASYPX010000128.1:0-12208 GCA_036006125.1 Pyrinomonadaceae bacterium | reverse complement strand
CTCTCAAATATCAGCAAACGCTTTGGGCCAACGATAGCCCTCGATGCAGTTAACCTGCATTTGCAGAAAGGCGAAGTGCACGCCCTGATTGGTGAGAACGGCGCCGGCAAGAGCACCTTAATGAATTTGCTGGCAGGTCTGATGCAGCCCGATGCGGGCGAAATGAAAGTTGAAGGGCGAGCCTATGCTCCCGCAAATCCAATCGATGCGCGTTCGCGAGGAATCGTTTTGATTCATCAGGAGCTCTCACTGTTTCCCCATCTGTCGGTCGCTGAGAACATCATGATGGGCATGGAACCATCGCGGCTCGGGCTGCTGAACACGCAAAAGCTGCGCGCGCGTACTGCCGAAGTGTTGGGATCGTTTCATCATCCTGAGATCAAACCGGAAACGCGCGTGAGCAACTTGTCGATTGCCGCCCGGCAAATTGTGGAAATTTGCCGCGCCATCGCCGCTCGAGCGCGCTTTATTCTGATGGACGAGCCCACCAGCAGCCTGCAACGCGACGATGTCGAACATCTGTTTGGCCTGATTAGAAAATTCAGGGACCAGGATATTACGGTTATCTACATCAGTCACTTTCTCGAAGAGGTGCGCGAGATCGCCGATAACTTCACGGTCCTTCGCGACGGGCTCAGTGTGGCTACCGGCGATCTGAAATCGGTGTCAGACGATCAGTTGATTGCGCACATGGTCGGCCGGCCCATGCAAAATCTCTTTCCGCAAAGGTCGCGATCCGTTCCCTTGAGTGAGGAATCGCTGCTCGACGTTACCGAACTCAGCACGGACGCGGTTCTAAAAGAGGCCACTTTTGGATTGAAGCGTGGCGAGATACTGGGTGTCTTCGGTTTGATGGGTTCCGGAAGAACGGAGCTTGTGCGGACGGTCTTTGGGCTTGAGGAACCTCGCCGCGGCTCGATCAAACTCAAAGGCAGATCTGCGTTGGCTCGTGGCGGAACGACCGCTCTCAGCCTGTTTCAACAACTTGGTTATCTCAGCGAGGATCGCAAAGGCGAAGGCCTGGCGGTCACTCTCTCTATCGCGGACAACGTGACCATGACGCGATTCGGTTCGTGTTCTCGTTGGGGATGGCTGAGTCTGGCGCGCCAGCGCAGACAATCTGAAGCTTTGACGAAGTCACTGGCGGTCCGAGCGCGTGATGTTCAGCAACCTGTGTCCACCCTCTCGGGTGGTAATCAGCAAAAAGTCGCGGTCGCTCGCCTGCTGCACCAGGATGCCGACATTCTGTTACTTGATGAGCCAACGCGCGGCATCGACATTGGGAGCAAAGCACAGATCTATCAAACCATCGCTGATTGCGCTGACAAGGGTAAGGGCGTCCTGATGATTAGCTCGTACTTGCCTGAGCTTTTCGGTATGTGTGATCGGCTGGCCGTAATGAGCCGCGGCCGGTTATCGCAGGCCCGTCCTGTGGTGGAGTGGACGCCCGAGTCTGTGATGCAAGCGGCCATTGGAGGAGGTGAAGCGAATTGATGAACTCATTGGGCCACGCCATTACACGAAAGGTAATTCACTTGATTTCCACCGTTGGGGTAATCGGTTTGCTTTGTTTGAACGTTGCCGCTCAGCCGGCGGCGAATGATTGCGCAGACGCGAAAGCTCAACTTACCAGGGCCGAAACCAAACTCAACGATTGGCCCGCGCTTGCCCGTTATCGCGAAGCCAATATTAAACTCGCCGGACCGTCGAAACCTGAACAGCGAGTCGTATTTATGGGCGATTCCATCACTGACTCGTGGGACGATCCAAAATACGGCGGTTTCTTTCCGGGTCACCCTTACATCGATCGCGGCATCAGCGGACAAACGACGCCCCAGATGCTGGTGCGCTTTCGCGCCGACGTGATCGCGCTGCATCCAAAAGTTGTTGTCATCCTCGCCGGCACGAACGATCTCGCGGGAAATACCGGGCCCATGACTTTGGAAGCGATCGAAGACAATCTGATGTCGATGGCAGAACTGGCGAGAGAAAACCGTATTCATGTCGTGCTCGCTTCGGTGCTGCCGGTTAGTGACTACGAAGCCAGAGATGGCAAGCCTATCATTCGCACTACGCGGCGACCGCCGGAAAAGATCAAAGCGTTGAATGCATGGATGAAGCAGTACGCCGTGGCGAACAAATTGACCTATCTCGATTACTATTCAGCTATGATGGATGTTCATGGTTTTCTAAAAGAGGAACTCAGCGAAGACGGTCTCCATCCGAATGCGAAAGGGTACGCGGTGATGGCTCCTTTGGCCGAACAGTCGATCGCGAAAGCGCTAAAGAGTAAGAATTAAGTTCGAAGTTGAATTCCAGGCGATAAATATTTAGGCAAATGCCAACTACCTTAGCTGACATCGCCCGCGCTCTCGGCGTCTCAAAGATGACGGTGTCGCGGGCTATCAACAATCATTCCGAAATCAGTCCCGAGACCCGGGCGCGCATCCTCGAAGCGGCGCAGCGCATGAACTATCGGCCCAATCAATTCGCGCGCGCCCTGACTACCAATCGGTCGTATCTGCTTGGGGTAGTCGTGCCGGACTTGATGCACTCGTATTTTGCGGAAATCTGCCGGGGCATCGAGTCAGTCGCCAAGCCCCTCGGCTATCAGAATCTGATCTGCAGTACGGATGAAGACGCGGCCAGTGAAGAAGACGAAATTGGGGCCTTATTACCGCGAACTGATGGACTGATAGTCGCATCTTCTGCCTTGCCGACCGAAACGAAGTTCTATCGCCGGTTAACTCGCGAGCACGCCAAGCTTGTCTTGATCGACCGACAACTTGAAGGAGTCAAGTGTCCCATGGTGACCACCGACGATGTGAAGGTCGGCCTGCTGGCGACGAATCATTTGATCGGATTGGGCCATCGCAGGGTAGGGCACTTGAAGGGCACCGCAGCATCAACTGCCCAAATGCGCTTTGAAGGTTATAAAAAGGCCTTGCTGCAAAATCGGATACCGTTTGACGCCTCGTTGGTCCGCGAATGCGGCTTTACCGAAGGGGATGGTTATCGTTCGATGAAGGAATGGCTGGCGACCAATCACGCGCCATCGGCGATTTTTGCCGCCAACGATCCGGCGGCGATTGGCGCGATGACTGCTATCAATGAAGGTGGATTGCGAATCCCGGATGATGTCGCGATCGTGGGCGGAGGAAATATCCATTATGGCGACATGTTGAGAGTACCGCTGACCACGGTTGCATGGTCGACATCAGAAATGGGCCAGAACGCGGCCCGGCTCTTGGTTGCAATGGTCGAAGGAAAGAAACGACCGAAAGAGACACACATCATTGTCGAACCCGAGCTGGTCGTGCGGGAATCATGCGGCACGGCCAGAGCTGTCACAGCCTAATTTCCCACCTACTAGATCGATTCTGCGTTTTTAAAACATGCGCCGTGCGACGCAGGGAATCGAGACTCGGCTAAGTAAACTCCCGCGCCATGCACTATGACGCGGCATAAAGATAGAGTCTGACATCAAAACTCCAGGGCCGCATTATCAAACGCCTCTCCGAAAAAAAAACTGCTTGACAACTCCAGCCGTTGCGCATATTGTCCCAACTCCGAACAAAAGGCTTGCTCGAATGCGCAAGATCAACCTTCAAGATTTTCGCGTGGCGACCCGTACGACCTCGCGCGATATCAATCGACGCATCGCACTTAACCTTATTCGTGAGCATCAACCAATCTCGCGGGCCGACCTGGCGCGTCGCATGAATGTGACGCGCGGAGTGGTCAGCGTGCTGGTGCAGGAGTTGATCGACCAGGATGTGATCTACGAGGGCGCTACCGGTGAAGCGTTGCGCGGGCGCAAACCCACGTTCCTGCATATCAGAACCCACGATCGTTTAGCGATCGCCGTCGACGTACGATTCAGTAAGACCTACTTAATGCTGTCGGACTTGTCGGGAAGACAGCTGGCCCTCGAGAGCTATGACACGATTTTCTCGGTGCCTGCGTTCGTCAAAGATCTGGCTGCCCGGGTGCGTAGAATCACGAAACACAACGGGTTCCGGGCCAGTTGCGAAGGAATTGGCGTCGTCGTTCCGGGCATGGTGGACCAGCGGACGGGCCGCATCCTAAAGGCCCCGGCGCTCGGTTGGAACGGTGTGGATTTGCGTGAACGACTAAGCGTGGCCACGCGGCTGCCGGTGCACATTGAGAATTCCGCGCGAGCTTGTGCGCTCGCTCAATTGTGGCTCGAGAGAGGTGAAAGCCGTCCTCAAAGTTTCGCCTATGTGTCAGTCGCGGACGGTTTAGGCGTGGGCATTGTCATAAATGGAGAGTTGCTCCGTGGCCATAGTCATATTGCCGGTGAGTTTGGACACACGCCGCTTAATCTCGATGGTCCACAATGCATGTGCGGAGCGCGCGGATGCTGGGAAGCCTACACGTCGAATCTGGCGACCTTGTCCCGTTATTTTGGTTGGAATTTGTCCAAACTCAGTCCAAAAGCCTTGCAGAATTCCGAAGAACATCCATTCACAATTTTTGAACTTATCGCGCGCGCGCGGAGCGGCGACGCCAAGGCTGTCCATGCCCTGGAAGAGAGCGGCCGCTTCCTGGGGTTGGGACTGGCAACCCTGGTAAACGCAATCAATCCGGATTGCATTTACTTGTCAGGTGAAATCACCACCGCGTGGGACATGATTGAAGACATCGTGAGAAAAGGTCTCGCAGAACGAGCGCTGACTGAAGCGGCCGGACGAACACCGCTGCGTTTGACCTCGACTCAGGATTATCCACGGCTGAAAGGCGCGGCGGCGTTAATTGCAGCCCCCACCTTTGCTGCACCACGTGTGGCTTAGCGCCACCAGAAAAGTTTGTAGTAACAGAGCAAGCGGGAAAGATTCTTGAAATCGTCCGGCGACTCTCCATAGCCGATGGTGGTGTTGCTGTGAGCGCGTCGAATTTCTCAATGGAGGTAAAGAAGATGCTGGAGACAAGAAAGATTGCATTGCGAACGATTCGGTTGGCGATCTTCGCGCTGTTATTGGCTGTTCCCATGGTTGCGTTGTCGCAGGTGACAACTGCCACCCTCGTCGGAACCGTAACGGATCCAGGAGGGGCCGTCGTTGCCGGCGCGGAGGTGACCGCGCGCAATGCTGATACGGGATTGACACGCACAGTTACGTCCAACGACGAAGGAAGTTATCGCATTGAATTTCTGCCCGTCGGCAAATACAGCATCGAGGTTTCCTTGACCGGTTTCAAGAAGACGCTCGTGAGCGATGTCATTCTTCAGGTCAACGACACGATTCGCGTCGACGTCGCAATGAACGTCGGGCAAGTCAACGAGACAGTGACGGTCACAGAAACAGCAACAACCGTGAACACCAGTACGCCCGAAATCGGGCGCACCATTCAGTCGGTTGAGATAACCGCTCTACCGTTGGTTGAGCGAAATGTCTATACGCTGTTAGACCTGACACCCGGTGTGCAGTCTAATAATAATGGCGTCGCCACAGCGTCAACCGGCACAAGTACCTTCATCCTTGGCTATCCGGAACAACGAACACTGATTAACGGCGGCACGGACGGGGGTACCGGCTCAGTAAATTATTTTCTGGATGGCGGCATCAACATGACCAACCTGCGCAACACCGGCAACATTTTGCCTAACCCGGATGCGATTCAGGAATTCCGCGTACAGACCAACAGCTACAACGCAGAGTATGGCCGCTATTCCAGTGGCCTCGTCAACGTGATCACCAAGTCCGGCACCAACCAGTTTCATGGCTCGCTCTTTGAGTTCGTGAGAAATGACATGTTCAACGCCAATGACTGGGGATCGACTTTGGCCAAGGCGCCCTATCATCGCAACCAGTTTGGCGGCACTATCGGTGGCCCAATTAAGCACGACAAGGCGTTCTTTTTCTTCTCGTACGCGGGTCTGCGCCAAGCAACGAGCACATTCCTGAGCGGTGCGCGCGTTCCAACGGCGCTGGAGCGAATCGGAAACTTCACGGCCTCAGCGACCAAGCCCACCGATCCTGCCACTAACGGACCTTTCGTCTGCGCCGGCGTCCAGAACGTAATCTGCCCCAACCGTCAGGATCCAGTCGCCGTGAAGATCATCAACGACTTCATTCCTTTGTCTAACATTACGCTGTCCAATGGCAACGCAGGATGGCAGGGCAACATCGCGACCCCTTACAACTTTGACGAATATTTGGGAAAGGTAGACTACCAGCTCACCAACGAGCATCGTTTGAGCTTCAGTTATTTTAATACCGGTGGAACCAGCACGACGAAGGCAGGTAGCCCCAATGTTCCGTGGAGTCTCCAGGATTCCACTTGGCGTCAGCATAGCGTTAATGCCAGCGACGTTTGGATCATAAGCGCGGCCAAGGTCAATCAATTCTGGTTAACCTTCTCGCGGAATTTTGGCGGGCGAATTAACACCCCCGCTACTTCGCTTACAGATCTGGGTTCACAGTTTACGATTCAGGGCACGCCGAATTTGCCGCAGATCACCGTCACTGGATACTTCACGCTGGGACAACAAATCGGTGGCCCGACGGCGGGCACGAACTTCTACTCCGCCCGCGACGTTTTGAGTTGGATCAAGGGCAACCACTCGCTCAAGTTGGGAGGAGAGATCTCGCTCAACAAAGACATCCAGCAGACCCTGCTTAACAACTACGGGGTTTTCACCTTCAACGCAAATTCAACGGCGCGGAAGGCGATCGGAGGTGTAACGGCTGCGGCCGGTAACGCTTTCGCGGATTTCCTGATTGGAATTCCGAGCGCGGTCTCGCAGGACGCCCCGGTAACCGGTTACACCAATAGCTGGTACACGGCGCTTTTCGTGCAGGATGATTTCAAGGTGCATCCCCGCGTGACTCTCAACCTTGGTCTGCGCTGGGATGTGCAAACGGCGCCGACAGACCCCCTCAACCGCGTCGTTAATTATGTTCCGGGTCAGAAGTCGACGGTAATCCCGAGTGCACCGGTGGGGGCGTTGTTCTTCGGAGATCCAGGTGTGGAGCGTGCCGGCATTCCCAACGACTATACCCATTTCTCACCCCGCCTCGGCTTTGCGTGGGACGTGGCCGGCGATGGGAAGACATCCATTCGCGGTGCCTGGGGATTGTTCTACGGCAGCATCTCGGGCAACGAGTGGAATACCATGACCAACTTTCAGCCGTTTTCAACTCGATTGACATTTACCAACATCAATCAATCAACGAATGCGGCTGGAGTGCCGCTCGGGGCTACGCTCGTGAACCCGTATAACGCCTTCGTGGGTGGAAATCCATTCCCCTACAAGGGGACCTTTACCACCGGCGGAGGTCTCTTTCCGGTCGCATCCGATTTCAAATGGCCGCACACGCATCAGATGAACATTTCCGTGCAGCGTCAGGTAATTAAAGATCTAATAGTGAGTGCCGCTTACGTGGGCACACGTGCCAAGGATCTGCCGTTTGCTCGCGACGTTAACTATCCGGTGCTCACGGCCACCGCGACTAGTTCGGGTGCGAACATTCTCGCCCGGCGGCCCAATCCGTTGTTCGGTGCTGTGCTACTACTGCAATCGGACCAATACGCTTCGTACGATGGCCTGCAAATCACCAGCGCCATGCGGATGAACCACCACGTGAGCTTTAACGCCTTCTACACTTACAGCAAGACCAATAGCAGTGCACAGCTTTACAACAGCACGACTCAGGGGGGAGCCCAGAACTATAGCAACCTTGTGGCAGAATATGGCGCGGGAGACACTGACCAGCGACACATGTTCAGTGCGAGCTTTACCTACCAACCCGATTACTTCAACAAGAATAGTAACGCCATTTTGCGGCACGTCTTCAACGGTTGGAGCATCTCTCCCATCATCAAGATACGCAGCGGTCTCCCTTTCACCGTTACCAACGGCAACGTTGACGCCAATCTCGACGGCAACACTAATGACCGGGCGCGTTTGATTGGGGACCCTCACCTCGACAATCCGACCGCTGCGCGATGGTTCAACACGGCGGCCTTTGCACAGAACCCAGTTGTGACCGGGGTCGCGACCGATGGTAACTCGCCCCGTAACTTTCTCTATGGGCCAGGTTATAACACTGTCGATTTGGGTCTTTCACGCGACTTTCACTTGACCGAGCGCGTGAAGCTGCGTTTTCGAGCTGAGGCCACGAACGCGTTCAACCATGTGAACCTCGGACAGCCAAATGCTTCCGTTCCGGCCAACGTCGCGACGTCCACCACGTTTGGCGTCATTACCTCGGCCGGTTCGATGCGCAAGATTCAGTTTGGTTTGCGCCTGACTTTCTGAAACGGCGTCGCAGTTACTGCTGGTGATTCGTCGGGGAGGGGCAATTGCGAGTTTGATGCAATCGCTCCTCCGAAGACTGAATCTTTTGGTGAGAGTCCTGCCACTCGGGTTATCTAACAGAGCATGCTTGACGCACAACGAAGTGGAGCGACCGCGATAGACGTCGGTTTCAAGCTTCGCGGACTTCGTTGGTGGATCGTCGGGCTAATCTTCCTCGCGACCCTAATCAACTATATCGATCGGTTGACGATCTCAGTACTGTCGCCGGTAATCACGCGTGACCTTGGCCTGACCAATACAGAGTTCGGCGGGATCGTCTCGTGGTTTCTGCTCGCTTACACGATCAGCCAGGGACTGTCGGGGAAGCTCTACGATCGAGTTGGCACGAAATTGGGTTTCGTTTGTTCGATCGTGGTGTGGTCGTTCGCGGCGATGGCCCATGCGCTCGCGCGCGGCTTGGCGAGTTTCAGCGCGTTTCGATTTGTGCTGGGGCTGGGGGAAGCAGGGAACTGGCCGGGCGCAGCTAAAACTGTCGCCGAATGGTTTCCGATCCGTGAACGCGCCTTTGGAATGGCCATCTTTAACAGCGGCGCAGCGATTGGATCGATTGTGGCGCCGCCGCTGATCGTCTGGTTAAGTTTGAGCTATGGATGGCGTACGACCTTCATCGCAACTGGAGCGCTCGGATTCGTCTGGCTGGCGCTCTGGGTCGCGCTTTACGAAACACCTGACCGTCACGAATGGTTGAGCGATAAGGAACGTGCGCTGATTCGCGAGGGAGCCGAGTCGCACAGCGATGAGGCCAAAGCGCCGAAATGGAGAGAGCTATTAAGGTACCGGCAAGTGTGGGCGATCATACTCTCTCGTTTTCTCACCGATCCGGTTTGGTGGCTCTACATCAGTTGGCTGCCGAAGTATCTGGCGGATGCGCGCGGCTTCTCGCTGACGAAGATCGGATTGTTCGCGTGGGTGCCATACGTGGCCGCCGACGCCGGCAGTCTGTCGGGCGGTTGGATCTCGGGATTCTTGATCGCTCGCGGTTGGAGCGTCGATCGCGCGCGTAAAGTAGTCATCGCGTTTGCCGCGCTGCTGATGCCCGCGGGGATCTTAGCGGCTTTCGCGCAAAATGCGATGGTGGCGCTGGCCCTAATTGGCGTCGTGTTGTTTGGTTTTCAGGTTTGGATCAATAACGTGCAGACCTTGCCGAGCGATTTCTTTTCTGACAAGGCAGTTGCGTCAGTCGCCGGCCTTGGTGGAGTCGGCGCCGGCATTGGCTCGATGATTTTTGTGCTCGGCACCGGTTGGATCGTCGATCATTTTTCGTATGTGCCGGTGCTGGTAAGCGCGGGTTTGCTGGCTCCGCTCGGAACGATTGTCCTGTTAGCTTTGTGTGGTCGCATCGGTCGCATAACCGATCGTCCTCAGTGAAGCTTCAGTTATTTTCTAAGGAGATAGTGTGAGCAATTCATACGACGTAACAGGAAAGGTGGCCCTCGTCACCGGAGGTTCATCCGGCATCGGAGCGGCAACGGCAAAGATGCTCGCCGCAAACGGTGCCCGCGTCGCGATCAACTTTCATCATAACAGGGCCGGCGCCGAGGAGACGCGTGACGAGATCATCAGCGGAGGCGGCAATGCGATCGTTGTTCAGGCTGACGTCACAAAGTCGAGCGACGTCGATTCACTCATTAAGCGAACTATCGAATCACTCGGACCGATTGATATTCTGGTGAATAACGCGGGTTCATTGATTGAGCGTCTGCGAATCCTCGAATTGACCGAAGAGCGCTGGGATCAAGTTATCGACCTCAACCTAAAGAGCGCCTACCTTTGTTGTCGCGCGGTGGCGGCGTCGATGATCGAGCGCAAGGCGGGAGCAATCATCAACGTTTCTTCAATCGCCGGTCGCACCGGCGGCGCCCTTGGCTCGATTCATTATTCAACAGCGAAGGGTGGTCTGATCACGTTTACCAAAGGGCTAGCGAAGGAACTCGCGCCGGCTGGCATCCGCGTCAACGCGGTCTCGCCGGGAGTAATCGACACTCGTTACCACGAGCAGTTCTCCACGCCCGAGATGATGAAAGGTTACGTTGCGGGCATTCCTCTTGGGAGGGTTGGCACGCCCGACGACGTTGCTTCAGTGATTTGTTTTCTTGCATCAAGCGCGTCGAGCTATCTCGCGGGCGAGACGATCGAGATCAATGGCGGCATGTTCATGGATTGAGATTTGGAGTGCGGCGACTTGTCGCCGCTTTTGTCGAGGCTATGAATTCGAATTGTTTTCTGAAGAGCTCATCGCTCAAAATCCAAAGCGGCGACAAGTCACCGCACTCCAAAATCGCTCTGCACTTTTTGGCAGCCTTGCTAGCGCTTGCCGTAATCATTTTGTCAGCACCAGTCAGCGCCCAGGACGCGCGCGAGCTAGAACAGGAACGTGCGGCAAGCAACAAACTCAAAGGCGAGCATCCGTTAGTTGAGTTGATGCGCACGCGCAAATCAACTCTGCGGCCGGAGCTGATGGGCGTTCATCCGCGCGTTTATGTCACCGACAAAGAGTTGGCTGAATTGCGAATCCGTGCGCGGACGACTCATCGAGAAATGTGGCAGCGGGCACTAAGTCATGTGCGCGCACTCGCGGGCGATCCTCCTCCTCCTCCGGCCGAAGCGCGTCGGCAACAGAACGACGTTGGCATTGCGATCGCGGAAGCGGCTTTCATTTATAAGATCGAGGGCGACAAAAAATATCTCGATGCGGCGCGCAAGTACATGGACGCGGCCGTGACTTACGACATCTGGGGTTACGCGACGAACAAGCCAAACGTCGATCTGGCTGCCGGTCATTTGCTTTACGGGTTGGGCTGGGGCTATGACTTGCTTTATCACGATCTGACCGCCCAGGAGCGAACACGCTATCGCGAAAAGCTAATCAAGCAGGCGCGGCTGCTGGCGGAATATTTCAAACCGAAGTCGGGCAAGACCTTCGCCTATAGCCAGAACCACACGTTCATTCCGATCGCGGGATTGGGCGTTGCTGCTTACGCGCTCTACGACGAGACGCCTGAAGCGCCTGAGTGGGCTGCGCTGGCGCGCGGAATTTTCGATCGGGTGCTGGCGACGTATTCAACCGATGGTTATTACTACGAAGGTTTTGAGTACTGGATATTCTCAACACCATGGCTAATCCATTATCTCGATGCGCACGCGCACGCGAGCGGTGAAGATCTTTACGATCGCCCGGGCTTTCGGCTAATGCACGAGTACGTCGCGCATTCGATGCTGCCCAGCGGCGACTACGTTTTTGATTTTGGCGACATCTTTGAAGGGCCTTTGACGCGCGCCGGCAAAGGCGAAGAGTATCCGCGGACACATCCGCAAGGGCATTTCAACACGAACTACAACTTGCTCTACCGCGTGGCCCAACGCTTTCAAAGCGGCGAGGCGCAAGGCGTCGCCGCGTGGCTGAAGGGATTTGGACAGGTCAACGCCGAAGACTTCTGGTCGCTGGTTTGGTACGACGCGAAACTGAAACCCGTGCCGATCGAGCAACAGGCTGCGTCGCACTACTTTCCCGATCACGACATCTTCTATTGGCGCAGCGATTGGTCAAAGAACGCAACTGCGTTTGCCTTCAAGTGCGGGCCGCCCGAAGGCCATCACACTGAGACTTTGCTGAAACAGTTTCCGGATTGGCGTCTGTCGTCAGGCCATGCGCACCCGGATGCGAACAGCTTCATCATTTTTGCTCGCGGTCAGTATCTCACCGGCGACACGGGTTATGCGGGCGTGCCTATGACTGAGCATCACAACACGCTCTTGATAAATGGAAAGGGTCAGGGGAAAGAAGGCGAGGGTCACGATGCGTTTGCCGGAGTACCTTACGACCTGCTGAATCGGATTCGGATTAGCGAGGTAAAGGTTGAAAAG
>DASYPX010000127.1:0-6373 GCA_036006125.1 Pyrinomonadaceae bacterium | reverse complement strand
ACCGGCCCTGAACCCAGCACCAACACGGTATCGCCAATCGCAATGTCGCCCCGCTCGACTGCATGCAGCGCAGTTGGCAGCGCGCATCCGCCAGCCATGAAAACTTCCGCATCCGCATCAAGGCGAATGGAGCGCGTGCCCGGCTTCAGGTAAATTTGTTCTGCCCAGCCGCCGCATAGTCCATCATCAAGGCCGTATGTGATTCCGTAAACTTTCCGGTGCGGACAGCGCGTCGTCGCCTTCGCCACCAGACAGTACCAACAAGCGTTGCAGGTCCGATGCACATCGAGACACGTCACGCGATCGCCCTCGCGAAATTCCTTGCCTGCAACGTCGAAAAGGTTTCCGCGGATCTTGCTCAGTCGCCCGACTGACACGTGGCCGGGAACCAGCGGATACGGAACACCTTCGAGTAATCCTTTTTGCAGGTAAACGTCAGTGCCGCAAACCTCGGAAAGTTCGACATCCAGCAGCGCCGAATTCTGTTCAAGTTGCGGAGCAGCCATCTCGCGCAACTCAACCGCAGTGTTTGGTTTGGGAATAACGGCGACGACTGGCATGGTCGCCAAGGTAAGAGGAAAGCGCGAAAAATGGAAGCTGACGTGCAGCGTTTGATCGCGAGGAGGTGTAGAATTCGCAGTGTTGTGGAGGCGCTATGAGACTCTACGGAATCCTCTTGCTAGTTCCCTTTTGTGTGAATTTATGTGCGGCACAGGAGGTACCGAAGCAATCCGACTCACCGCCAGGGCTCGTCGTCATGAAAGTGAAATACGAACGGCGTCGCGAAGACCATGATGTGCGGTCCACTTCAACCGATCCCGGCGCGTTTGAAAATACCGGAATTATGCCCACCGGGAAGTCGCCCACAGTTTATGTGTATGAGTATTCCGCTCAACTCAGAAACGAATCAACGAAAAACATAAAGTGGTTGTACTGGACGCACATCATCACTGATGCGGGAACGAAGCTGCAGTTGGACCGCCAGGAATTTGTCTCGTTCGAGAAAATTTCCACAAATCAAAAGGAAACGATCCTCGGAAGGAAGCGTTTCTCTCACGTCGCCGAATATGAGCAACGCAAGAAGAACGAATCACGACCCGAAGAACGCGTTGAATTCATCTGTGTCGGTTATGATGACGGAAGTTTGTGGCACTCACCTTTAGTATCTGAATCACGGTGCCGTGAAGCTGAAAAGCGGCGCAAGCCATAATAAGAGGCGGTCTTTGCGTTTCTTTGCGGTCTTTGCGACTTGGCGTGAGACATATCCCTTGGCAAGGGCGGCTCACGCAAAGACGCAAAGGCGCAAAGGATCGCCAAGCGAAATAAGCATTACCTAAGCGACTGCAAAGAAACGCCTCTCCGAGTGGGCGAAATCTCGGAGAGGCGCTCGAGTGGGGCGAGAGATGCTGGCCCTCTGAATGAAAGGTCTCCCGTGCCGTCACACGTCATCGACAAACCAAGGGCGTCGCAGTCACAGTGAACTGCAAGGGCCCAAGGCTGACGTTGACAACCTTGATTAAGTAGGTGCCGCTTTGAGTTACTGGTGCGTTGAGCACGGCGACACCATTAATGGCGTCGACAGTTTGCAGTGTCACGCCGGACGGACTGATCAGCACAAGTTTGTACGGCACATTCACCGTCGATTCGGTGACGACGGAAATCTCCTGAGCACCTGCCGGCACTGTCAGTCCTCCCGTCGCTGTCTGACCGGCGGACACGCTGTTTGATTGACTGCTCGTCGCGCCGGGCCCTGTTGTCGGCTGGCTGCTGATCGCTGAGTTTTGCAAACAGAAGCCATCAACATAAACAACTCCCGTCAAATTTCGAATCTCGAGTTTATGCGTGCCTGCGGCGAGCCCGCTGAACTGCACGTTGTACTCAGGCTTGAACTCCGGCGTTTGTGTCGCGCCGCTGCTGCCCGAATAACTAACGGTTTGCTTGAGCGTTCCGTCGAGATAAATATCGGCCGACCCGCCTTTCGTGCTCTTGCCAAACGAGTAGGTAACCGCGCCGGTGCTGCCGTTCGGAACCGTGAAGTCGAGACTCGCGAAGTGCTGGTTGCTGTTTCCCTGGTGATAGCGGAAGTGTCCGCCACTCGCCGTTGATGAATTAATCAAGTGCCAGCCGCTCGAATAGGCAATGCTGCTGTCGTCGTCTTCCTTGCATGACGACGGTTGCGGCGTGGGCGACGGACTTGGAGTTGGCGTCGGCGATGGACTTGATTCGTCGACTTCGACGTGGAATTGAGCGGTATTTGAACTCACCTTGCCACGTGAGTCAGTCACCACCAGCCGTGTGATGTACTCGCCCGCATCGACAAACGTGTGACTAACGTTGGGCGACGATTGCGTAACGTCATCGCCGCCATCGCCGAAGTTGAATGTGTAGCTGGCGACCTGATCGATTGAATCGGCGTCGTAAGAACCGCTGCCGCTGAAGTTAATCGTAAGCGGCTTCACGCCATGATCAGTATTCGCGGTGATGACAGCCACGGGCGCGGTGTTTGGCAAGCACAACGTCGCGCTTCGCAACGTGTACAGCCCGCCGCCAGTACTGTCGGGAATTGTCTCGTTCGTGCCGCCACTGCCCGGTACCGCCGACGGCGCGGTGGCGCGGACGCTGCCGAGCACGTTGTTGATAAGGTCGCCCGGCTGCGGATCGTTGATTTGCGATTTCGGAATCACGAGAGTGATTGCGCCGTTCGCTTCAGCCTTGCTGGCTGCATCCAACGCACCCTTGGTCGTGAAGACGCGACTGGCGCCTTGCGGAACGCTGGTGACGCCCCACGTGAACGTCGGCGTGGCACCATCGCTTGTCACCATCGACACGAAATAATCTTCCGATGCGCCCCCGGTGGCATCGAGTGGCGGGCTTTGCTGCACACCACCTTTGTTGACGCCAAAGCGAACTGCCCAGCGCCATCCCGGAGGAATGGTCTGGAGGTTCGCGACTTTCAACGTGAACACGATTTTTCCGGCTTGATCCTGCGGTTCCGCGATCGACACAGACGTGATGTCATGCGATGGCTGCGCATCGCTTTCGTCAGCGGCCGGATCAGAAACCACAGTTACGCCCGGCGCCTGGCAAGCGCCAGTCGCCTCTCTGCGTGGTTCGACGACGAGCGATATCAAGTTACTTGAAGCGCCTTCGCCGATGCCATTCACTGCGGCGACGCGATAGGTATAAGTCGTCACGGACGTGTCGACGTTACGATCGTTGTAACTCGTCGCTTTTGAACTCGCCTGACCGATCAGTGTCTCCGCGCCACCGGTGCTGCTGCGACGATAGATTTTGTAAGCGGTGATGCCCGAGCCGCCGCTATCGGGAGCGTTCCACGTCAGATAAGACGCCATGTCGTCACGATAGCCGCTGAGATACGGACTCTTGGCCACGACTGGTTCGGGTGTGTCGAACTGCGCGAACAGCCCTTTGCCACCCGATTGTCGCGCGATTGAGGCTTTGGAGCTGTAAGAGTTAGGTCCGCCGGTCTCACAACCATCGACGCACCCGTCAGCAAACGCAAAGAGCACGTGCCCTTTTTCATCGACGGTGGCATCAACGAAGTCGAGCAAATTGCGACAAGCATTGTTGCCACCTTCATTCCAGATGCATGCTTCACGCTGCACTGGTCCCGCCGGCGTCGCGTTAACGGTTGTCCATGTCTTGCCACCGTCGTACGTGTGGGCAACATAGCCGTACCAGGTTCCTTTGAAATCCGCAGCTTCATGGTTGCCACTCAGGCTGGTGCCAATGAAGGCGACCGCGGCGCGGTTTGCGTCACCCGCTACCACTGCCGGAAACACGGCGTTCTTCACACCGGCGAGAACACCGACGTCTATGGACCTGTCCCAAGTCAGTCCGCGATCGCGACTGACAGCGACGTAAATGTGATTGTCCTGTTGTTCAGCAGTCGGAACTGTGCCGCCTTGCTTTCCAACATAAGCAATGTAGATAGTGTTTGAAGTGCCGCCAGCTTCCGGCGGAGCATTGCTGATGCCGATCGACGGATCGAGTATTCCGGCCACCGGCGCAAGGCTGTCAGGCACCTGACGAATCGCCCAAGTCGTGCCACCATCCGTCGATACGACGATCGACTGTTTGCCACCGCAACTGAAATTCGGAATGTATACCGTTCCGTCCGGAGCAACTTTCACGTGGCCGTGGATGCCTACGCAACCTGTGCCGGCCGGAGTCGTCGAGGATGTATAGATAGGAACCGACTTGCCAAAGTTCAAACCGCCATCGTCGCTACGTGAGCAGTAAGCGGTTAGTCCCGCTTGCGCGCAGTAGTAAACCGCATGCCCTTTGTTAATTGGATTGGCTAATGCGGACAATGTCGCCGGATAAGGTCCGCCACCAACGGTTTGGTGATCGTAGCTGCCATCCGGCGGATTGACCTGCGCCGGCGTCCATGATGCGCCATCGTCGTCGGTGTACGCCATCAGGCTGTTCAGGCCGATCAGTGTCAATCCGTTACCCGTAACTCCGTAAACCTGATAGATGTCGTTGAGCTGCGAAACAAACGTGCGACCGGTCCCCTGATCGCTAAAGAGAATTGGATCCAGCGATCGAGTTCGGGTCGTGAGAAATGAAACGTCTCGCCAATCCGCTGGGCCTGCTTCGGGAATTGATCCCAAGGGTTGAATGTTCTCCGGAAAAGTCACTTGCAGCGTCTGCAGGCCCGCAACATACATGGCGCGCTTGGTGTTCGGGTTGTAGCCGATACTCGGCTCGCCCGCACCATCGCCGAGTGACGGTCCGGCTGCGTAGTTGTAATAACGCGGCACGTACGGGACGACCGGCGTCGCTACTGGCGTCGCCGTCGGAGCAGGAGAGGGTGTTGCGTTGGTTGTAGTTTGAATCGTCAGTGAACCTGTATACGGTTGCGGATCAGGTCCACTTACAAAACCGCAAGCGACGATCTTGTAAGCGCCACCTGCTAAGTTGTTCTTCTCAACCGTTTCGCTGGGGATGCCTCCGTCACTTGACGCCAGCGTAGTCCCATCAGGTTTTATCACCGTCAGAACTTCATCATTATCGGCATTGTTCCATTGGATATTGAAGGTGAACTTGGCGTTGACGGAATTGTAGATCCCGGTCGGCACACTTATCGTCGATACGTGCTGGTCGACGACCGGAGTATCCGCAAGTTTCGAGCAGTCGCTCGTGCCGTTAGCCAGCGGCGGAATTGATCCGCTCCAATTGACGACGACCGTCTGACCGGCTGTCGACGGCACAGCTATGGTGCTGCTGCCTGGATTAGACGCCAGAACGCTGTTGAGCAAATGAAAGCGCGTCACCGGAATGATGGCAACCGCCAAAAGAGCGCAGCAAATCGTTACTAAAGAAATTCGGAAAAATAGTGCGCGAACACCCTTGCGCCCCTTCGAAGATTTACTTGACATGATCCAACCTCCATTCAGTCATTCAGAACCAGCATTCGTATGGCTGTCAGGTTACGAATCACCCCTTGAGGGATTCTTGAGGTTGGCTCGCTCGCGGGCGGCCGCAAGCTAAAGACAATTTAATTGAAAGGTAATCGCGTTATTGAGAAACGCGCGAGTTTTGATCGGCGATGAGTCGTGAGAACGGTTAGACGGAGACCGTTTCTTCCTTTAACTTCTCTGCCTGATAGTGTGTGGTGAGTGCGTCGATGACCGGATCGAGGCCGCCATCCATCACAATGTCGAGCTGGTGCAGTGTTAGCCCGATGCGGTGATCGCTGACGCGGTTCTCTTTGAAGTTGTAAGTGCGGATTTTTTCGGAGCGGTCGCCGGAGCCGACCATCGAGCGACGATCGCTGGCAATCGCTTCGTGCTGCTTCTGCTCTTCGATTTCCTGCAGACGCGCGCGCAGCACGCGCATCGCTTTCTCGCGATTCTTAATCTGCGATTTTTCGTCCTGCATAGAAACAACGGTATTGGTCGGCAGATGCGTGATGCGCACAGCTGAGTAAGTCGTGTTCACGGACTGTCCGCCCGGACCTGACGAACAAAACGTGTCGATGCGGAGGTCCTTCGGATCGATCTTGACGTCAACTTCTTCAGCTTCGGGCAGCACCGCGACGGTGATGGCTGACGTGTGAATGCGGCCGCTGGCTTCCGTTTGCGGTACGCGCTGCACACGATGCACCCCGGATTCGTGTTTGAGTTTCGAGTAGACCTTGTCGCCTTCAATTAGGGCGATGGCTTCCTTGACGCCGCCAATACCCGTCTCCGACGCGTCGAGAATCTCCATTTTCCAACGCTGGCGCTCGGCATAGCGCGCATACATGCGCAGAATGTCCGAGGCAAAAAGGGCGGCCTCTTCACCGCCCGTGCCGGCGCGGACTTCCAGGATCACGTTCTTCTCGTCGTTTGGATCTTTCGGCAAC
>DASYPX010000126.1:0-6333 GCA_036006125.1 Pyrinomonadaceae bacterium | reverse complement strand
AAATCCCGAAGAAGAAGAACTGAAAAAGTTTGTCGCCGTCGTCCTCGCTGAAACTGAAGACGCATGGGGCGATATCTTTCGCCAGGCCGGCAAACAATATCGGAAACCGACGCTGGTCTTGTTCACCGATCAAGTAGATTCCGGTTGCGGTGCTGCGGGCGCCGCGGTCGGGCCGTTTTATTGTCCGGCGGATGAGAAGCTCTACATTGACCTGTCTTTCTTTCATGATCTGCGTACGAGGTTTCGCGCACCGGGCGACTTTGCGATCGCCTACGTCGTCGCGCACGAAGTCGGCCATCACGTGCAAAAACTCCTCGGGACAAGCGATCGTGTGAATTCCGCGCGCCGTTACCAGAGTGAAGACGGGGCGAACGGGCTGTCCGTCCGATTAGAATTGCAAGCGGACTTTTATGCGGGAGTCTGGGCGCATTACGCGCGCAACCGCGGCATCGTCGAATCCGGCGACATTGATGAAGCTCTGGGCGCCGCCAGTGCCGTTGGCGACGATCGCCTGCAACGCGAAGGTCAAGGCTATGTCGTTCCTGACTCGTTCACGCACGGAACGTCCGAGCAGCGCGCACGTTGGTTTCGCAGCGGCTTTGAAACCGGCGACGTCAGAAGAGGCGATACCTTCAACGCAACCGACTTGTAAGACTCAAGGCTAAGGGCTCCTGGCTCTGCAAAACTCGCAACCGCGAAGCGGTTGACTAACTAGCCGTGGGCAGCGCCCACCGGTCAGGCGTTTATGGCGTTCCTGACCCTGAAAGGGTCAAACAATCCGCGCCCTGGAAATCCGACCCTTTCAGAGTCGACTCTTACCATTCTTTTGCTTCGGTGGCGTTGCCACCGGCTATTAAATTTGTTTGCTTCGCGAACTACTAAACGACTTTTGAGGCAAAGTCAGCGCTCCTGCGCCATCTCCGATGTAACCCTCCAAGACCTGCTTCCCGTCTCGACACCGGGTCGCTTCCGACTTACTGTATCCGCTAGACAATGAAGCAGAAGAAGATTCGGATAACGGATCTGCTGTTCCCGCACTGGGCCAGTCTTATGCTCGCTTTCGTTGCCGTCATTGGCGAGAGCGTGACTGACTTGCTGGAGCCGTGGCCGCTCAAGGTCGTCTTCGATTACGTTTTCGGCTCAAAGCACATGCCTGATTGGTTGGCGAGCATCGTCAATCTCATAGGCACAGACAAACTCTCAATTCTCAATTTTGCCGCGATTGCAGTCATCTTAATTGCGTTGTTCGGCGCGATCAGTTCTTACGGCGAGAAATATCTGACCACCAGTGTCGGCCAGTGGGTGATGCACGACCTGCGGAGCGTTCTCTACGGTCACATTCAAAAACTCTCGCTCGCATATCACGATCAAAAACGCACGGGCGATCTTATTAGTCGCGTCACCAGCGACATCGATGCGGTGCAGAATCTCATCTCGAACGTGCTGCTCGGAATGTTGGTGAATGTCTTGACGCTAATCGGGATGCTCGGCGTGATGTTCTATCTCAACTGGCAGTTCACGCTGATTGCCATGGTGGTCGCGCCCGGATTGTTCTGGGTGGTTTATCACTACACGCGCCGCATCAAGGAAGCATCGCGCGACGTGCGCCGCAAAGAGGGCGAAGTCGTCTCAGTCTTGGAAGAAGTCCTGTCGTCGATTCGCGTGGTCAAAGCCTTCGCGCGCGAAGATTACGAGCAGGAGCGTTTCGAGAAAAGGAGTCTCGAAAGCGTCGAACGCTCGTTGGCAGCCCGCAGTTTGAAAGCGAAGCTCTCGCCACTGGTCGAAGTAATCGTCGCGTGCGGCACGTGCCTCGTGCTGTGGTGGGGCTCGCGCCTGGTGGTGAGCGGCGCGCTGACCTCTGGTGAGTTGCTCGTCTTTCTTCTGTATCTAGGCAAGATGTACAAGCCGATGCGCGAACTCTCAAAGATGACCGACACGATTTCCAAGGCGGACGTGGGGTGGGAACGCATTCGCGAAGTGCTCGAAAACGAACAGCGCGTGCGCAATCTCCCAGGCGCCAAACGCGCGCCGAAATTCCGCGGCGACATCGAGTACGAACACGTGGCCTTCTCGTATAGCACCGACCAGCCATTGCTGAAGGACCTGAGCATGAGCATCAAGGCCGGCCAGTTGGCGGCTTTGGTCGGGCCGACCGGTGCCGGCAAGACGACGATTGTGAGTCTGCTCCCGCGGTTCTACGACCTGACCGGCGGGGTTATAAAGATCGACGGCGAAGACGTCCGCAAGTTCAAAATCAAATCGTTGCGGCGACAAATCAGTTTCGTCCTGCAGGAGAGCATGCTGTTTCGCGCGACGATTTGGCAGAACATCGCCTACGGAAAGCCTGAGGCGACGCGCGAAGAGATTGTCCGGGCGGCGCAAATGGCCAATGCCGAAGAATTCATCCTGCGCATGCCCGAAGGCTACGACACGATGGTTGGCGAACGCGGCGTAACTCTGTCCGGTGGCCAGAGACAGCGCATCACAATTGCGCGCGCAATCATTCGCAATGCGCCCATTCTCGTGATGGACGAGCCTTCGTCGGGACTCGACGCAGAATCTGAAGAACTCGTTTTTGACGCGCTGTCGAAGTTGATGACGGGCAGGACTTCCATTGTGATTGCGCACCGGCTCGCGACCGTCAGTCGAGCAGATGTCATTTTCGTCGTTGAGGGCGGTCGCGTTGCAGAGCAGGGAACTCATCAGGAACTGCTCGAGCGTGGCGGGCTGTATTCTCGGCTCTACGAATTGCAATTCAGACGAGAAGAAGACACCCCGAAAGAAGTCTTGACGGTTTAGTCATCTGAACAGGGAAAGCAATCATGAAGTCAACGAAGCTTACGATCGCATGCTGAAGGACGACGTGAAATATCGGTTTACGATCTATATGGCTTCGCTGCACGCATAGTAACCGAAAAAATAGCCTGGACTGTTGGCCCAGGCTATTAAACTTCTACCTTCGGCGCTGTCGCGCCTTGGCTCGATCACTCATGATCGCTACCGCGCGCGTCTTGGCCGGCTCGCCAACTCCGCATCACGCAACCGATTCAACTGATTAATTCGGTTTCGCACCGCGCGGGCGTAGGCGTCTTGTGCTGAACGATCGTAACCCGCGGCGCGAAAGGCATCCCGTAATTGATCGTCGGACAATTCCGCCATTTTGGCGCCAATCCAAGCCGCGTCGCTAACAGGAACTTTATTCATCGTTGTCGTCGCTTTGTGCTGGCGAACGAAGTATGGTGGATAGAAGACGCTGAGTAGACCCAACTTTTTCGGATGCAAGTCATAGGCGAACTTCACATTGTCGCCGTCGACCTTCTTCACGAATCGCGCGCGTGTATAGTCCCGGACGTTGTTTTTTGATCGTCCCGCGCCAACGCCCGCGGCCTTGCCCATCGATGCGCCCAGATCCGTCACGGTGTAGCGTGCTTCATTCGTATCTTTGTCGTGGAGCACCTTATTGTTCTTTTTGAAGGTGTCCCAGTTCCCGACGAGCACCATCATCGTCTTGAGGCCGTTAAGCTCGCGCGTGTTCTTGAAAGGATTATCACGCCAACTCCACTCCTTGCCGCGCTTGATGTTTTCGCGACGCGGCTCGAATCGCGCGCCGACAACTGAACTGCCCTGTACATATTTTTGTCCGCGCGAAAGCTTCTTAATGCCGTCGATGTTCGCCCGATTGAAGTAGTAAGATTCTTCGGCGTTGTAACCGGCCGCCCATACCAGGCGTGACGCGGCGGTCTCAGCCTGGGCTTCCTCCCCAAGCTTCACGCGCCACTTTACGCCGCGCGCGTCTTCCACATCGAACTTCGGCATGCCGCCTTCTTTGACTTCTTTGATGAAGCGGAATGGCGGTTTCGGTGCCAAAGCTTCCGAGCCCGGGCCGTAGTACAAATCGCGTTTACGCATGTTGCCGGGATCGCGCCAGAGCACGGGTGCGCCCTTCGCTTCTTTGTCCTTCTTTTTCTCGGCTTTGACGGTTGAGAAAACTTCCAGCGACGCGACAATGATCAAGACGCTCGCAATGACTGCGAGCACGCGAGTCCTTCTGAGCGATTGCATAGTTTTCCTCAATTAAGGAGAGACTCGGACAGTTCAGCCGGTGCGGCTGTGCACGAGGGAAATCACTCCGAATCGAGCAAATGGCGTGCTTAGATCGACGTGTCAGGCTTTCACAACAAAAGCTTTAGATTGCCGCAAGAGAGCCTTGGAAAGCACAAAAAAAGAGCCGCCGCTTTGAGCGACGACTCTTTTGGCTCTCGTTCATCGAAGTGAACAGTGAACTTACTTGCTACCTTGAGTGGCGATCGGTGTAGCACTTTCGGACTGTATGTGCGCCGCGTAATTCTCGACGTACTTCTTCTGTCCACCATGTCCGTTCGAGGTGTAGAAGTCGAATTTCAACATTTCGTTGTAAACCTGGTCGAAATTCCAGTGATATTTATTGAAGCGATAAATCGCACCCATCACGCCTGTGCGGTGACGGCCGCCGGCACAGTGCACGTAGAACTTTCCGGTCGCCGGATCGTTGACGATCTTCATAAACGCGGCCACCTGCGCATCGCTGGGATCCTTTTTGTCAGGAATTGCGATGTTGACGTACTTCAATCCGACAGCTTCAGCGTAGCCACGTTCCTGCGGGGTGTTATCGGTCAAATCAATGATTGTATTAATGCCCAAATCTTTGAGCGCCTGAAAATCTTTCTGGCTCGGCCGGGCGCCACGATAGAACCGTTCGTCCATCTGACCGAAGTTGCTAATCTTGATATTTGAAAACGCGTTGTCCGAATTCTTTTTGGCAACGGCTGCGGCGCTGACGGTGAAGACCAACGCAAAAGCCGCGATTAACCTTGTGAGTAGATGTCTGGGTGTTTTCATGCTTCTAATCTCCAATTTCAAAATTCAGTTGTGAGGTAAATCGGGATGACCAACGAACGATACTATGATTCGCTAATACGCCACGTGGTTGCACCTTAATTTCACCCGATTTGCGTCAAAATCGGCCCGAAATACTCCATATTTTCGCCTGTTCCGTCACGACAAAAAATGAGCTAATCTCGACGCCGTAAGTTACCTGATTGCAATGTCTTTCGCTGACTTATTAAAACTGTCTTTGCGGAACCTGCGCGAGGCGAAGTTGCGGGCGACGCTGACTTCGATGGGTGTCATTGTCGGCGTGGCGGTAATCGTCACGATGGTTTCATTTGGCCTCGGGTTGCAGCGCAACATGCTTTCGCGATTTCGCGCGCTCGATCTGTTCAATGAAATTCGCGTTTTCGGCAAGAGCGTTTTCACGATGGCGATGACGAACGTCGATGCGAAAGGCCGAGAGGATAATCCTGGTGATCGACGCGGCCCGGCATTCAGGGCGAATCAGGCGCCGACGCGAATTCTTGACGATGCAGCCGTCACCGATATCCAGAAAATTCCCGGCGTCGCATACGTCGAGCCGGACATCAACTTCACCGTATACGTCCGCTGCAATGGTCGAGTTGCACCACAATCTGTGTCCGGCGCGTCAGTCCCTAATTCTTCGTCACGCTTCAAGATTTTTGCGGCCGGAAAGATGTTGAGCAGTACGGACGCTGATGAGGCGGTGCTCGACGATGTGGTAGTTGAGACATGCGGTTTCGCGAAACCTGAGGAAGCCATCGGACAGACGATCGAGCTGCTGACGACGCGCGGCGAGACAACCGACTCGAGCAAGTCAGCGAAGGATGCAGCGGAAAAATCGGAAGACGATGGCGGCTTCAGTTTTTTTGGCTTGCCGCTCGAAGAAAATGATCGGCCTCCGGCGAATGCTATTTCCGCGAGGACTTTGAAAATTGTTGGAGTGCTGGGGCGCGACAAGCGTGAAGGCGCGGCGCAAGGAGGAAATCCCGGGTTGATGTTAGGCGCCGGCGTTTACGTGCCTTTGCCGATTGCGCGCGATTGGCAGCGGAAACATCGCAATCCGATGAGCGAAGTCGCGCTCGCGCTCGCGAAACAAAGTGGACAGCTCAACGAATCGCAAAGCGAAGGCTATAACTCAGCCGTCGTGCGCGTCAGCGATCCGGTTGCGCTGACTGAAGTGCGGAAGCGAATCCAGGAGATGGGCTTTGGCAGTTTCTCGATTGTCGATCAGCTCGATCAAATCCGAACTGTTTTTCTAATTATCGATTCGGTCCTCGGGTTGCTCGGCGGAATTTCTTTGCTGGTCGCTTCATTCGGCATCGCGAACACGATGATCATGTCGATCCTCGAGCGCACGCGTGAAATCGGAATTATGAAAGCTATCGGCGCCGAAGATCGCGAGATAAAACTGATCTTCTTTTTTGAAGCGGCGGTGATTGG
>DASYPX010000125.1:0-8728 GCA_036006125.1 Pyrinomonadaceae bacterium | reverse complement strand
TCGAATCGAAAACTGTTTTGATTTCGCTGGTCGAAAAATCGAGTTGCGATGAATCTGCGATGACGCCGATCAGAACTGTCGTTCCGTTAGCTAGCAGCAAAGTAGCTTCAACCTTCTTAGTTTCGGCTGCCGCGACTCTCAACTCGCGTATCAACAGTCGTTTAAACCCCGGCGATTCGATTCCAAGTTCATAAACTGCCGGCGATAGGTTCCGGGTGAACATTCCTTCATTGTTCGACGTCGCTGACTCTTTCTTGTTGGTCGCCCGATTGACAAAGGTGACCTTTGCGCCGGCAATCACCGCGCCATTTGGATCGAGGACAGTGCCGGTTACTTGCCCTGAACCCACCGGCAGCTGTTCAACCTTCGACGTGACCTTAACCTGTTGGCGGCACGCTTTATCCTGCTGTGGTTGCTTTTGTCCGAGCACGACCGAAACCATCGAAATGAGGGTCGCAAACAACGCGCCCGCCACTCTCTTTAGGCGCCGGCGCACGGCGCGCAACCCAACGGGGCAATCTTTAGTGATAAGCGTACCATCAGCTCGCCGATACAGACGGCCACAGACGCTGCCTTCAGTTGTGCGCAGCAAATCTTCAGCTTCTGTTCGCGTTAGCTCAGCGAAGTTATAGACATTGAGGTGGCATTCGTTGCAAAAGCGCACGCGGTTGTCGCCCGTCATCTGTTCCCAGCTAACTGGACATGGTGAAGCGACCCGAATCTGATCAAGCTGTGCCCTCAAGTGTCCTTCCTATCTCGACCAGGTTAGCGGCGCAATAATCTTTGAAAGCATATCAGGCTTAGTCGCGTCGCGCTCCAGCACAGGATATTTCTCGCCTTCGCCATATGTTACGGCGTGATTCTCGATGTGGCCTTCGTTATCAATCAGGAGATCGATGCGCCGCTGCCGTGGATCGGTTGTCGCCTTAATTGCGTCGCGCAGAATATCTGCCGAATAAGCCTTGCCGTTTACGGCGACGACCTTCATTCCAGGACCGATACCCGCCTTCGCCGCGGCTGAGCCTTCGATCACGTCCCCGATACGACCGTCAGAGCCCAGTCGCAGGCCAATCGAAAAGCCGAGTTCCGTCGCCTGGCGCACTGATTCCCAATCCCGCAAATAAGCATTCGGCGTCGTTTGATACGCCAATTTCCAGCCGCCCCGTTCGATGCCGCCCAGCGGCGCGTGGACCTCCGTTGAGTTCAGTCTAGTCTGCAAAAAGTTCCGCCAATCAAAAGGCGCCACATCGTTCAAAGTCGTCACGACGTCGTCGAAAGTGTAGGGCTTGACCATCGGCGGCGTGCTCGGCGGTCCGTGAAATCGCTTACAGAAGTCATCGAGCGTCTTCGCCCCGTTTGTCAGTTCGCGAATCTTACTGTCGACCTCCAGCCAAATCAGCCAGCCTTCGTCGTAGAAATCGACGCTGCGCCGAATCGAAGTCCATTCTTCAGGCGCGTTGTAAAGAAGCTGCGCCGCAATCGTCGTGTCGATCAGTGGACGCGTCATGCGGCCCGGCTTGTGATCGAGATCGGCAGCTGTCTCAGCTAACTCATCCCGATATTGCTGGGGTGTCCAGAGTCCGCTCCGCGCGGAAAGCAAATTGCCGAGATACTCAGTTAGTCCTTCGTAAACCCAAAGCAACTCGCCTTTCATCGGTTCCTGAAAATTTGGCGTCGCGAGTCCCGCCGGCCGTCGGTACTTTCCGTTCCACGAGTGCACAAACTCGTGCGGCAGCACGCCGAGCGAAATCGCGCGATAGACATCATCGACCAGCGCGCGTTCAGCCACGCGACTATCGTTTGATTCGTGATGCTCGAGTCCGAAGTGCGCCGTGTGATCGCTGAGCGTCAGAAGAAAGTGATAATGCGTGTAGTGCGTGGCGCCGAAAAGCGTGACGGCTTCTGAAACGACCCGCTTCAGCGTCGTCGTTAATTCCGGACCAATCTTCAAGTCCGCCGGATTGTCGGCGGCGATGTCGATCTCGTTTGCGGGATTGGCCGCGAGCGGAATGACTAGGTAGTACTCACCCGCAAGCACGGGCGAATCGACCAGGCGCTCGAGCGAAACGGGAGCAAAATCAATGCGGCCCGGCGGACCGGCATGACCAGAAAGTTGCAACGAAGTGCCGTACTTCCAACCAGCGGGCAGACTGAGCATGGGTTTGAACGTCACGTCGGCTGCGTTCGCGCCATCCGGATAGAGCACCAACTGGTTCCAAGTAACGATTGCCAAATGCGAAGTGGTCGATGCGCCAGCGGTGAATCCGCCCGCAAATGTCGGTGAAAGAAAGTCCAGTGACGCTTCGAGTTCTTTCACCCCCGCGGGAACTTCGAGATGAAACGCGTACATCTCGACATCGTCGCGACGCCACGGAATGGTTTTGCCACCCGCCGTGAATTTGAGCCCCGCCAGGTTGATGATGGGACCCGTTGGTCCATGTTCACCCGGAATCCATTTTGGATAGACCAACGTGAGCGGCCCCGGATTCACCGGAATCGTCATGTGCGCATGAAAGAGTTTGCGTGGCGCTTCAGTCGCATCGACGCTCAACGTAATTGGTCCTGACGCGACATCAGCTTTGGCGACAATAAATTGAACGTGGAAAAGAACTACGGCCGCGAAGGCAAGCAGCGACAACTTCAGGTTTCGATTCATTAATCCGAACCTCTTGAATGGGAATGAAGGACCAATGATAAGCGAGCGCGCCGCGAGGTCATAATGGCGTCATGGATCGGGGCATCTAGCCCGACCGTCAACGAGGGTACATGCAAAATCGTTCGATTGCGCTCTTCAAAATAGAAGCGCATTCGTTCAATTCATCCATTGGCACGAACTCGCCAGTGCGATGTGCGACCCGAATATCACCAGGGCCAAACACCACAGCTTCAGCGCCGAGAGCAATCATGCTGGGCGCTTCCGTGCCGAATGCGACGGTGCCAGAGGATTGACCGGCCGCATCTTCGAGGAAATGGACCACTGCTGAGTCCGCGGATGTTTCGAAGCTGTCATCGGCGCGGGCAGTGTCGATTTCACAGATGAAGTCCGACTCTTCCTGCTGCAACGCTTCGGCCGCCTGTTTTACGCAGTTCAGTACGTGTTGGGACTCTTGACCCGGAATCGTGCGCCATTCAAGCGTGAAGCGGCATTCGCCGGGCACGATGTTCTTGGCGGTGCCCCCGTTAATCACGCCGACATTCAGTGTCGTGAACGGCGGATCGAAATCTGCGTGCTGATCCTGCTTAAGGCTTACGGCAATTGACTCGATCTTTTCGATCAATCGAGCCGCGCGAAAGATCGCTGATGCGCCGAGTTGCGGATAGGCGCTGTGCGCTTCGCGACCGCGGACGGTGATCTGCGCGAGACTGTATCCTTTGCCGGCGCGCATCGGTTGCAGCGAAGTAGGTTCGCCCACAATCGCATAGCGGGCCGTGAAAGGTTTTGCATCGGCCAGGCGCTTTGCGCCGAGACAGCCAATTTCTTCGTCGCAGGTGAAGACGAGCGCGAGCGGTCTGGTGAGGTTCGTCAGATCGATGGACTCAACTGCCGTGAGGGCGGCGGCGATGAAAGCTTTGGTGTCGCAAGCACCGCGACCGAAAAGCTTCGCGTCGCGTTCAGTGAGCGTGAGCGCTTCTTCCCAATTCGGATCGTATGGGACGGTGTCGGTGTGGCCTACGAGCGCGAGTTCGATTTGGAGTGCGCCGGCAGACTCCCGACTCGTCGGGAAGGACGGCGCTTTGGATCGATTCGCCGTCACCGCCACGAGATTAATCTTTTCGACAGCGTTTTCATCGATGTGCGAAAACCGCTGAGTTGCGAGACCCAACTTCTCGCAACGCTTTTCGAGATACGAAATGATTTCCGCGTTCGAGCGCGCAGAAACGGAATCGATCGCTACAAGGTCAGCCAGTGTTTGTTGGACGGTCATTATTTGGAGTGCGCCGGCTTTGACGGCGCTTTGGATTCGTCGCTGCACCGGAAGATTTGATGATGATCCAGAGCGCCGTCGCCGCTACGCTTGGCCTGCGCACTCCCAATCAGCCCCACAGTCGTTTCTGCAAATCGTTGAATCGCTCAACAACGTCTTCCTGAATCAGATGTTGCCCTTCGGAAACGATTGGCTTTCCGCCGATTACGACTTCGCGAATCGCGACGCGTGACGCTGAGAAAACAATTGACGCGAGAAGATCATCTTGCGAAGCGCCGGCAATCGCCGGATCGTTGAGATCGATCGTGAAAAAGTCCGCGGGCTTTCCGACTTCCAGTGCGCCGCCCGGCGCACCAATGCTGCGCGCACCGTTCGTTGAGGCGCAATCGAATAACAGCGCAGCCAGGTCGGAAACCCGACCGTCAGGAAGGGTGCTATCGGGTTGGCGCTGCAAAGCACCCTTCCTAATGGTCGGGTTTCTGCTAAGCACGGCGCGCTCGAGTTTCTGAAGCCGCAAGTGATATTCAAGCTCGCGCGCGTCTTCGAGTAGATCGATTTGGGTGTGGCTGTCTGTGCCGAGACAAATCGTCACATCGTTTCGCAGATATTCGTCTGCCGGCACGACGCCGTCACCGAGATTTCTTTCCGTCGTCGGGCAAGCACAAACCATTGCGCCCGTTTTCGCGAACGGCGAGATAGCCTTTGGCGTCACGTGAATCGCGTGCACAGCGGTGAAGCGATCCGTTAGCAGGCCTTCACTCTCAAGTAGCGCTGTCGGCGTACGGCCGTACTCTTCGACACAGGCTGAGACTTCGGCCGGCTGTTCCGCCACGTGCATGTGAGTTTTCAGATCGCGATCGTTCGCGTAAGCGATAACTTGTTTCAGGTAGTCGATTGGAACCGCGCGCACGCTGTGCGGCGCGACACCAACCCAAGCAGATGGGGCGGTAGTTCCACGATTGAGATCGCCGGCTAGAGCGTCAAGGTTCTTTAGATATGTTTCGGGATCTCGTTCAATGAACCGCGCTTGCCTCGAATTCGGCTCAGTCTTAAACCCTGAACGAACATACGCGACGCGCAAGAGCGCGATGCGGAGTCCGACATCTCCAGCCGCGCGAATTACTTCTTTTGCCAGCAAATTTGGATCGTCGTAATGCTTTCCGTCGAGAGCGTGGTGCAGGTAATGAAATTCACCGACGGCGGTAATGCCGCCCAGGGCCATCTCGAGAAATGCCATGCGCGACGCGTCGTAAATGTCCTCGGGCGTAAGTCGCGACGCCGCCGAGTACATCATTTCGCGCCAGGTCCAAAACGAATCTCTCTCGGCGGTTCGATATTCCGTTCGTCCGCGCAGGACGCGCTGAAAGGCATGCGAGTGCGCATTGATCATTCCCGGAAGAACCGCGCGGTTCGCGAGGCGAACACGCTTTTCGCCGCGCAGTTCATGGTATGACACGAGCCGCGCGATGTTTCCCGCCGCATCGCACAGCAGCGCGCGACCGCTTTCAAATTTGCCGTTGATATAGATCAAGTCCGGCAGCCACGCGATTAGGGAATCGTTCGTTTTGTCAGTCATTTGGGCGGAATCGTGCGGAGCATAGCACAAAGTTCTCGCTTCAATCCTTCGCCATTTGGCCTGACTCGCGAGCAATCATTAGAATGAGCGTTCACGGAATAATGGAGGCACTAACATCATCTCTCGCCGTGTTGACGGCGATGATTACGCCCGCGGTTTTGATTTCGGCGAGCGGCACCATGATTCTTTCAACTTCGACGCGGCTCGGGCGCGTCGTCGATCGCGTGCGGTCACTATCAGATCGACTACGCCGTTTGACCTCAGAAGAAGAAGACAATGAGTTCTTTGAAGAAGAGCGCGCGATGCTGTACGACCAACTCGACAAGCTCACCAGCCGCTCGCGTTTGCTGCAGCGCGCGTTGACGACTTTCTATCTCGCGGTGGGAATCTTTGTCGCCACCAGTTTCGCAATCGGCGTTGTGTCGTTCCCTTGGGGTGCGCGAGTTGGTTGGATTCCCGTGGGGCTGGGGCTGGTCGGCGCGTTCTTTCTCTTCTACGGCAGCATGTTGCTGGTTTTCGAAGCACGACTCGCCTTGAGCACCACACACGCTGAGATGGATTTCATTTGGCGTACGACGAGGCGCGTGGTGCCCAAAGAACTTGTGGAACAACACAAGCCGCACTACGTCCACTTTCGAAAGAAGAGTGACTTGTAAACGAAGTAATGAGTTATGAGTGTCAGTACGGTGAGCGGCAGCGACCAGACCAGGACGCAAATTGATTCAAAGAACATGAATCGCATTTCAAAAACCGCGCAGCCGTCTTATCTTCGCTTACTTGAATCCGGCGAGCTGAAAATTCGTGTTGAAGCGCTTGAGTCTCTGCTGGAACGCTGTACCGTCTGTCCACTCGACTGCGGCAACAACCGGCTCGAAGGTGAGCTGGCGCGGTGCTATTCCGGCCATCTGCCGATCGTTTCGTCTTACACGCCGCACTTCGGCGAGGAACCGCCGCTGACAGGCACGCGAGGAGCGGGAAACATTTTCTTCGGCAACTGCAATCTGCGTTGCGTCTATTGTCAGAACTATCAGATTTCACAAGCGCACAAGGAACAGATCAAGAACGAAGTAACGCACGAGCGGCTCGCCGACATGATGCTCGAGCTGCAACAGCACGGCTGTCACAACATCAACTTTGTGTCGCCCACGCACTTCGCACCGCAGATGGCGCGCGCCATCCTGCTTGCGGCTGAAAAGGGTCTGCGTCTACCGATTGTTTACAACACGAACGCGTACGATTCAGTGGAAGTCCTGCGACTGCTGGATGGAATCGTCGATGTCTACTTGCCTGATTTGAAATATGCAGAGGACGAGGCGGGACTTCTCTATTCAAAAGTCCGCGGCTATTCGTCAGTTTCTCGGGCCGCTCTCAAAGAAATGTTCCGCCAAACGGGCGACGAACTACTGCGTGACAACGAAGGATTACTGGCACGTGGACTGGTGATTCGTCTGCTGGTGCTGCCGAATGATATCGGCGGGTTGCGCGGGCAACTGCAATGGATTCGCGATGAACTGAGTCCGCGCGTCGCCGTTTCGTTGATGGCCCAATACTATCCAACAAACGTTGCGGGAACGAACCGCCGTTACACGCTTCTGTCGCGCAGAATCACCGAGTCAGAATGGCTACGGGCGGTATCCGCTCTCGATGAGTTTGGCATTGAGAACGGGTGGATGCAGGAATACGACGGCGCGGCTTTTTATTACCGTCCGGACTTTACCAATCGCGATAGACCCTTCCAGGACATTCGCGACTTCGGCGCCTGACCTATCCCTGCGCCGGGGTAGGCCGGCGCGCCGGAATGTCGATGTCCGGCTCTTCTTCCTGTAGCTCGTCGAGCGCGTCCTTATAAATCTTGATCTTGCCGTCTCGCTGCATTTCCAACTTCGCTGTCGAGAGATAATCTTGGAACACCTGATCACGCCGGTCTTTCAGAGCAGTCTCAACCAGCGAATCACGTTGCTTGGTGAACTCAGCCATGTCAGCATCGGTGCGTTTTGTCACTCCGAGCACGATGTAATTTTCGTTCAGGAAAATCGGCGACGAAAGCACAGTGCCCGTATTGCCGGATTTGTAAAGTGGATCATCGAGAATCGTGCTGGAGCCCAAGTCGGCCAACGGTGATCCGATTTTGTAATTGGCTTCGGCCTTTGCTTCGAGACCGTATTTCTGGGCGGCAGCCTTTAAATCAGCAGGCGTCTTCGCGCCGGCGATTATATCTTTCGCAGTTTGCTCAAGCTGTGACTTTGCTTTCTCTTGTTTCGCCGCGGCCACGACTTTGTCCTTTATTTCATCGAAATCCGGAATGCGTGGATCGCGCTTGTCAATCAGCATCGGCACTGCGAATCCGTTCTTGATGCCGGTGCGCTCACCGACGTCGTTCGCGTTTGTAAGTGGCGCGATTGCATCTTCGAACTGTTGCGAGCTGCCAATATTCGGTACGTCGTCGCCGGGTTTCACAAACGGTGTTTCGCGGACCATGTCAGCGGCATTCATGTTCGCTTCGGCGGCGAACTCTTGTGCGACTTTTTGAGCATCTTTGGTCTGCTTTAGCCGCTCCTCCGCCTTCTGGGCAATTTTCTGCGCAATGGTGTATCCACGACGGTTGCGCAACGAGACGAGTAACTCAGGCTTGGCCATCTCGAAAGTCTTGGGCACCGAGTCGCCCCGACGCAGGATGTAATAGCCGTTCTTGTACTTGATCGGGTCAGTGACTTCCCCGGGCTGCATCTCCAATGTCTTCTGGTAGGGATCGTCAGGCTTGTTGGCGTTCTTCTTCACCAGTCCTTCCACGCGTCCACCGTTCTTGGCCGTTGACGGGTCTTCCGAGTTCCCTTTTGCCAGCTCCGCAAATGCCTCTTCCGTTGCGATCCCCGATTGTCCGCGCGCTTTGGCGACCAAATCGTCAGCCTTCTTTTTCACACTCTCATCCAGATCTTCACGCGCGACTTTTAAAAGAATCTGTTGGACCTTGACGCCCGCCTGTTTGTACTGCGGTTGCAAGCTGTCGAACTCATCGTGCAACTCTTTATCTGAGATTTGCACTTTCTGTCCCGACTTGTCCTGATCGATAAAGATGTACCGAATCTTCTTTTGTGGTTCACCGATGTAGAAGTCGCCCTTGTGCTTGTCGTAATAAGCCTTTACTTCATCATCGCTAAGTGTGAGTTTTTCCGCGAGCTTGCTAGTGGAAACCGCAACATAAGTTAGATCGAGCGCCGTATTTTTT
>DASYPX010000124.1:0-6676 GCA_036006125.1 Pyrinomonadaceae bacterium | reverse complement strand
CAATCAATCGGCCGTAATTCAACTCCGGTTTCGCGATCGACAACGCGGTATTCAGCGCCCTCTAATTTCTTTTCAATTAACTCTAACAATCGCGCATCGAGAAAGTTCGGCAGCAGCAGCCAGTGCTGTTCGACGAACGTCCTTCGCAAAGCGGCGAATTCATCTGTGTCCGAAGGAATGTTCGCTCCCGTTTTGGTAATCTGTATGACCGACGCGGCCGTCGCCGCTGCCGTCTCTGCCACTTGCGCCGCCATCTTTTTTGGTTGCTGACTGAAGACTAGCTGATTCCGATTACGCCACCGTCAACCAATCTCTTGATCATGCGTAAACTGTCCGCTTCATTAAATGGACAGACGGAAATTATCGCAGAAATGTCCCACTCGCCGTTGATCCGCGAAAGCAGAAACGCTTCCTGCGGATCCAAACGTTCGTCTTCAAGTTCCTCCACGGTCTTTAACAGTTTCGGCACGGCGCTCGGCGGCAGCCCGTCCTGATAAACTTGCCGGATGGAGAGATCTTCGGCCTCCTGGCGTAAGAGTTGCGCATCGCCGTTATTCGGTTCTTGTTCGAGCGCCGCGCGAATCTTCGAAAGTGCGTTCTCGTAACTTCCATCCTGCATTTCGGCGCGCGCCAGTTCGAGCAGTTCCGGGGCACTCAGCGACGTCCGTGCCGGCGATGCTTCGCTGACGGCAGGAATCGCGGCCTCACCTGCGACCGCAATGATCTTTTTTTCGACGAGATCAAAGAGTAGCGCGCACGCATGAAACGAAGAGGTATGGAGGTTGTAGCATATCTCAGCGACGGTCATGCCCTTGTCCACGTAATAGAGAACTTCGCGAGACTCTTTGTTGGTTTCGTTAAGCAACTCAGTCCAACCTGCGCTCAATTCGAAGTAGCACCGATCTGAAGGGATAACGGCTCTGTACCGCGACCACTCATCGATGCGATAAATTCCTTCCATGATTACCGACTGCGCTTCGACTTGAATCCGAATTACATCGCTCGGCAAAGCTTCGCCGTCGAAGAATTCGAAAGTCGCTTCTTCCCAAAGGAACAAATCGTAAATGATGTCCAGGGTGCGCATCCGCAGCGCGTAAACAACGTCAGCCGCGCTGACAATCCCCTGCGCGGAAAGAATGTTGCCGAGTCTGTCACCAGACTGACGATGAATTTCCATGGCCGCTTGCAACTGGTCTTCGCCGATCTTTCCGTAGTGCAAGAGGACTTGCCCGATTAATTCCTTAGGATCGTTTGAGCGCGAGCCGACGATCACACCGCCCTCCAGTATGATCTCTTTGACCACGGTGCCGCGCGCGATTTTGAGCGTGCCGGTTTTGCGTGCTGCCGCCAGAAACTGGAGCAAGTCTGACACATTCATTGTTTTCAGATTGCCTTGAATGCTCATGATGCGAACCGGGCTCGACCGATCAGGGAAGAACAGGGCGGTAACCAGCGCAAGTTGAACAGAACTTCCTGGAAGCAGATTACCTTTTGCGGCAATACTACATCAAGCTTTCGGTGCGCTTTCCGCAAACGAAAGATTGCGCAGATCGTTGCAAGACGAGACTTAACTGGCGTCCTCATACAAAACATTCCATTGACAGCGTTCATGGCGACGTTATACAACCATTGTGCTTCACCTGTTCAATTCCCACGTAAAAATTAGGAGACTTTGCCACGTGATCGCCCTGACTTAACAGTGGCTATCATGAAGACTGGAGTGAAATCGAATGCGAAAAATTAAGCTGACGACGGTTTTGACCGTCGTCGCGATTACCCTTGCTGTAGGTGTTGATGCTAGTGCTGTCGGTAAGAAACGACCAAAGCGGCGAGGCGCTAAGACAGTCTCGTCGAAACAAATAACTTTGCCTCTGCCTGCTGTTTTTGCACCTCGCGTGACGGTTCAGGCAAAGACATCACCGGCCTCCTCTTCCCCGGCATCCTCTGCGAAGACTTCTCCAGCGCCGGCTTCTTCGGGGCCGATCTCTGACTCGGGGAGTTCGTTATCTACGGCCCAAGAGTCGGCAAACGTGGCCGCGACTCCACCTCCAAACGTCACAGCTACGGCAGGTCAACTCGTTATTAGCGAGTTTCGGCTCCGGGGACCCAATGGCCTGAATGATGAGTTCATCGAAATTTTTAACAACAGCGGGACAGATCATACCGTGGACGCCCTTTCAGGATCGGGTTACGGCGTCGCCGCTTCAGACGGGGTCACCCGATGCTCGATTCCCAATGGCACCGTTATCCCCAACAAAGGGCACTATCTCTGTGTTAATTCGATCGGATATTCGCTAGCCAGCTATCCGGCGGGAAACGGCACCACGGCCACCGGCGACGCAACCTATACCACCGATATTCCCGACAACGCCGGTATCGCACTTTTCAACAACAACTCGGGCGGCGGCGCTTATGTGCTCGCCAATAGGCTGGACGCGGTCGGCTCGACGTCCGAGGCTAACACCATCTACAAGGAAGGAACGGGCTATCCAGCCTTGGTCCCATTCTCAATTGATTACAGCTTTTACCGCGACAACTGTGGTAAGGGCGGTTCGATTACAACCTTTGGAGCATGTGCGACGGGTGGAAAAGTGAAGGACACGAACAACAATGCTGCCGATTTTATCTTCGTTGACACTAATGCAACGTCCGCGGGAGCCGGCCAGCGGCTTGGCGCGCCAGGACCCGAGAATCTCTCCAGCCCGATTGAGCGCAATGCTTCCTTTGCAGTCAATCTGCTGGACCCGTGCGTCGGCAGCGCTTCACCGCCAAATCGCGTGCGCGATTTTACGAGCGATGCCCCCAACAACTCGACTTATGGCACGCTCGACATCCGCCGCACGGTCGTCAATAACACCGGCGGCAACGTTACGCGACTGCGGTTCCGAATAATCGACCTGACAACGTTCCCAGCACCGAGTGGCATTGCCGATCTTCGGCCCCGAACCTCAACGGCCGTAGTCGTAACTGTGGATCGTCCGCCATGCGGATCAGGGACGAGCAACGTTACGGTGCAGGGGACACATCTGGAACAGTCGGATGAAGTTCTACCTGGTATTCAACAACCAAATGGCGGCGGTTTCAATTCATCGGTGGATGTTACAACGGTCACGCTTGGAACACCGCTCGCCAATGGAGCTTCGATTGACGTTCGCTTTCTGCTCGGCATTCAGCAAACCGGAAGCTTCAAGATTTACGTGAACGTCGAAGCACTGCCGTAACCAGAAAGTTACAGTGAACCAGAAAGCGAGGGGCGAATAGCCCCTCCTTCTTTTTTTTAGACCTGATTCAGCGAGGGGTTATTCAAAGCGGTTTCAATGCACTGCGGGCGAGCTTCTTCTTCAAATTCACGTATCCCTGATCTCCCGCCACAAGTTGGCCCAGCACTTTGCGAATACCGCGATGGCCTTTTGCGAATTCGATCATGCGTTCGGTAAATGGCGCGCCCCAGAAATTCCCATAAAACCGCCGGCGCATTTGTGAGGCACGTTTGAGTTCGCCGCCAAAATCCTTCCGCCAAAGCGTTTCATATTCCTGGGGCTTTCCTTTCAAAAAAGCATCAGCGAACAGCTCTGCGGAACGAAGCGCATAATAAATGCCTTCGCCCGTCACCGGATCCGCAAAGCCCGCTGCATCACCAAGCAGAGCCCATCCATCGCCACAAGCTTTGCGTACATCCCACGTGCGCGGCGCGAGTCCGGGAATGCGGGCGGCGTACCGCTCGGCAGACCGCTTTAGTTCGTTGCGAGTTTCATCAGCACTCGTACTCTGAAATGATTTCCAGACCTTCATCGGCGAGTTGACCCGCTCACTATCCCGATGCGTCTGGATTCTGTACCAGTCGTAGTAACTCACCATGAATTCCCAAAGTAGTTTGTCGAGAGCTTCGTGATCGAAGGCATCCTGCGTTGTCGCAATGCCAAACGAGACGTGATCGATTCTCGGAAATGCCCACGCGTATCCCACCCAGCGCGGTAGAAATGCGATTACTGTCGCGGCGTCATTTGATTCGGGTAGCGGCGCGCGATAGCCAAACGCTACTTCCATTTCAGCTGCGGGCAAACGTCCGGCAAGCTTCCTGGCGATTGCGCTGTTCGCACCGTCAGCACCGACCAAAAATTTCGAAGTCAATTCCGCGCCGCTTTGCGTCTTTACTGTCCAACGGTCACCGTCTCTTTTGAACTCGCGACCTGAAATCTTGTCTGCCATGACCGCCGCACCCGCAGCGCGCGCGCGCTCGCGCAGAAACGTATCAAACGCAATTCGTGAATAAACAGCGAACGGCTCTTCCAGCTTCATGTGCAGGTGTTTGCCGGAAGGCGAATACATGTCCAGTTCATCGATGGTGCGGCCGACCGCTTCGAGCAGATGCGGCCAGGCCTTTAGCGCTTTGGAAGTGACGCCACCGCCGCATGCCTTTGGCTCGCCCGGAGGGCGTCCGTCGAAAAGCGCGACACGGACGCCCGCGAGCGCTAAACGCTCCGCGGCAAACGATCCGGCCGGCCCGGCGCCAACGATGACCACATCGAAATCTTTCATGCGACGCTAATCATAAACGCGAACGCGATGGGATTTCTAATCTAGGTGTATCTGCGTTACTCTGTCGCTAAATTCTTCTTCCTCGGTGGTGAATATGGGCCACACGAGTTCATTGGTTTTCGCCGGAATCGCGCCGCATCCACCAATCATGGTGCCGGAAGTCGGTGGCGAGTCGTGTGTCGAGGTGCAGAATTCGATTAGTGCGATGGCGACGCTCACCGCACGAATCATCGAAAGCAAAGCGGAAACCGTGGTCCTGATCTCGCCGCACGCACCCCTCGAAGCCGTCGCGTTCGTCGCATACGAGGGGCCGACACTTCAGGGCGATTTCTCGATGTTTCGCGCGCCAGAAGCGACGGTCGAAGCTGAACTCGACGACGAACTTCTCACTGAGATTGCCCGCGCGGCCGAACAACAGAATCTGATCACTCTGCGGATTCGCGGGAAACTGGACCATGGCACAGCCGTGCCGCTCTATTTTCTGCAGCGCAATGGCTGGACAGGAAAAGTCGTCGCCCTGGGCTACAGTTTTCTATCGAACGCAGAGCACTTGCGATTTGGCAACTGCATCAGGCAAGCAATCGCTACGGTAAAGCGGCCTGTCGCATTCATTGCGAGCGGCGATCTCAGTCATCGGCTTAAGCCCGGCGCCCCCGCCGGCTATAACCCTGATGCCCATCTCTTCGATAATGAGATTGTCGCTGCGCTCCAAAATTGTGAAACGACGCGCATCACGCATATCGATCAGAATCTGCGTCAGCGGGCGGGTGAATGCGGCTACCGTTCGATGCTGGTGGCTCTCGGCGTTGCTGAAGACTCGCGCCAGTCGTGCGAAGTGTTGAGTTACGAAGCGCCGTGGGGCGTCGGATATCTGGTAGCGCAACTTGTGTTAGAACCGCCTGCGTTAGCGGGCGGGTCCGTTTCGTCCGCGAAGCGGACGAATGACATTAGCCCAGTCCCGCCATGTCGGGGCTCGGATCAGGAAGCAAAGAATTCATTAGAGCCCGCGAAGCGGGCGACAGACGATTCAGTAGCGGAACCCAGCGATGGCGGCCACGATCATTTATCTAAGGCAATCCCCGCGCTCGCGCGCCGCACGATCGAGACGTTCGTGCGCGACGGTATAATCATCTCCTCGCCCGAGGATCTTCCCGACGAGCTAACGGCTCATGCCGGCTGCTTCGTCTCGATCAAAACTCGCGCAGGCGATCTGCGAGGCTGCATCGGCACCGTCGATCCGGTGAGAGACACTCTTGCTGAAGAGATCATCACCAACGCCGTTTGTTCAGCGACGCGCGATCCGCGTTTTCCTCCGGTGCGGCCCGACGAACTTCCGAATCTGAAATATTCCGTTGATGTGCTGTCGTCGCCCGAGCCATGCAAATTTGAGGACCTCGATCCGAAAGTTTATGGCGTGGTGGTCGAGGATGAAGTGGGATTTCGTCGCGGGCTACTCCTGCCAAACCTCGGAGGGATCACCTCTGCGGCGGATCAAGTAGACATCGCGTCACGTAAGGCCGGCATCCCGCCGGGCCTACCCGTCCAACTTTTCCGTTTTCGCGCCGATCGCTATTCAGAATAGGAGCGCGCGCATCCTGCGTGCGGGGCGCAGGCGTCCTCGCCTGCTCTTTCAATCTCTCAGCTCGTTAACGGCTGGCCTTCTTAACACGTCTTAACATTTGCCGGGCGAAAAAATGAAACAACCAGCAATTTGCGTCGTGTTATTGGGTTAACGGCTCGCGGAACAAACTTCGCCGGCGAATCGTTCAATTTTCTAAGGTTACCGAATAAGGGGAACGGTCATGTTAAGAGTCCATACAAGAAATCTGGGAGATGCCGCGGTATTGAGCCTGCAAGGGCGATTGATTAGCGGTGAAACACGTACACTCCGCGAGGCGGTGCGCGCGCAAGCAGATGCAAAAGCAATCGTGCTTGATCTCGGACGCGTCACAGCGATCGACGCTTATGGCCTGGGCCTGATGCTTGAGTTGCGCCGGCTGAGTGACACGAAAGGCGTCCGCTTCAAACTGATGAATGTAAGCAAATTCACGAGCCGCGTTTTCGAAGTCACGCGCCTCGATTCAGTGTTTGAAATTATTCCCAAAGCCGAACCGTCGCTCGCGCACGTTCCACAAAC
>DASYPX010000123.1:0-5655 GCA_036006125.1 Pyrinomonadaceae bacterium | reverse complement strand
GCGCATGTCTTCGTCGCCGGCGTTCTCAATCAGTTCGCGCGCGCCGGTGAGTTCTTCTTGAAGCGATTTCAGCGTGCGATATTTTTCGACAATCTCACTGAGGCTGCGATGTTGCTTCGCGGCCTTCGCGTAGGCGGAGGGATTCGACAAAAGCTCCGCCGAAGAGAGCTCGTTCGTGAGCTCTTCGTAACGCGTTTCAATTTGTGCAAGTTTATCGAGCATGTTTTTTGTCCGACAAACTTCAGTTTGTCGATACGACAAGCTAAAGCTTGTCGGACATTAAGAAAGGGGCGCCATTTCCGGTTCGGCCGACCTCGGTTCGAGTTTCAAACTCTCTTTTAAAGCCGTAATCGCCACTTCCAGTTGTGAATCATCAGGGTCTTTCGTGGTCACGTTCTGTAACCAGAGACCAGGCCGCATGATGGCCTTAAAAAACAGTCCAGTTTCTCGCTTCGCCGACAGCCGAATGATTTCGTACGAGATTCCCGCGACGACGGGAATCAAGGCGATACGCACGAGGAAATTGAACAGCAGCGAATCGAACTTGATCACCGAGAAAAGCAGAATTGAGACAAGCATCACGACCATCAGAAAGCTCGTACCGCAACGCGGATGTTGCCGCGGCTGAATCCGCGCGTTCGCCACTGTTAAGTCGAGGCCTTTTTCCCAGGTGAAGACCGTCTTGTGTTCGGCGCCGTGATATTCAAAAACGCGCCGGATGTCCTTCAAGAACGAAAAGCTGATAATCATGATCAGGAAGAATGTCATGCGGATCATCCCGTCGATTAAATTGAAACCAACCGTCGGGCGGACAGGATGCAAATACGTACGAACCGAATTCCACGTTCGCCGAAGCGCTGAGTCAGTGGCAGGCGCATCCTGAGCCTGATTCACGGGCGAGACGCCCGTGCCACTCGTCGAAACCGCCGCCGGCCTCGCCGCCCAACCCGCCGCGATGAACAAAGCATTTGTAAGGAGCAATGGGGCGGCAACAAACAACAGCACATTGAAAATCATTGCGAACACGATCGAGCTGGCCGCCGCGGCCGTGCCGCCTTTGCGCACGTCCTTTGCACGCTTCTGTTTTTTCGGAATCGGAAATACGCCCGGCAAACCACCCGTGATGCCCGCAAAATCGCCTTCGCCTTCGATCACTGCCGGCGTGAGGACTTTAACTTCAGCTGTTTCCGTTTCTTCCTGCTCAGCGAATGCTTCCCCGGCGGAATAATTCAACGCCTTGATGCCGAGTCCCATCGACTGCAATAAGACTGCGCCGCCACGCAAAATTGGCAGCTTGAGAATTGGAAACTTGTCGCTCCATTTCGGCAAGCTTGCCGCCATGTTGACAATCGTGCCGTCGGCTTTGCGCACGGCGATGGCGTACGCGTTCGGGGTGCGCATCATGACGCCTTCGATGACGGCCTGGCCGCCGACGATTAGGTCTCGTTCGTTATTGCTCATGTTCTTTCTGCATTTCTTCCCCTCACATTGGGAGAGGGAAGAGGGATTTTGGCGATAGAAGAATAAGTATTTTTCTCTTCTCGCGCTATAGCTTCGCTCCCTCTCCCCAGCCCTCTTCCACAAGGGAGACGGAGCACACTACATACAACAATGCCGGCGTTTTGTCCGGCTGCTCAGATTGGATGCAATCCGACCAGCCGGCGCGAATTTACGCCGGCACCTTCAATTCTTGCTGCTAATGACGAGATCGCATCGTCAACTTACTTGCTCGCGGGCGTTGGCGCAGTCTTGCCATAGCGACGATTGAATCGATCGACGCGTCCCGCGGTGTCAACCAGCTTTTGCTTGCCGGTGAAAAACGGATGGCAAGCCGAACAAATTTCTACGTGCAAATCGCCCTTTTTGGTCGAACGCGTCTTAAAAGATTCGCCGCACGCGCATGTGACGGTGATTTCAGTATATTCAGGATGAATTCCAGGTTTCATTTCGCGATTACCCTACTGTTAACGTTTCCTCTGCTCTCACAAACAGGCAATGATACGGGCCGACAATGCGGCAGGTCAAGCCGCCTTTTGACGCGTGCCCGCATCGAAATAGGTGCACGAGCCCGATTAGCTGCCACCGACGGCTCGTGTATACTCACTCTTCCCCGCAAATCATAAAGGAGCCACACGTTTCTGATGAAACTGCTGATTATAGTGTCGCTAATTCTATGCGTCCCGCTCATGTCACTGGCGCAAACCCCGCGCAAAGCGTTCGCCTACGATTACACGGTTGATGACCTGCCGAACGGACTGCGGCTAATCACTATTCCGACTGATTATCCGAATCTGGTCGCGCTGCAAATTGTGGTGCAGACCGGCTCGCGCAACGAGATTGAGAAAGGCAAGAGCGGCTACGCGCACCTATTTGAGCACTTGATGTTTCGCGGCAGCGAGCATTACACGGGGCAGCAGCGCGACGAGATCCTGAAGAAAGCCGGCGCGGATTCAAACGCCTACACTGAAGACGATCGCACCGTCTATCACGAAGTGTTTTCGAAAGACGATCTCGATCGGATTCTGGAACTCGAAGCGGATCGTTTTCAAGGTCTGAAGTACGACACGGCGGGGTACAAGACTGAGACAAAGGCTGTGCTCGGCGAATTCAACAAGAACAGCTCCGATCCGGAAGAGAAGGCATATGAAGTTCTGCGTGCCACAGCATACAAGCAACACACGTACACGCACACAACGATGGGTTTTATTGAAGACATCGAGGACATGCCCAACCAGTTTGATTACAGCTGGGAATTCTATCGCCGCTATTACCGGCCTGAATACACAACCATTGTGGTGGTCGGCGATGTGAATCACGAGGCGGTGCTTACCAGCGTCAAGAAACATTTTGGCAAATGGCAACGCGGCAACTACGCGCCCGATATTCCGCGCGAGCCTGAACAGAACGAACCACGCGAAGCGCACGTCGATTGGCCGTCAAATACATTGCCGGTGCTGTACGTCGCGTTTCGCGGACCAGCATATTCCGACGAAGACAAAGATCACGCGGCGCTCGATCTGCTGTCAGCAATCGCGTTTGGCGAGAACTCAGACCTTTACCAAAAACTGGTTTTGCAGGAGCAGAAGCTCGATTCGCTGTCACCCGTCTTCCAGGACCGCCGCGATCCTGAGCTGTTTTTGGTGAATGCAAGACTCAAGGACGTGAAGGACCTTGATTACATAAAGCAGCAGATCCTCGACACGTATAAGCGCTACACGAAAGAACTGGTGCCAAAGGACAAACTGGACTCGACGCGTTCGCGAATGCGTTATTCGTTTGCGCTCTCAATGAATAGTTCGGAAGCTATTGCGAGTGTACTCGCGAATTACATCGGCTTGCGTCGCACGCCGGATACAGTCAACAAGCTATTCATAGTTTACGACTCGATTACGCCCGAAGACATTCGCCAAGCCGCGGCGAGATACTTCGTCGACAAACACCGAACGATTGTCACGTTGACTACGAAGAAGGAGGTGGCGAAATGATCAGTCGCGTCGCTACCATTCTTCTGACTATGTTTGTTATTGGGCTCACGATTTCCGACGGACTTGCGCAGAAATCACGTCGTTCGACACGCAACACGCCGCAGAATCGAATGAGCACTGCCAATTCGAACACAGTCTTGGTTCCAAACCGTTCGCCGCTCGTCTCGTTTCGGATTCTCTTCATGACGGGTTCGGCTAATGATCCGAAAGGCAAAGAAGGTCTCGCCTCATTAACTGCAGCGCTGCTCGCCGAAGGTGGCACCCGCACAAAGACGTACGCGCAAATTACGGATGCGATGTATCCGATGGCTACGTCATTTAACTGGCAAGTCGATAAAGAGATGACTGTGTTCTCGGGCACCACGCACAGCGATACGCTTGAAAAATATTATGCGTTGATTCGCGAGATGCTGCTCGATCCGGGTTTTCGCGATGATGATTTTCAGCGATTGAAAGAAGACGCGATCAATTACCTGAAGACTTCGCTGCGCAGCGGCAACGACGAGGAACTCGGCAAGGAAGTTCTTTACACCATGATTTATCCGCCGGCGCATCCGTACGGTCATCAGAACATGGGGTCAGTCAGCGCGTTAGAAGCGCTGACGCTGAAAGATGTCCGTGACTTCTACGAATTCAACTACACACGAGCGAACCTGGTAATTGGTTTGGCCGGCGGTTATCCGGCGGACTTTCCGAAACGGCTCGAGACAGACTTTGCGAAGTTACCTATCGGCCGCCTGAACGGCGATCGCGCCTCTCTGTCGCAACCAAAGCTCGAACCGGGAACGAAGATTGAAATTATTGAGCGGGAGACGCGGTCTACCGCACTTTCGCTCGGATTTCCAATCGATCTCACGCGCGCGCAAAAAGATTGGCCGGCGCTCGCGGTCGTCGCGTCATATTTTGGGCAGCACCGTTCGAGCAACAGCTATTTGTATCAGCGTCTGCGCGAAGCGCGCGGTTTGAATTACGGCGACTATGCATACATCGAATACTTTCCGCGCGGCATGTTTCAGTTTCAACCGGACGCAAACCTCGGTCGCAAACTTCAGATTTTTCAAATCTGGATTCGCCCGGTCGAGCCGCAAAACGGCCATTTTGTTTTGCGCGCCGCATTGTTCGAGTATGACAAGTTGGTGCGCGAAGGCATGTCGCAGGAAGCATTCGAATCAACGCGCGAGTTTCTTTCCAAGTACGTCAACGTACTGACGGCGACGCAGGACGATCAGCTCGGCTACGCTTTGGACAGCCGTTATTACAGCATCAAGGATTTCCCGACCTACATGCGGGAGCAATTGGCGAAGCTCACGTTGGCGGACGTGAATCGCGCGATCAAGCAGTATCTGAAATCTGCCGCAATGCGCATCTCGATTGTCACGAAGGACGCGGCAGGTCTGCGTGACGCAATAGTCAATAACAAGCCGTCGCCGATCACTTACAACGCGCCGAAGCCGAAAGAGCTCACCGACGAGGACAAACTGATTGAAAACTACAAGCTCGTGGTGAAGCCGGCGGACGTGACGATTGTTCCGGTCGACAAAGTATTTCAGTAGTCGTCGATTAGGACGGGGTCCAAATCTTCTTCGCAACAATTACTTCCACGCCGCGAGGCAGATCGATCTGTTGACTTGATTTGGCAAAGAACGTGAGGCCTTTGTAACTGGTCAGGTACTGGTGCTTGCCGGAAAACAGACCGCCCTGGGCGTACACAATCAGCGGCCTTTCAACTTTTCGCAGAAGCGCCGCGAACATTTGTGGCTCAACGCGCACGATTGACCCGCTTGCCTTGATCGCGTTTGCGATTGCCGCCGCTGCGCCCCCGCCATGTGCCATCGTCATTTCCTCCTCAGCGGATTTGTCATGGTCAGATTCAGCTCAACCGGAACACATCGTTTGAAGCTGAGCACAAACTTTTTGTATTTCCCACAGACGTAAACTCGGCCCGTCACCGGCCATGTCTCCTGCGAGTTAATTCCTTCACTAATCGCCGCGAGGGTGGCGGTGGGAAGCGAGATGAAGAACCGCAGCGGCTCTCGCAGCCGTAGCGGCTTTTTCGTCGGCACATCGAACCCGCGACGATACTCTTCAATTTCAACCGAATGGTTGTTAACGGTCATATCTTCGAACAGCAGAAAGTCCACGTGGCCGCTTTGTTTTATCGGCGCGATCA
>DASYPX010000122.1:0-13204 GCA_036006125.1 Pyrinomonadaceae bacterium | reverse complement strand
CGACATACATTGACCGTGGCGGTCTTTGTTGTTTCGTTTGCGGCAAACGTCAGCAGTCCATTGCTCGACGCGTAATCGACGCCGCTGCCGCATACGGATCCGCCGGTGGCCGGGTTCATCGTGCCGTTTGCCGTGACGAAGTCCACGGTCGCCGTCACTTCCGTCGCACCGGTCTTGGTGATAGTGAAGATGAACGTGGTTGGGCCAGGCCCCGTTCCTTCGTTCATTGTCACATCATTGACTGCGAAATTCGGCGCCGCGTCGTCATTCGTGATTGTTCCCAGACCTTCATCGTCGCCAATGCTGGCGCCGGAAGCGTTCGAAAGTTTGACTGTGAAGGCCTCGTTGGTTTCATAAGTTGTATCGCCAACGACGAGCACGGTTATCTGTTTGGTGAGTTCGTTAGCGGCGAACGTCAGCGTTCCACTCTTGCTCTGATAGTCTCCCGGCTGCAGCGCTGTGCCATCGATCGTTTGGTAATTAACAGTCGATGGAAGTTCCGTCGCGCCACTCTTGGTAACGCTAAATGTAAAGCTCGTCGTGCCACTGTTATCTTCGTTCAGTATGACGTCGACGATCGAGAGCGTCGGTTCGGTATCATCGTTCGTAATCATGCCAACTCCTTGCTCATCGCTGATGGTGGCGTTATTGGCGTCGGACAAATTGACGAAGAACGTCTCGTTGTTTTCATAGGTAGTGTCACCGTTGACCAGCACCGTCAACGTCTTGCTGTCTTCAGCTGACCCAAAGGTCAACATTCCACTTGTCGCGGTGTAGTCGCTGCCGGCTGAAGCGGCGCTGTTAGCGGTTGCGAAGTTAACGCTCGCAGCGAGGTCGGTTGCCCCAGTCTTAGTCACAGTGAAGGTGTAACTGGTCGTGCCGCTGTTGCCTTCATTGTGCGTGACATCCTCGATCGAAAAGCTAGGCGCCGCGTCGTTGTCCTGAATCGTATAAGTGTGCGATGAGAGGCTGCCGATATTGGCATTTACCGACGAGGTGAGATCGACAACCACTGTTTCGTCATTCTCATTAAGATTGTCATCGTTTACCGCCAGCGAGATTTGCTTGTTAGTTTCACCCGGATTGAAGGTCAACGGACCAGCTGCCCAGGTGTAATCAGCGCCGCCACCTGTGGCCGTGCTGCTTGCGTTGACGGAATAATTGACCGTGACCGTTTGGTAACTGGCATTCGACAGCGTTACCTGTAAATTGACGAGACTGGTCGACTCGGCACCAGATGAACTGGCAGACGCAAATTGCACCGTCGGCGGCGTGTCGTCATTTGTGATCGTCCCCGTGCCCTTTGTCCCAAATGCGAGGATAGAATTGGATGAGCTGTTGGTGAGATTGACCAGGAACGTTTCGTTTGGTTCAAAGACGGTGTCGCCGTTCACCACGACAGTGGCGTTCTTCGATGTCTCGTCCGGATTGAATGTCAACGTGGTCGTCGTAATCGCCGCGTAATCCGACGGGGCAGTCGCAGAGTTGTCCTGCGTCGCGTATTCGACAGTAATTGTGCCCTGCGAGGGATTCGACAAACTGACGGTGAAATTAAACGCGGTCGTTCCGGAATTATCTTCATTCACCGAGACGTCGTTAATTGAGATTGTCGGCATTGCATCATCGTCAGTGATCGTGCCGTCGCTTGTTCCCTGACCAGCGGCGATCGTCGCGTTGGACGGTGTATCCAATGTGACGGTCAAAGTCTCGTCAGGTTCGTCGCGAGTATCGCCGCAAATCGGCACATCGATCGTCTTGACGGTTTGGCCTGGGGTAAAAGTGAGTGTGCCGCTCTGTGAAACGTAATCAGTCATGCCGCCGCACGCGCCGCCACCCAGCGCCGGATTCGTCGTGCCATTCGCGGTTGAGTAATCCACTGTGACGGTCTGGGTGGACGCCGGCGACAACGTTACCGTGAAGGTCATGTTCGAGGATCCGCTGTTACCCTCGGTGACCGTCGTCGTCGCATTAATCGACAGTTCGTGATCAGCCTCCGTAATGGTACCCATCGCGCTGCTCGGGGAGCCGACGTTGTAGCCTGCGCCGGTGGCCACCGTGAGAAGTACCGGTTCATTAGGTTCGAGAATATTGTCGGCCGTGGGATCGATCGTTACTGTCGCCGTGGACTGGCCAGCGCCAAACGTTACTGTTCCTGCGGACGATGAAAAGCTGTCCGCGCCAGACTGCGTGTAGTCGGTATTGAAGGTAGCATCGCCGCCGACTGAGAAATTAACTGTCAGGGCGCCGCCCGAAGTGTTGCTGCGCGTGAATGTGTAAACCAGATTCGTTGCGCCGTCTTCCTCGACGGCGGCTGGAGATACAGCGACTGACACATCAGCGAGACCCTGCGGAATCAAGCAGAAATCATCAATCGCAAGACCATCGTCCGAGCTACTGACATCAAAATCAGTCCAACGAATCCAAAATGCAGCGCCGTTTGGAATACTTAATCCGGTGATGGTATGAGAAATCGCCGTCCGATTAGCAGCGGAATTCCCATTTAACGCTCCGACGGTACCTGTGGTAACAGGTGAGCTGAAATCCAACGCATCTATATCCGTCCAAGTGACAACATCCGTCAAGCTGCCAGCCGTGGTGCTGTACTGAAAATCAAGCTTGTCGGGGGCACGCCCGCTCGTGCCGAGCCGCCATTGCTCGCCCGTGTAACTGATCACAAATGACGTGATCGTCCGGCCTGTATTATTTGTAAATGCCGCCCCAATGATAGGAACCAGGCTTCCGGTGCGGAGCCCGCCAAATGCGCGCTCAGTGTTGCTTGCGGCGCCGAAACTGTATGTGTCGCCTGTGGCGGAGGAACCCGTTCCTGCTGCGTACGTGGTGTTCGCGCTCGTTCCCGATTCAGCAAAGGTCCAGCCGTCTGGAGTCGTGCTTGAAGTGCTAGTGATAGCGAGCGTGTTAAAGTTCTCGCACGCAGATGTGTCAAGCGCAATAAGACTGATTTTCGGCGGTACGCCATCAGTCAACGCAGTCTGCGCGGTCCATCCTGAACTGCCCCCTGTGGCCGCGAGAATGTAGGTTAAACCGCCGTCCTCATCTTCGGGTGCGTATTCCTGACAAGTGAAATTTCCATTCGCGTCGGCTTGTACCGTAAACGTGTGCGGATTCTCGGCATCGACGTGCGGATCTTCGTGGAACGTGAGCGTTACGATTTCGTTTGGTTGAAACCCTGCGCCGCTGACAATAACCTGAGTACCCGGGGCATAGTCCAGCTTGTCTGTCGTAATCGTCGCGCTTGAGCTATTGACGATTGAAACGGTGGCCAGGATCGTGCCGTTAGAATCGACACCGCCAGCGATCAAGGCATCCTTCGATCCTGACAATTCCGTGATGGTGTGTCGCGCGCGATTCGTAACTACGTCCGTCGAGCCCAGCCGAAATAGCGCCGCGCGCGTGGGCGCGTCCATAATCTGCTGCAAGAGTTCAGGGTGGCTGTCGCCGATCGGAAATACGTGGGCGTGCGCGTCCAGCTGATTGACCGCCGGATCGTAGATTTCCATAACTTCATGATCCGAGCCACCGATGATTTGCACCTTACCGTCAGGCAGAAGGCGTAACAGCGGACGAATATGCTCATCCTCCGTGTCTCCAACCGTTACGATATTGTCGTCAGCGATCGCGAGGACCTCGCCTGATTTCACATCACTACCATCGGGTGCGGTGCCTCCGATGATGAGAATACGGCCGTCGTTAAGAAGGGCGGCCCCGTGAAATGCGCGCGGACTTGCGAGAGTTACGGAAAGGGAAGTGAAAGCGTTCGTCGAGCTGTCGTAAATTTCTATGGTGCCGCGGTTATCGCCGCCGGCAAACACAATACGGCCATCAGCGAAGGTTGTTGCGGTGTGGCCGGCGCGTGCACTGTTCATGGTAGGACCATTTATGAAGGCGCCCGACACCGGATCGAAAATCTCCGTTGAATTCAAGATTCCCACCGCGCCGCGGCCGCCGGCAATCAGAACACGTCCATCAGAAAGGGGCGTCGCTGAGTGGTCGGCGCGGGCTATGTTGAGATTTCCTGACACCGAAAAAGTGCGTGTCGCGGGATCGAAAATCTCCGCTTCTGTGACAAGTCCGTTCTGATTCTCGCCACCAGCGATCAGGATTTTGCTGTTTTTCAAAAGTGTTGCGCTGTGTCCGCGACGCGCGATGTTCAGTGCGCACTCAGTCGGTGTCCCCCCGCGAAGTACACTTCGGCTCACTCGCGTGAACCAAGTGGAGGGCGCGCCCGCAGTCGATGCGGCTTCACCACGGTTAGCAAACAGCAAGTGGCGGAGTGAAGCCGTTGATGAAGCGGACAACGCAACAGTGCTCAAGAGTCCGACAAAAAGAATTAACGCAAGCAAACGCGCTCGCGTCATTCTCAAATTCAGCTTGGTAAAGACAGTTGTAGAGACGTTAGTGAGTGGGAGTGGGTTTGTCATCGTAGGTCACCTTTCTTTTCGATCCGCTGATGAGGCGTGGGAGCCGGCAGCTAGATCAACTGAGGACGGCGGAAGTAGGTGATGCTTAACTTTTTGGCGTCCTCTGTGGAGGCCTTACCGCACTGACGAATGCGAACCGACATCAAGCGATAATGCCGCTAGTCTAATCGTACTTCGTAAATGCAAGACTGAACCCAGTTCAGCCCATCCGTGCTCGCGATGGGACAGCGAGAACGAGTATTCGGCAAAACTCGTGTCTACTTCAGCTGGAACGGAAAAGCGTGGCACCAATTGCTGGAAACGGCTGCCGTACTTGGGAGTCTCACGCTCCGTTCCATAGGTTGTGAAGCGGAAATATGACTCTTCGAAGATCGATCGCGCCGCTTCAGTGATTGTTAGGGGCGGGATAATAAACCCAAACCAAAGCGGAGTGCAAGCATTTTTACCATCGTGCGCGGGAGATTATTCACGCACAGTTTCGCAATCCTTTTATCGAAGCTGCAGGTTCTCTAAGTCAGCTCCGCGCTCACGACGTTAGCTTTCTTGAGCGCAGCAAAAAAATCATTTACTGATTGCCAAAGTGTAAGCACGACTGCCGGTACATCCGTGCGCATCGGTGGCCCTGACCGTGAGGTTGTAGGTCTTGCCGCCCGCCCAACTTCAACGACTCGAAGTGATTAAAAAACGGAGCGTTCGCGCCGTGAACATGTTGAGGTTAGCCAAACAATGAAAGAATATTCTGCCGCCTCTCAATATTCATTCACGAGGATTCACGAGGCGAAGACATCTCGCAAAATCCACGCCGAGGCTGAAATGGTATGGAAGTCGCGGGGCCGCTCGTGCAGCCGCGTTACTTTCTCGGGACGTCAGGGACTGCAGTTGAACAGCAGATCTGATACTCTACTCGCGAAATTGGGAATCTCGTCTTGCCGTGTTTCTCCGTCGACTTTACATTCTCGGAACACTCATTCACTTCATGAAGTTGAGCGCCGTCGTCACCGTGCTGTTGCTGGCGACGCAGGTTTCAAGCGCGCAGTCCAATGACCAAGCGCTTCCAACTGCTGTCTTAACCAGTGAGATCAACGGCACGATTCCCGCGCTCGATGTTGGCGACTCACGTTTGACGCGACACTACTACGCTTTCGAAGCAACGCCAGGCGATCTCAATGTGACTGTCAATAGTAGGAATTTAAATGGCGACGTGGATATCTTCACCGCGGTCACGTTCCGGCCGCTACTGAAGATCAGCATTTACGCGAATACGATTCCGCCCGAAGTGACGAAGGGTGTGTATTTCCGCTCGCATCAGATACTGATTCTGCGCGTCGAAGCGCGCAGTCCTGACGACGATCCCGGCTCGTATCGCATCACCTTCGGCGGATCGTTCCAGCCGTTCAGCGGTGGAATTCCCGTAGCAGAGAACTCCGAATCGTCTTCAGAAACGGCGACGGCGAGTGGCGGCACAAGACGACTATCGTCCGTTGGCGCGACGCTGCCGCAAACAGCCGAGGAGAAAACCGAAGAAGCCAAGAAAGAAGAAAAGGCCACGGAGAACGAGCCGCCCAAAGAAACCGAGGCGAAGCCCGAACCCAAACCGAAACCGGCGAGAACTACAACGCGCGGTAGTGCTCGCAATCGCGGGTCGCGAAACCCTCGACCGAAACCAACAGAGACTGAAAAACCAACGGCCGAATCCTCCAAAACTGAAACGCCGCCGACCGAAACGCCGAAAACAGGGAAACCAAGAAGCGCGAAATCCAGAACTACAAAACCGAAAGTCGAACCGAAACCCGTGGAAGGGGAAGAGAAGTCAGGTGATACGCAGCCAGCCGCTCCGCCTCAGGAACCGCCCGGGCCGCACCTGATCATCGAACAACTCGATGGCACCCGTATCGACCGGCCGATGTCTACAGTGCGCCGTGTGATTGTGGAAGGTGGGACGATTGTTGTTGTGCTGAAGACAGGAAAAATCGAGCGGGTCCCAATGTCGGCGGTTGTGCGTATGTCGATCGAGCCGTAACGCAACTAGCGCGGAGATGCTTCGCGGGCTTTCAACCAATCTTTCCGATCGATTCCGTAAATAAAGACATCGCGATCCATGATGTTCGTGTTGCCTTCGACCTTTTCACCGAGCCGCTCGGCAACTTTGATAGATGCGACATTGTCCGGCGCAATCAGGCTGATGACATGATCGCGATCCATTTCAGTGAACGCGTATTCCAACGCGCGACGCGCTCCCTCGGTCGCGTAGCCTTGGCCCCAACAGTCTCGCGCCAGCGTCCAACCTAACTCAAAACCGGGCCACCCGAACGGATCCATGAAGCCAATCCGGCCCACCACTCTTCCGCTGCTTTTATCTTCAACCGCCCAGACCCCAAAGCCGCGGTAGTACCAGTGGCCCATGTACGTGGCCATCTGCCGCCAGGTGAACATCTCATCGCAGGGTTTTCCGTCGCCAAGAAAGCGCATTACTTCCGGATCGCTGGTCATCTTATACAAATCGGCCAGATCCGTTTCGCGAAACCAACGCAGAATTAGCCGCTCGGTTTCAAGCCGAACTTCATTCATTTCCATGTGTGGAGTTTTACTTCGAATATCGACGCGCGACAAGCGCAATCGGTAAACCAATCCCAAACATGTGAATCAGCAGGTTGGGAATGAGCACAGCCCACGGGTAGACCCAGGGCAACGTCGTCGAATGAATCGCAGAGAAGCGCATCACGATTCCGTACATGAAAAAATACACACACGCGCCATAAAGAATTCCGCACACGACGGCGTGAGTGATCATGAAGCGAAGGACGCGGCTCGCGAAGACGTAAACGGCAGCAGCCGTGAGTGCGATCAGAAAATGAAAGAAGAGACCGAGGCCCGCGGTTTTCAATCCGCCTTGAAAGGCTTGCTGGCCCAGAGCGCCGCGCGCAACTGATTGCAGGATCCGCGTTGGTCTGACGTGATTGCGAATTCCGAAAAACACGCACGCGTAAGTAATGTCGAACGCACCGGCAATTAACCCGCCGATGAGAATCGGTTTGAAGAGGTTAGGTTTCGTCACTTAAGTTTCGACAGCCTGTCTCGAAACTGCGCGAGATCCTGATTGGAAGAGTCGGCCTTGGCCAGCTTATTGATCATTTCTTCGGCTTGTTGCTTCTTGCCGGCGGTCAGCAAGACATTGCACAGACCATCCAGTACTGCAACATCATCCGGTTTCTTTGCGAGCGCCGCCCGATACCATTTCTCCGCGGCGTCCAGGTGGCCCGCGTCCATGTTCACCATTCCCAGGTTGGCGACCGTGTTGTAGTCGTCCGGCTTAATCTGGTTCGCGGTGAGCAGAAACTTGATTGCTTCGTCGTATTGGCCGATCTGGTACTCGAGGTTGGCGGCCATGATCTGCGCTTCAAAATCTTTCGGGTTGCTCCGCGCACGTCCAATTGTCTGCTGCACCTGCTCCATCGACTGCTGGGAACCGGTGCCGGACCCGTCAGTCGATCCGTCCGCACCGATCGGTGGATGATCCGGGGGCAGTTGTTGCTGACGTTGGGTTGTTGAAGCTGCCGCGCGTTCGGCATCGCGCTCGCTCATCACTCCGTGCAACATGAAGCCGACGATGAAACCAAGTAGGATGCCGATAATTGCGAAAAGAAGATTGTCTCTGGTCAATGCAAGCTCCTACTAGGCGTCCTTGAGCAACCCGCGAATTTCGTCGCGAAATTCCGGATTGTCCGCATGACCATGATGCGAGACCGCATGATTCACTGCCGCCTCTAACACTTCTTCTTCGGTCCCTTCCAGCCTCAGAGTGCAACCGCTTTCGCTCGGGTAATCACGACAGTCGATACTTTTTCTTTGTCCGTTCGCCATGACATTGTCCTCCGTAAATAATGTGCGCGGAGTCTATCGCGAATTGCGTGCGTGCGCCACAACCCCGCAGCCACTAACGACGCTGGAGCGTGGATGGCGGGGTTGGCGTCGCGTCGATCAATCGCGGACTTCCAACGAATATATAAAACAGGATTGCAGCTACGGGAATGAAAACCGCGACGGCGTAGGCGAGGCGTCGATTTGCCAACATCTTCGGCGAGGCTGACCGCTTCTCATCGCCGACGTCTTCCAGCAATCTTCGTTCGATTTCTTCCTTGTCCTGATCGTATTGCGTTTGTGTCAGCAAGCCAGTTTTGAGATCTGCCTGCAACTCTCGAAGTTGATCCTGATAGACCAGCAGGTTGGCGGCGCGCGCGTCATCAACTTTCGCATCTCCCGCCGACTGCCAGAGCGGCGGCAGGATTAACCAGAGCGCCAGCAGCACCATGAGTGCGCATATAAAAAAGAAAGGTACCATCACACTTCCCTCAAAAGCTTTTCCGCGCGACGGCGTTCCTCAGCCGTCAGCGGTTTTGCTTCAATCATCGCGCGCCGCTGCTTCAGAAACCGAAAGAGAAAAAGAGTGCCGATCACTAACAGCAAGAATGGTCCGAACCACAGTAGATAAGTGGTCGCTTTAACGGGTGGGTTATAAAGGATGAAGTCGCCATATCGCTGCGTCGCGTACGCCAAAATTTCCTGATCGGATTTACCTGCTTTAATTTGTTCGCGAATCTCGCGACGCAAGTCTTCGGCAAGTTGTGCCTGTGAATCGGCGAGCGTTTCGTTCTGGCAAACGAGGCAGCGCAGTTGCTTCGTGAGGTTTTTCATGCGCGCTTCGATCGCGGGGTCTTCGATCGGCTGCGCGACTTGCGCGCCAATCGCCGCGGCAAACCACAGAGTTGCAAATACTGCTAATACAGAGCGCTTACTCATTGTTCAATTGCCTTGCCAGCGGCACGATTCTCTTGCGCCAGACATCTTCGGTAATTGGGCCGATTTGTTTGAAACGAATCACCCCGGCTTTGTCGATCAAGAAACTTTCGGGCGCCCCGTAAACGCCGTAGTCGATCGAGACGCGCCCGTTATCATCGAAAACCGTCAGCGAATAAGGATTGCCAAGCTGCGCCAGCAGCTGTACAGCAGCCGCTCGTTCGTCGCTGTTGTCACTCGAATACTTGTAATCGACTCCGACGATCGGCAGCGCGTTCTCTTTTGCATAGTCGAGCAGCCAGGGATGCTCTTCACGGCACGCGATGCACCACGTGCCCCAAAAATTCAGTAGCCATACTTTGCCGCGCATGTCTTGCGCTGAAAGCGTCTTGGTTGGCTCGTGCAGTTGCGGTAATTGAAATGCCGGAGCCGGTTTGTTGAGGAGCGGCGAAGGAATCTCATGCGGGTCGCGTCCGCGCACGAGCACAACCGCAATCGCGATCGCGAGCAAAAGAAATAATCCGAGCGGCACGAACAGAATTTTCTTCATCGATCATTCCGCTCCCGTGGTGGCGGCGGCGGCAACTTTCGCGGGCTTTGCCGTCTTTCGGGACTCGCGTTCTTTTTCGGCTTGAAGCGCGTAGCGTTTGTCCGTCACGGCGATGCCGCCGCCGATGGCCATCAGCAGCGCGCCCAACCAAATCCAATTCACGAGTGGCTTGTGATAGACACGCACCGTCCATCCGCCGCTTTCCGCCTGGTCGCCCAGTGAAACGTAAAGGTCGCGAAAGATGCTGCGGTCGATGGCCGTCTCAGAAGTGACGTTCTGCGCCGCCGTGAACGCGCGCTTCTCGGGGTTGAGCATAGTCACAAACGCGCCGTCCTTCGTTACCTGAATGTCGGCGCGCATTGCTTCGTAATTCGGACCGCTCACACGCGCGAGATTCTCGAGGCGAAATTCGTAGCCGCCGGCATTCACCGTTTCGCCGATATTCATGCGCACGTCTTTTTCAGTTTGATAACTGGTTACGACTGTAATGCCTGCGACGAAAGCAGCCACGCCAAGATGGGCCAGGTGCATCCCGTAGAATCCGCGTGACGGCGCTTTGATTCTTTCGAAAAGATTCATCTCGGCGGACCCGATTCGCAGACGAGCCCAAATGTTTTGCAGGACTGTGACGACGATCCAAATTGACAGCAGGATGCCGAGACTCGCGCGCCACTGCCATCCGCCTATGAAGAAGGGAATTGCAACGCCGGTAATCAGACTAATCACGAACGCCCAACGCAAACGAACGGCGAGTTCAGGCAGCTTCGCTTGCTTCCAACGCGCGATCGGACCGACCCCAATCAGAAACATCGCGGGCGCCATCAACGGCACGAACACCGCATTGAAATAGGGCGGCCCGACGGACAGTTTGCCCAAATTCAGAGCGTCCATGAACAGCGGATACAACGTGCCGAGCAGGACTGACGACGCCGCAACCGTAAGCAGGACGTTGTTGGTAAGCAGCAGAGACTCGCGCGACAGCAACTCGAATTTCGATCCGAGACCCACTTGTTTAGCGCGCCACGCGTACAAGGTCAACGACCCGCCGATTACCATAACAAGAAAGATCAGAATGAAGATTCCGCGTTTCGGATCGCTCGCGAAAGCATGTACTGAGGTGAGTACACCGGAGCGCACGAGGAACGTTCCGAGGAGGCTCAACGAGAAAGCCGCGATGGCCATCAACACGGTCCAGCTCTTGAAGCCGCCGCGCTTCTCAGTGACTGCGAGCGAGTGAATCAGTGCCGTGCCGACCAGCCAAGGCATGAAGGAAGCGTTCTCAACCGGATCCCAAAACCACCAACCGCCCCAGCCTAGTTCGTAATACGCCCAGAAGCTTCCGAGCGCGATTCCGCAAGTGAGAAACATCCACGCGACCGTGGTCCATGGGCGCGACCATCGGGCCCATGTCGCATCGAGCCGACCGCTAATCAACGCGGATATCGCGAACGCGAACACCACTGACATGCCCACGTAACCCATGTAGAGCATCGGGGGATGCGCGACCATCGCCGGGTCTTGCAGCAGTGGATTGAGATCGCGTCCATCGGGCGCCGCGGGAACCAGCCGCGTAAACGGATTTGAAGTCAGCAGCATGAACAGCAAAAAGCCGATGCTGATCGAGGCCATCACCGCAAGCACGCGCGCGACGATTTCGTCCGGCAAGTGTCTGCTGAACAACGTTACGGCGACCATCCATATGGTCAGCATGAAAGTCCAAAGCAGTAGCGAACCTTCGTGCGATCCCCAGGTCGCTGCCAGGCGATAGTGCAACGGTAATTGCGAATTCGAATTGCTTGCTACGTTCAGGACAGAAAAGTCATTCGTGACGAACGAATATCCGAGACAACCGAAGGCGATGAGAACAAAGAAGAATTGCGCGTGAGCCGCCGGTCGCGCCAAGGCGATTAGTTGAGGTATGCCGCGCGCCGCACCAATTTGCGGAAGGACGGCGAGCGTAATCGCGACCATTAGCGCGAGAATCAGAGCGAACTGGCCTATTTCAGGAATCATTAAAGGAACGCACGTATCCTGCGTGCGGCGCGCCGGCATCCTGCCGGCTCGTTACTTGCTCAACGTCTTTGCGGCTTCGTTGGCAGAGTTCTTAATCTTGTCCATGTTCTTGGCTTTGTCGAGCGCTTGCGCGGCTTCGGGCGGCATATAGTTCTCGTCATGCTTCGCCATGATTTGATCGGCACTGAACACGCCATCTGAATTCATGCGTCCCTGCGCGACGCACCCGCGGCCTTCTTTGAACAAGTCGGGGAGAATTCCTTTATAAACAACCGGAATGCTATTGGCAGTATCCGTGACCGTGAACCGCACCGTCAGGCCATCAGGATCTTTCTTCAGAGTTCCATTCTCGACTAGACCGCCGATACGAAATGTCTTGTTGATAGGCGCTTCTTTCGCAGCTACCTGGGTCGGGCTGAAGAAGAAGACAAGATTATTCCGAAACGCACCAAGGACGAGCCAGGCTGCCAAACCAAGCGCGGCGAGACTGACACAGATAAAAATGATTCTTTTATGACGTCGTTTCATAAAGCAGTTTCGAGTTTCGAGTTTCGAGTTTCAAGTTTTTCGCGTGCTGGCGCGGTGCGCTTCAATTTTCGTTTGCGCGTCTGCAGCGCAATAACTTCGGCGGCGAGCAGAACGAATGTCACGAGATACGAGCCCCAAACATACGTCCCGTAGCCGCCCATCGAGATAAATTCTGAAAGACTGTTCCAGTGCATGATTATGCTACCACTGCTTCTTCAACCAGCCATGGCGCCTCTCGCTCTCTTTCTTTGATGATCAAACGCACGCGCGCGAGCACGATCGCGATCGAATACATCCAGCATGCTCCCATCAAAACAAACATCGCGGAAAGCATGGATGGCGCCATCTTGAAACTGCGAGCCGTCAATGTTGCGCCTTGATGCAGAGTGTTCCACCATTGAACGGAAAAATAAATGATCGGAACGTTGATGACTCCAACAAGCGCCAGGACCGCGCCAGCGCGATCGGCGCGGCGCGTGTCATCGATTGACGATTGCAACGAGATGAATCCGATATACAGAAACATCAGAATCAACGTCGACGTCATGCGCGCGTCCCAAACCCAGAACACGCCCCACGCGGGCTTCCCCCACAACGATCCGGTCACCAATGAGATGAAGGTAAAGATGGCTCCGGTTGGCGCGATGGCCGTCGCCATCATCGATGCAAGGCGGGCATTGAACGCCCAGCCGATGCCGGCATAAATAGCCACCAACACGTAGAGAAACATTCCCATCCATGCGGCCGGGACGTGAATGAAGATGATTCGATACGAATGTCCTTGTTGAAAGTCTACTGGGGCGACGAAGAAACTCATGTAAAGCCCGATCGCGAAAAGAATGATCGTGATACCAGTGAAGAAGGGAATCATCTTCCCAGC
>DASYPX010000121.1:0-16329 GCA_036006125.1 Pyrinomonadaceae bacterium | reverse complement strand
AGCGCGCGACAAATCACCTGCCGGTAAATTCAACCGGCAAATCCCTAATTACAACGGGTGAGCGACGAGCCGCCGGCAGGATGCCGGCGACCCGCACACAAGATGTGTGCGCTCCGTTTGCTCCCGAGAAAGAGAATCAATGTCAAGAGAGTTAATTGTTAGTGTTAACGGTCGCGAAAAGAAGATCGCGATCGTCGAAAATGAACGTGTCACCGAGTTCTACATCGAACGCGGCGAACAGAACCAGGGCATCGTCGGCAACCTTTACAAGGGCCGCGTCATGCGCGTGCTGCCGGGCATGCAATCGGCATTTGTCGATATCGGCCTCGAACGCGATGCGTTCCTTTACGTTTCGGACTTCTTCGATGAAGAAGCTGAGTTCGAGCGTATCGTCGTCGACGGCAAGAAAGGCGACGCAGCTGCTGAGAAAGCGGCCGCGGAAAAGATCGAGCAGGCGCGCATCGAACGCGAGCATCACATCGAGTCAACGCATGAGCGTGTCGGTCCTTTGCTCGAGGGCGAGGAAGCCGCCACCACCGCCACTGAGGAAGAAGGCGAAGAGCCCGGCACGCGCCGGCGGGGACGCCGTGGCGGGCGCGGGCGCAAACGGGCAACTAAGACCGAGGTCGAGCCCGTACGCGAAGAGCGCAGCTTAATCCCCCACGAAGTCGAACCTTTCGACACACCGTTCGTTTCCTCGGCATCATTCGAGCGAGTTAGTGACGATGAGAGCATTTTGAACGGCGAGATGCTCAAGGATGCGCGACTGCAAGAGCGCATCATGGACGAAGTTCACGCTGTCGAGTTCGACCTGGAAGATGTTCCGAGCGCGCCCGTCGGCTCGTTGCTGTCCGGAGAGTTTCGCGAGAGCGGAGAATTCCAACGCGTTGCTGATACCGAGGACACTGATGTTGCGGTGGCTCGGCCGCGCGCGATCGAAGAAGCGCACGTGCGCGACTTCGTCGACGAAATCGCCGACGAGAGTTCCACGGGTGCAGCTTTCCAACGCGTGAGCGACGACGAAGAACTCGCAGCCTCTTTCGAGACTTCCGAACCTCCAGCTTCATCGAGCACACGGTCGCGAAAGAAATCAAGCATGATCAGCCGCTTCTTCAAATCGAAGAAATCTGAAGAGGGAGACGAAGCGGACGAAGCCCGCACCGGCACCGACGACGAAATCAATGCCGATGCGGAAGCCAGCATTACTTCGGGTCGCGCGCATGAAGAGTTTGCCACGCGACGGGGCGGTCGTCGCCGGCGTCGCACGAAACCTGCTACCGCGGCAAGCGAAAGCGATGGGGCGAATGGACAGGACGAAGCGGCTGAAATTGAAGGGGTTGAAGCCGGGCCGATGGTTCCTTCGGAAGACGGCGCCGAACTGGAAGAGTCACCTGCTGAAGTAACCGAGGGCGAACCGACGGAAGCCGCGCCGGGGCGCAGCGAACGTCGCGCGCCGTCGCGCCCGCGTCGTCGTCAACCACGCCATGAACGCAAACAGGTCGCGATTAGCGAACTGCTGCGCGAAGGTCAGGAGATTCTCGTGCAGATTGCGAAAGAGCCGATCGCAAAAAAGGGCGCGCGCATCACTTCCCACATCGCGCTGCCGGGCCGCTTCCTTGTTTACATGCCCACGGTTGAGCATCTCGGCGTATCGCGCAAGATCGATTCGGACACTGAACGGTCGCGTTTGCGCAAACTGATTCAAAAAATTCATGCGGAGGAAGACGTGCCGTCAGGCGGATTCATCGTGCGCACAGCCGGCATCGGCGCGAAGGAAGAAGACCTGCGCGCTGACGCTCGGTACCTCATTCGTACGTGGCAAGAGATTCGGCAGTCAGCTGAAAAGACGAAGGCGCCGGCTTTGATCCATCGCGATCTCGATCTCGTGCAAAGGATTTTGCGCGATCAACTCGCGGAGGACTTCACTGCGATTCGCATCGATTCGGAAGATGAGTACCAGCGCATCGTTGAATTCGTCAATCGCATGCAGCCGAGGCTGGTCAAACGTGTGAAGCTTTATACGCGCGACGAGCCCATTCTCGAGCAGTATGGCGTGCAAGCCGAAATCGACAAGGCAATCAAGCCGCGCGTATGGCTGAAGTCCGGCGGTTATCTCGTCATCAATCAGACTGAAGCGCTGGTTTCCATCGACGTGAACACGGGCAAGTTTGTGGGCCGCGGCGCTACGCGTCTGGAAGACACCATCACACGCACGAACATGGAAGCGGTCGAAGAAATCGCGCGCCAGATTCGCCTGCGCGATCTGGGCGGCATCATCGTGCTCGACCTGATTGACATGGAAGAACGTCGCAATCGACAGCGCGTGATGCAGACTTTGCAGGAAGCTCTGCGTCGCGACAAGTCGCCGACGAAAGTCCTTTCGTTTAACGATTTCGGTTTGGTGATCATGACACGCAAGCGCGTGAAGCAGTCGCTTGAGCGGACGCTATGCGCGCCGTGTTCGTATTGTCAGGGCGCCGGTTTGGTCAAGTCACCACAGACCGTCTGCTATGAAATTCTCGAACAAGCGCGTCGCCTCTCGCGCGAAGGCGAAGGTGATGGCTCACGAAATGCGATGTTGCGGGTGAATCCTGAAGTCGCCCGCGCCTTACGCGGTCAGGAGCGAGACGTACTGAACGAGATCGAAGATTATCTCGGCAACGTCGACGTGACGAGTGACGCGACGATTCATCAGGAACAGTTCGATTTCGCGTTTGCGTAAATTTGGAGTGCGGCGGCTTGACGCCGCTTTAAGTCAGTGAGCGGACCCTCAGTGACTTGTCGATCCGGTCGCTATCGCTCCCGGTTCCAACACAGCCAAAACGCCGTCAAGCCGGCGCCACTCCAAAGGCGATGGGGTCCGCCACAACCGCTCCCGACCAGTCCGGGGCTGATGACTCCTACCCAAACTTTGGTTAGGAGTTCATCTTATGGGCAAAGTCTTTTTGGCTGGCATCGGCGGGTTCGCCGGTTCAGCCTTTCGGTACCTGGTCAGCGGGTTCGTCCAGAACATTAGCGGAAGCATTCGATTCCCTTTCGGCACTTTGGCCGTTAACCTCGCCGGCTGTCTCGTCATCGGCTTCCTTTCACAGTTAGCGGAAACACGTGGCTTCTTCGGTGCGGAAGCGCGGACGCTGATATTCATCGGCGTGATCGGCGGGTTTACGACATTCTCAGCTTTCGGAAACGAGACAATTAATCTATGGCGTGACGGTCAAAGCGCGCTGGCGGCGGCGAACATCGCGGCGCATCTGGTGCTCTGTCTCGGCGCTGTTTGGCTGAGTCGCATAGTTGCTTTTCAGGTCTGGAGGTGAACGGCATGATGTTGCCAACCGAAGGTTATCTGCTGCGAATTTTCATCGGCGAAAGCGATCGGCACGATGGCGAACTGCTGCATGAATGGATTGTCATGAAAGCGCGCGAGCAGGGTTTGGCCGGAGCCACCGTACTGCGCGGCATGCTTGGCTTTGGCGCGCACAGTCGCCTGCACTCTTTCAAGATCGAGCGCCTCTCTCAGGATCTGCCAATCGTCGTCGAGATTGTCGACACGCGCGAAAAGCTGGAGAAGTTTCTGGAGTTAATCGATCACGAAATTGAGGAAGGCATGGCCACGCTTGAGGAAGTCAGAATTCACTTCTATCGAAGCGGCAAATCTGCATCGTCGCCACAAAAAAGGGATTGAATCGTGTCGCATCTGTGACGGTTGGCGAAGCCGTGGATCTGAGAGAAATCCCGCCGAATAAAGCGCTTTACAGACCCCAAGGCGCTAGCTAAAATGCTCGAAACGCAGACGGCCCCCACCGGCGTCTTCGTAGTTCCCCTAAAGAATCCCCTGCGGTTCACGCATCTCTCGCCCGAGGGCTAGTTGCGTATGAAAAGCACCCTTCAAACCCAGTTCGCCGCGGCGTGTCTCTCCAACGACGTGAAACCATCGGAAGGAAAATAATGCGATTTCAAACTACTTCCCGCGACACTATTAACTCGAAACTTTTGCTCAAAACCCTCGTCGCTTTCAAGAACGGTGACTTTTCGGTGCGCCTGCCGGGGGAATGGACCGGTGAAGCCGGAAAAATTGCCGACACACTCAACGACATCATTGAGCTAAGCGACAAAACCGCGAAAGAGATGGATCGCGTCAGCCGCGTTGTCGGCAAAGAAGGCAAGATCCAGCATCGTGCGGCGGTGCCTGCCGCCGCGGGATCGTGGTTGCGCCTGGTTGACTCCACCAATCTGCTGATCGACGACATGGCCCGGCCCACAAGTGAAATGGCGCGCGTGATCGGCGCTTTTGCAAATGGCGATCTTTCCGAGCGCATGACCCTTGAAATCGATGGCCGTCCGTTGAAGGGCGAATTCTTGCGAACCACCAAGATCGTGAACTCGATGGTCGATCAACTCGGGTCGTTCGCTTCCGAAGTAACACGCGTCGCGCGCGAAGTCGGCACCGAAGGGAAACTGGGCGGCGAAGCAAAAGTGAAGGGTGTCGCCGGCACTTGGAAGGATTTGACGGACAGCGTGAACTCGATGGCCGGCAACCTCACGGCGCAAGTGCGCAACATCGCCGAAGTGACGACCGCCGTCGCGAATGGCGATTTGTCAAAGAAGATCACCGTCGACGTGAAAGGCGAGATTCTCGAACTCAAGAACACTATCAACACGATGGTGGACCAGTTGAACTCGTTCGCGTCAGAAGTTACGCGCGTGGCGCGTGAAGTGGGTACTGAAGGAAAGCTGGGCGGTCAGGCAGACGTGCGCGGCGTCGCCGGTACCTGGAAAGACCTGACAGATAACGTTAACTCAATGGCCAGCAACCTGACTGGTCAGGTTCGTAACATCGCCGAAGTGACGACCGCCGTCGCGAATGGTGACTTGTCAAAGAAGATCACGGTTGACGTGAAAGGCGAGATTCTCGAGCTCAAGAACACCATCAACACGATGGTGGACCAACTGAATTCATTCGCGTCGGAAGTCACTCGCGTCGCGCGCGAAGTCGGCACCGAAGGAAAACTCGGTGGTCAGGCGCAGGTGATCGGCGTCGCCGGCACCTGGAAAGATCTGACTGACAACGTGAACTTCATGGCTGGAAACCTGACCGGCCAGGTTCGTAACATCGCCGACGTGACAACGGCGGTCGCGAATGGCGACTTGTCCAAGAAGATCACCGTCGATGTGAAAGGCGAAATCCTTGAACTCAAAGACACCATCAACACGATGGTGGACCAGCTAAACGCATTCGCATCCGAAGTTACTCGCGTAGCGCGCGAAGTAGGTTCGGAAGGAAAGCTCGGCGGCCAGGCCGATGTGAAAGGAGTCGCCGGCACGTGGAAAGACCTGACTGACAGCGTGAACCTGATGGCCGGCAACCTTACTGGTCAGGTGCGTAACATCGCCGAGGTTACGACTGCGGTGGCGACTGGTGACTTATCAAAGAAAATCACGGTCGATGTGCGCGGCGAAATCCTCGAGTTGAAAGACACCATCAATACGATGGTGGACCAGCTTAACGCGTTCGCATCTGAAGTAACGCGCGTGGCGCGCGAAGTCGGCACGGAAGGGAAACTCGGTGGTCAGGCACAGGTGATCGGCGTCGCCGGAACCTGGAAAGACCTTACCGACAACGTGAATTTCATGGCCGGCAACCTCACCGGCCAGGTCCGAAATATCGCCGAAGTGACGACCGCTGTGGCGAAGGGCGATCTCTCCAAGAAGATCACGGTCGACGTGAAGGGCGAAATTCTCGAACTCAAGAACACCATCAACACGATGGTGGACCAGCTCAGCTCATTCGCGTCAGAAGTAACGCGCGTGGCTCGCGAAGTCGGCACGGAAGGACGTCTCGGCGGCCAGGCTCAGGTGATGGGAATTGCCGGCACGTGGAAAGACCTGACTGACAACGTGAACTTCATGGCCGGCAACCTTACTGGCCAGGTACGTAATATCGCGGAAGTGACAACAGCGGTGGCGAACGGCGACTTGTCAAAGAAGATCACCGTCGACGTAAAAGGCGAAATTCTCGAACTCAAGAACACCATCAACACGATGGTGGACCAACTGAATTCGTTCGCGTCGGAAGTGACCCGCGTGGCGCGTGAAGTCGGCACCGAAGGAAAACTCGGCGGCCAGGCTGACGTGAAGGGGGTGGCCGGCACGTGGAAAGATTTGACTGACAACGTGAACTTCATGGCCAGCAACCTGACCGGTCAGGTCCGTAACATCGCGGACGTCACCACAGCGGTGGCGAATGGCGACTTGTCAAAGAAGATCACCGTCGACGTCAAGGGGGAGATTCTCGAACTTAAGAACACCATCAATACGATGGTGGACCAACTGAATTCGTTCGCGTCTGAAGTGACGCGTGTGGCACGCGAAGTAGGCACGGAAGGAAAACTCGGCGGCCAGGCGCAGGTGATCGGCGTGGCGGGCACGTGGAAAGACTTAACCGACAACGTGAACTCTATGGCCAGCAACCTTACGGATCAAGTGCGCGGCATCGCCCGCGTCGTTACGGCCGTCGCTAATGGTGATCTGAAACGAAAACTGACGGTGGAGGCGAAAGGCGAAATCGCGGAACTCGCCGACACCATCAACAACATGACCGACACGCTCGCCACCTTCGCCGATCAGGTCAGTTCGGTGGCGCGCGAAGTCGGTGTCGAAGGCAAGCTTGGCGGTCAGGCAAACGTACCGGGCGCGGCAGGCACCTGGCGCGACCTGACAGACAATGTGAACGGTCTCGCGGAAAACCTGACGACGCAGGTGCGCGCGATCGCCGAAGTGTCAACGGCCGTGACGAAGGGCGACCTCACGCGCTCGATTACGGTCGAAGCGCAAGGCGAAGTCGCGGCCTTGAAAGACAACATCAACGAGATGATTCTCAACCTCAAAGAGACCACTCAAAAGAACACGGAAACGGACTGGCTGAAGACGAACCTCGCGAAGTTCACGCGCATGCTCCAAGGCCAGCGCGACATGAAGACCGTGGCGCAGATGGTGCTTTCGGAACTGGCGCCGCTGGTCGATTCGCAGCAGGGCGTCTTCTACGTCAATCAAAGCGACAACGGCGATGCCACAATGAAGCTGCTCGGCGGTTACGCCTACAACAAACGGAAGAATCTCGCGAACGAGTTTCACGCGGGCGAAGGCCTGGTCGGCCAATGCATGCTGGAGAAGGAACGCATCCTGGTGACCAACGTTCCTTCGAATTACGTACATGTCAAATCGGGTCTCGGCGAAGCGGCGCCAAACAACATCGTCGTTCTGCCCGTCTTGTTCGAAGGCGAAGTGAAAGCCGTGATCGAACTTTCTACTTTCCATTCGTTCAACGACACACACCTCACCTTCCTCGACCAGCTCACTGAAAGTATCGGCATCGTGCTGAACACGATCGAAGCCAACACCAGAACCGAAGATCTGCTGCAGCAGTCGCAGTCACTGGCGGGTGAACTTCAAAGTCAGCAGGACGAACTCAAGAAGACAAACGAGCAGCTCGAACTGCAGGCACAGTCACTTCGCCAATCCGAAGATTTGCTGAAGAGCCAGCAGGAAGAGTTGCGTCAGACTAACGAAGAGTTGCAGGACAAGGCCGCGTTGCTGGCGCGACAAAAAGCAGAAGTCGAGGCGAAGAACCGCGAAGTCGAAGAGGCGCGCTGGGAGATGGAAGAAAAGGCCGAACAGCTCGCGCTCACTTCGAAATACAAATCCGAGTTCCTCGCGAACATGTCGCACGAACTGCGTACGCCGCTCAACAGCATGCTTATTCTGTCTCGTCAGCTGGCGGAAAACGGCGAAGAGAACCTGTCGCCAAAGCAGGTGCAGTTTGCCGAAACCATCCACTCATCGGGATCGGATCTACTTTCGCTTATCAACGACATTCTCGACCTGTCGAAGATCGAGTCAGGCATGATGGGAATCGAGGTAGCCGAAGTCTCAATTAAGGATGTTACGGATCAACTCGAGCGCAGTTTCCATCAACTCGCACAAGACAAGAACATTGGGTTCTTCATCGAGCGAACAGCAGAGATGGAGGCGACGATAGTAACCGACGACAAGCGGCTGCAACAGATTCTGATGAACCTGTTGTCGAATGCCTTCAAATTCACGGATCAGGGCAACGTGGTACTGATGGTCGCGCCGGCGGCGAAAGACGAAAAGTATTATCTCGAATCGCTCAATCGCGTGGCGGACGTCATCGCGTTCTCAGTCAGGGACACTGGCATTGGCATTCCCGCTGAGAAGCAGCGAATTATTTTTGAAGCATTCCAGCAAGCCGATGGCACGACCAGTCGTAAATACGGTGGCACCGGGCTCGGGCTTTCGATTAGCCGCGAGATCGCACGGCTGCTCGGTGGCGAAATTCGCGTCACCAGCGTTCCGGGCGAGGGCAGCACGTTTACCCTGTTCCTGCCACGCGAATATGTTTCGTCGCGCGCAGTCACACCCAGCACGATGAAAAAACAGCGGACGGTGCACATGGAAGCTGCATGGACACCGGCGGAAACCTTCAGCACGGAACTGGTGCTGGATGAAGAGTCAGCGATTGTTGACGATCGCATGGACATTCAGGAAGGCGATCGCGTGGTGCTGATCGTGGAAGACGATCCGAACTTTGCCAACATTCTCGTCGACCTCGCGCGTGATAAGGGGTTCAAGTGTCTGGTAGCGCAATCAGGAAACGTGGCGCTCGCGCTGGCGCAGAAATACAACCCGGCCGCGATCACTCTCGATATTAAGCTGCCGGATCGCAACGGCTGGACGATTCTCGATCGTCTCAAACACGATCCGCGCACGCGCCACATTCCCGTTCACGTCATCAGCGTCGAAGAGCAGCGCCGCCGTGCGTTGCGGCAAGGTGCTTCGACGCTTTTGAAAAAACCGGTTACCAACGGCGATCTGGCAAAGACATTCGATCAGATCAGCGAGTTTCTCACGCGCGAATGGCGCGAACTTCTGCTTGTCGAAGACGACGACACCCAGCGGATGAGTCTCGTCGAGTTGATTGGTAACGGCGACGTTCGCACGACCGCCGTCGGCACCGGCCAGGAAGCGCTCAGGCGTCTGAAAGAACAACGCTTTGATTGCATGGTGCTCGATCTGAAACTTCCGGACATGACCGGCTTCGAATTGATCGAGCAACTCCAGACCGATCCGGCGCGCTCTGATCTTCCCATCATTATCTACACGGGCAAGGAACTGACGCGCAAAGAAGAGAGCCATCTGCGGCGCGTCGCCACCTCGGTGATTATCAAAGAGGCCGATTCACCCGAGCGGCTGCTTGCTGAAACGGCTCTGTTCCTGCATCGCGTTGAGGCAAAACTGCCTGAGCCACAACGGAAGATGCTCGAGCAACTCAACCGCCGCGATCCGGTCCTGGCGGGGCGCAAGGTCCTGGTAGTCGATGACGACGTACGGAATATCTTCGCGCTCACTAGCGCCCTCGAGTCCTACAACATGAAAGTCCTGCACGCTGAAAACGGTCAGAAAGGGATCGATTTACTAAGGGCGAATCCCGGAGTCGAAGCCGTGTTGATGGACATCATGATGCCCGAGATGGATGGATACGAAGCCATTAGCGAAATTCGCAAGATGGACATTTTCCAGCGGTTGCCAATCATCGCGCTGACCGCAAAGGCGATGAAAGCTGACCGGGACCACTGCCTCGACGTCGGGGCCTCGGACTACATCTCGAAACCGCTGGATATCGATCAACTGTTTTCCCTTTTGCGCGTGTGGCTTTCCCCGGAAGATGAGGAATTGTGAGTAACTCAAAAACAGGTAATGACCGCATCAACATTCTGATGGTTGATGATAGCGCCACGAACTTGCTGGCGTTGGAATCAATTCTGCGCGCCCCTGATCGAAACCTGATCCGCGCCGGTTCGGGCGAAGATGCGCTCCGCTATTTGCTCGACAACGATGCGGCCGTGGTCCTGCTCGATGTGTACATGCCGGGGATTGATGGGCTGCAAACTGCCGAACTGATACGCGGTCGTGAAAGATCGCGCGACATTCCGATCATCTTTCTGACGGCGAACACGACCGGCCACGCACATTTAAGTCGGGGCTACTCGCTCGGCGCCGTCGATTACATCGTTAAGCCAATTGAGCCGGCGATTCTGCGTTCGAAGGTGAACGTGTTTGTCGAGCTCTTCAAAAAGGCGCGCGAGATCAAGCGTCAGGCCCAACTTTTGGAACAGCAGAATCGGGAAATCAAGAACGCCAACCTGGAACGACTGCGCTCGCTTATCGATTTAGGTCACGAGCTGGCGGCTGAACATGAGCCCGCCACCGTGCTCCGCAAATTCTGTCGCTCTGCTCAGCGTGTTATCGACGCGGAAGAAGTCACGATCGTCATGCTGGGAGACGACGAAAAGACACCGCGACACTTCTTTCGTTGCGACAGACACGCTCGGATTCACGGACGCGGCGCGATGCCGGAGGTGATTCAGGAGGCGCTACGTCGCGTGCTTACTGAACTTGCGCCCGTTCGATTGGATGAATCCAGCGAGCTTCTGATCGCCGATGACAACCCGATTGAGTCCTTCCTGGGCGCGCCAATTCTTTCGGCGGGTGTCATCCTCGGTTGGTTTTACTTTTTGAACAGGCGCGGACAGGACCACTTCAGCGAATCCGACGAGAGTCTGGCGGCAACTTTGGCGAACCACGTTGCGGTGGCGTACGAAAACGCGCGGCTGTATGCGGAGGCGCAAAATCACGCGACCGAGCTGCGCATGGAGATGGCGGTGCGCCGGCAAGCGGAAGAGGAGCGCGCGCATCTGTTGGTTCGCGAGCAGGCGGCACGGGCCGAAGCCGAAGCTGCAAACAAGAACAAGGACGAATTTCTCGCGACCCTGTCGCATGAATTGCGCACGCCGCTGACCGCAGTCCTTGGCTGGAGCCATCTCCTGCAAACCAAAAAATTGAGCGAGCCGGAAACGAATCGCGCTCTCGACACGATCGAGCGTAACGCCCGCGCACAGTCCCAGCTTATCGACGACCTCCTGGATGTCTCGCGCATCATCACCGGCAAACTCAGCATCGATCGGACGCGTGTTGATTTGTGTAGGGTGATCGAAGGCGCGCTGGATGTAACGCGCCCGCTCGCCGAGGCGAAAGATGTTCAATTCACGATCGAGATCGAACCTTCGCCCTGTTTTGTTCTGGGCGACTCGACGCGCTTGCAGCAAATCTTCTGGAACCTCTTCAGCAATGCGGTGAAGTTTACGCCGAAGGGGGGACGAGTCGTCGTTGATGCGGATACAACCAGCTCTCGCGTGACCGTGGCCGTGAGAGACACCGGCATTGGCATAAAGCCGGAGTTATTGCCTTTCATCTTCGAACGATTTCGCCAGGGAGATGGCTCAACTACACGCGAGCACGGCGGTCTGGGGCTGGGCCTGGCGATCGTGCGACATCTCGTTCAACTTCACGGGGGCTTCGTCGACGTCGAAAGTGACGGAATCGAATGTGGCACGACGTTTAAAGTCGCTTTTCCGCTGGCGATCGAAGACGTCATTTTCGAAACCAAAGAAACCGACGTTGCCTCAACGCAGAGTGTTTGCGCTCCGGCTTTGAGTCTTCAGCTCCTCAACGGGATCAAAGTATTGGTGGTCGATGACGAGCACGATTCGCGCGAGCTTTTGATGATGATTCTGACACGGTGCGGTAGCGATGTGCGTTGTAGCGATTCCGCCGCCAGCGCCATCGAGGCATTCAATGAATGGCACCCTGACTTGCTCGTTAGTGATATCGGAATGCCCAACGAAGACGGCTACAGCTTGATTCAAAAAGTTCGCAGCATGGATTCGAATCATGCGCGGCAAATTCCCGCAGTTGCGCTTACCGCATACGCTACGGACGAAGATCGCCTGCAGGCATTGTCGGCCGGCTTTCAAATGCATGTGCCGAAGCCGATCGAGCCGGAGAGTTTTGTTAACTCACTTGCATCAGTATTGGGGCGTGAGATGTCAGTACCATCCGTGTTAGCGGATGGACCAAATCGTCAACAGCGCGAGCATTGAATTTTTATCACATCCGATTACGGGGATGATACTGACCTCAACGCGACGTCGTACTTCTCTGTTTTGAAAGTCGAGAACCCCCGCTTCAAATAATTCGGGAGTGCCGCGGGATCGTCGAGCGTGCAAGTGTGTAGCCAGACGCGATTGGCGCCGTCGGTCCAAGCCTGTTCGACCGCGCAGGTGAGTAAGTGTTTGCCTAAACCGCGGCCAATGAACTGCGACAGCAGCCCGAAATAAGCCACTTCAGTCGAGCCGTCTTCACACTTGCGCAGCTCAAAGTATCCCGCTGTTTCTTTGTCGTAAGTCATCAGCCATACGCTAATCTCCGGCTGTTCGAGGTAGGCGCGAATGTCATCATCCGTCCATGGCAGACGGTCGACCCAGTGATAATTCCTGCCGACTTCGACGTAAAGGAAACGAAATAATTCAACTGAGCAATCGCGTTGCTGTTCGATCTGGATTGATGGATCGTCGAGCTTCGCGCCCCGGAGATCCGAAGGGTTGCGCATCTCGAGGTAGGTGCGAGTGACTTCGATTGTTGATGCTGGCGTCATCGAACTAACTAACCACTAAGGCACAAAGAACACTAAGGACTGCGGACATGTAACCAATTCTCCACAGAACTTTGTGTCTTTGTGTCTTCGTGTCTTGGTGGTGAAGGTTCTCATTTTCCCTTGCCCGCAACGCGCGCGCGCGGATGAAACCGGTCATATGCCTTGCGCATGTGCAAGTCAGTGATGTGCGTATAAATCTCAGTCGTTGAAATGTCGCTGTGGCCCAAAAGCGCCTGCACTGAACGCGAATCCGCGCCATGCTGCATTAAGTGCGTCCCGAAACTGTGGCGCAGCGTGTGCGGTGAAATGTTCGGCACCTCGGCTTTGGCCGCATGCGTTTTGATGATGCTCCACGCCAACTGACGGCTCAGCGCGCGACCACGATTCAGGAACAGCACCGGGTTGTTGCTGCCAAGACGATCCCGCACACCGATATATCGCTGTAGCCAGTGCACTGCGCTTTTGCCAATCGGAATTCGTCGTTGTTTGCTGCCTTTACCGAAACAACTGACGATCGCGACGTCGAGATCCACGTCGGCGACTTTTAGTCCGCACAACTCAGAAACACGCAAGCCGGCTGCGTACATCAACTCGAGCATCGCGCGATCGCGCACGCCCAGGTCGCTGTTGATGTCTGGCGCGCGGAGCAACCGCTCCATTTCTTCCTCAGTGAGAAATTTGGGCAAGTACGAACTCTTTTGCGGCGTGTGAAGGTCCTCTGTCGGGTCACGCGGCACGTGGCGATCGAGCATCAGGAACTTGAAGAAGCTGCGCGCCGCGCTGACCGCGCGCGCGACGGATGAAGGCGCCAACCCTTCGCGCGACATCGAGGCAATCCACTCGCGGAGATCTTTGCGCTGTAATCTATCTAGCTGCTTTCCTTTTTCCGAAGCCCAGACTTGTAGTCGGCGAATATCGCGCGCGTAGCTTTGCAGCGTGTTTCGCGAGAGACCTTTTTCGACTTGAATGTAAGTGAGGAATTCGCGCGCAAGATCGCGTGTACTGTGGCGCTCGGACATCGCGACGATGTTAGCACAGGGCTCAAGCTGACCTGATTACGGTTTCGCCGGAGCCTTGTACTTGTCGATCAACTGTTGCATTCCTTCTGTCGAACCGTTGTGACGATATTTGTAATAGCTCTCCAGATCCTCCACGTATTGCTGTCGGATTTGCTGCAAAGTCGCGTTCCCTTCAGATAACGCAACGGCGTGAGCGTATGCGTCAATCACGCTGTCAAGCAGGGCCTGCACTTTTTTTAGTTGCTCGTCGCGTGCCGTTCCCGCCGGCATGGACTGATACTGCTTCCCTTCATTTTGATATTCGTCATTGAGCATCGCTGCCAGCATGATGAAGTTGAACGGATCCACAGGAGCGAGCTGCGTCGCCTTTATGTAGTTTGCCTTCGCTTCGCCGCGGTCGCCTTTCGCAAAGTTCAGCAGGCCTCGCGTTTGATACAACCCGGGCAAGGTTTGTGCTTTGAATTCTTGCCACCGCGCGTCGTCGATGTGTGCCGGCTTCCTGTCACCCTCGATCAACTCAATCGCGTGGGTAGTGTATTGGATTGATTGCGCGATGAACTTTGCATTCTGTTTCTTCGCCTGATCGGTGCCAATCGCCGCGAGTTGCACCAACAAACGCAACGCATCAGGCGCATGCGACAGAAACTCGGCGCCCTTGGCGAAAGCTTGATCCGGCTGGTTGCCGTCGGCATATGCCTGCACGATGGTTGGACCGACGATATCTATCTCGGCAGGATCATTGAAAATCGACTCCAGTTGTTGGGCCAGTGCCAGCTTTTGCGTATTGTCTTTGAGGTTCTCAATCTCACTGGCCATATTCTGGGCGACTTGTGGCCGGATGGAAGTTTTCGGATGCTTCTTGATTAATTCAGCGGCAGCGTTCAATTTTGCCGCCGCGTCCTTCGCCGACATGATGCTGCTCGCAAGCTTTTGTTCGTCGGGAGAAAGGTTCGGCTGGTCAGTTTGTTTCTGCTGCGCTCTCGCACTTATGCAGCCGATTAATAAACCGCAGAATAATACTGCCAAAGTTCTGTTTACTAGATTCTTTTTCATAATGATCTATCCTTGCGCGGGCCAGCAGACTGCGATTGCAAGTCCTCTGGCACCAATGAAAACATCACCGCTTCCTGCGGCTCACCGCGAATCAGCAAGCGGTTGCGCAGAACGCCTTCGCGCGCGGCCCCGACCTTTTCGGCGACGCGCTGGCTGGCAATGTTAGAAACGGCTGCCAGAATTTCGATCCGATGCAGCCCAAGTTCTTCGAATCCAAATCGCGCCACGAGGCGTGAAGCTCTTGACGCGACTCCCTTTCCCGCGGCGCTCGTGCGCACCCAATAACCGAGGTTGCCGAATTGATGCACCCGATTGATGAAATTAAGGCCTACACCGCCCAAAAACCGTCCGCCATCATTCCGATCAAAAACGCCGAAGCTGTACCACTCATCGCCTTGCGACTTGTCGGCCCGCGATCGAAGGAACTCGCGGGTTTCTTCGATTGAATAGTTTTCATGACACCAACCGAGCCACAGCGAGACTTCCGCAATCGATTCGCGCACCGCTTCAAACAGCGACTGCTCGTCGGTGAGTTCCAACGGCCTCACGAGAATGTCGCCGTCAACGAGGGTCATGCGCGCGTTCCAGCCGTTTCCATTTGCGCTAAGCGTCGATACCGGTGCGTGATCGGACGGCGCCTCCCGATTCCGATCGCATTACGGGAAATAATCAGTGTCGGCGGAAGTTGTCGTCGTTTGAATTCGTTGGCCGGCGACTCGACGCGGTTGAGGATGTCGTACACAAGTGCCGCGTCATGTCCCGCCGAGATGATTTCCTCAGGCGACTGCTTCTGCTCGAAATAGAGTTTCAGAATTGGATCGAGCTTGTCGTAAGGCGGCAGCGACTGATCGTCAAACTGTCCCGGCGCAAGTTCGGCCGACGGACGCTTGTCGATGATCGATTCAGGAATCACCTCGCGGTCGCGATTGTACAGGCGCGCCAACTCGTAAACTTCGGTTTTCAAAACATCTCCGATGACGGCCAGTCCGCCGTTTGTGTCGCCGTATAGCGTGCAATAACCCAGCGCCAGCTCAGACTTATTTCCGGTCGACAGCAACAGCCGATTTTCCGCGTTAGAAATCGTCATCAGGATATTTCCGCGCAGACGCGATTGCAGGTTTTCCACCGCATTCTCAAGCGCTCGATCAGGATTTGCCGGATCCGGCTCAGGTAATCCGAGCTCATTGCGCAGCGCATGAAAGGCATTAACGATGGGTCGCTCAATCAGTTGCATGCCAAGGCTGCGGCCTAAGGCAACGGAGTCGTCGATGCTCGATTGCGAACTGTACGGTGATGGCATCATCACGGCGAGCACGTTTTCCGGTCCGAGTGCTTCGCACGCCAGCGTCGCTACGACCGCCGAGTCAATACCGCCCGATAATCCAAAAACAACACGCTCAAAACGGTTCTTGCGCGCATAGTCGCGAATGCCGAGCACTAACGCCTGCTGAATGGTGCCGATATCATCCCCCGGCAAGCAGCGCGTGTCCGGCACACCACAATCAAGCTCGACCGTCGCAACGAATTCTTCGAATGGTGGCGCCTGCAAAATAGTGCGACCGGCAGCGTCGGAAATAATGCTGGCGCCATCGAAAATAATTCCATCGTTTGCGCCAACCAGGTTGACGAACACAATCGGAACGCCCGCTGACTTCGCGCGGTGCGACACCATGTCACAGCGCACGC
>DASYPX010000120.1:0-25839 GCA_036006125.1 Pyrinomonadaceae bacterium | reverse complement strand
TCAAGTCGGCCACGCCCCCTACGTGATCCATGTGCGCGTGGGTGCAGGCAATCGCCTGTAGTTCGAACTCGTGTTTATCGATCGCTTCGACAATCGCGTCGGAATCGTCACCCGGATCGATGCAGATAGCGCGCTTCGTCTTTTCACAACCGACGACGCGTGTGTGTTGCTCAAAAGCGGTGACGGTGATTTGTTCGATGATCATTTAAGAAATGTACTTGGTGCTTTGTGCTTTGATGTTTGTCTAGCGTTCCGCCAGGCAACGAAGTACAAAGCACTAAGCACAAAGTACGTGTCGGAAGTATAATTCCTCACGGAATTTCCGCGAAAGTAGCAATGCCACTTACACCCACAGCAGCTTCGCTGGCCGAAGTTTTGGATGAGATGACCGCCGAAGGCGCGCCGGAATTAACGGAGCACCTCGAAAAGGACGCGCTCAAGTGTTACGCGTGCGGTCATCGTTGTCTGATCAAAGAAGGCAAGCGCGGCATTTGCAAAGTGCGTTTCAATGAGGGCGGACACTTACGCGTGCCGACAAACTACGTCGCTGCGCTGGCGTGTGATCCGACCGAGAAGAAGCCATTCTTTCATGTGCTGCCCGGCTCAGACACACTGACGTTTGGCATGCTTGGTTGCGACCTGCATTGCGCGTATTGCCAGAATTGGCTGACGTCACAGGCGCTGCGCGATGATGCGGCGGTGTCGCCGCCGAATGTGATTACCGCTGATCGTCTGGTGGCGATGGCTAGAGCTTATGGGGCTTCGATGGTCGGATCGAGCTACAACGAGCCGCTCATCACTGCCGAGTGGGCCGTCGAGGTTTTCCAGAAGGCACGGCCCGAAGGCTTTCGCACGGCGTTTATTTCTAACGGTAATGCCACACCGCAGGTACTCGATTACCTGCGGCCGTGGACGGACTGCTACAAAATCGATCTCAAATCGATGAGCGACAAGAATTATCGGCAGCTCGGTGGCGTGGTGGACAATATTCTCGACACGGTAAAGATGGTGGACGAGCGTGGCTTCTGGGAAGAGATCGTGACGCTCGTGATTCCCGGATTCAACGACTCGAAAGACGAACTGCAACGTGCCGCTGATTTTATCGCGTCAGTTTCGCCGGACATTCCCTGGCACGTGACTGCGTTTCATCAGGATTACCACATGCAGGGAAACGCGAATACAACGGCGGAACAGTTGATTCGCGCGTGCGAGATCGGACGTGAAGCGGGCCTTCGTTACATCTATGCAGGAAATCTTCCGGGACGGGTTGGCCGTTGGGAGAACACATATTGTCCGAGTTGTGACGCACTGCTCGTCGAACGTTATGGTTATTTGATTAAACAGATGAACGTCACTGCGAATGGAAAATGCCCGTCCTGCGCGACCACGATTCCGGGCATTTGGTCATAGAAAAAAGGGCGAAGCGGCAGCCTCGCCCTTTCCTCAGTTCGTTCTTACGCTTTGACGTTTACATCTTCTTTCCCGGACTAGCCTTGGTCTCAGCGCTCGGCTTCATTTCAGGCGAGGCCGTGGCCTTTGGCTCCACTGCCGGCGTTCCCATGTGGAAAAGCGCCACCCACTTGTTGTCGCGCTTGATCCAAATCGACGAATGGTAACCAGTATCGGCCATAGGGGGTTTCATTCCGCCAATTTTGACTTTGTATGTTACGAGCGAGGCATCGTCGTCGAACTTGACGGTCTTCCACTCGCTGAGTTCCGCTTTTGAAGCATCGAAGCCTTGCACGCTTTTGACTGAAGCTGCTTTGTCATAGACGGCATCATCTTCGACTTCCGTAAAGTTGTCCGCGAGATACGAGGCAAAGGCTTCATAGTTCTTAGCTTTGAATGAATCCCAAACGAGTTTCTCGTTTGCTTCGGCGTCAGCACCAGTCTCGCCCGGTTTTGCGCCAGGAGTTGCGGCTGGCTTCGTACCTTCCTTTCCAGGCGATGGCGAAGGCATTGCCATCGGTGGATGCGCAAGCGTCTCCTGGTAATAAATATTCACCCATTCCCCGTTGCGATTCACGTAGGCGGACGCCTCGCGATATGGTCCATCCGGAATTGCTTTCCCCTTAACGCTGCCCTTTACGGTCGCGGTATAGGTGATCAGCACTGCGTCTTTGTCGATGGTCGTCATCTTCCAGTCGGCAAACGTCACATCAGTGAGCTCGGCATCTTTCATGGCCGCAACGCTCGACGCAACATCATGCGTGCCGTCCCAGCCGACGCCGATGTATTCGGGAGCCATGGTCTTTTTGAAGGCGTCGGCATCCTTGTGCCGGAACGCATCCCACGCGCCCTTTTCTTTTGCGATTATGTCCGCTTCGGAAGGCGGGGCCGAAGCCTTGGTTTCAGTAGCTTTGTTGGTATTCGAAGTGTTTTCATTGCTCGTCGGCGTACAAGCCACGGCGAGCACCACAAAACACACGAACACGAGAAGTCTCTTCATCGCTGTTCCTCCTTAATTTTTGGAAAGAGTGCGCGAAAGCTTCTATAACAAAACTTGCGTGCCGTCAAATGATCCGGACGACGGACGACGAATCATTGATTTGCTGGAGGGGGCGGCGTCGGCCTTCTCGTGGCGGCTGGTTTTGTCGCCGGCGAAGATTTAGTCGTCGGCGTGCTGGATGCCGCCGGACTAGGCATCGCGGTTGCAGCGAGTGACTGCTCTGCGTTGCGAGTAAGTTTAACGACGCTCGACGCAACGACTTGCCATTGACCATTGCGGCGCGCAAACGTGTCGAGCGCGCGATAGTGTCCGCTAAAGTCTTCGGTGTGCGAGCCGTCGGTATACTTGGCGTTCTTGATCGTCATCAAAAGACTCGCGACTGCGGCATCGTTGTCGATTACTTTTACGTTTAATTCCGAAACGTCCCACGAGTCGAACGTTAAGTTACCGGCTTCAATATCTTTGACGTCCTGTTCCTTTGACCCAAGCATGCCGGTATAAGCCAGCAGGATTACGTCATCGGCCTCCATCCGTCGGACCGCAGCGCCATCTTTTTCTCTGAGAATGCGCGGCCAGTCCTTTTCCATGCGCGTAATTTCGGCAACGATAGCATCCTTATCCGGCGTCGGCTCGGGCGTCGCCACGGTTTGGCTGGTTGTGTTGATGTTGGAGGTTCCTGGTTGGGTACAAGCGGCGGCCACCGCGAGCGAAACAATCGCCAGGAACAAGAGCGTAAACTTTGTAATCTTCATCGGTACACTCCTTCATTGCATGCTCTAAATGACTTAACAATTGTCAGGCCCGCAACGCTTCTCAGGCCAGAATTCAACCAGTCAATGCTCTCGCTATCCGCGATTGACGAAAGCAGTTGACTGCATTTCCAGCTTGGCATATTGTCTGCGCAAAGGTCACGCTTTTTTTTGATACCTACCGCGTGACCACCTTCCGCCGCGTACCTGAAAGCGGCAGCGGAGCGTAAGGAGGATCTCAGATGTTTCGCATTAACCTGAAACTCTTTGCAAATAATCGAGCGCGCTTGGTTCTTTTCGGCTGTGTGGCGCCCTTCGCTCTAATCGCGGCGACGTCGGCGCAAGCGCAGCGTTCAAAGGGTTCGCTAACTACCAATACGCCGGAAGACGGCCAGCCGGCGTTCCACGAATTTCGCGGCGTGCGCATCGGTATGGCCGCCGACGAAGCGCGGAAGAAACTCGGCACCCCGCGTGACAAGAGTGCGGAGCAGGATTTCTACGTCTTCAACGACAACGAAGCCGTACAGGTGTATTACGACAAGACCGGCGCAGTAACCGCGATATCCGTTGATTTCATGTCTGGCGCGAACGGCGTCCCGACACCCAAAGAAATCCTTGGCTCTGATGCGGAAGCGAAAGCCGACGGCTCCATTTTCAAACGCGTCGATTATCCGAAGGCGGGCTATTGGGTTTCCTATAGTCGGACCGCCGGCAACGATCCAACTATCACAATAACAATTCAGAAAATAAGATAGCGCCATCTCACTTCCAACTTTTCAGAGCCGGTGAAGTTGCAAACTTGCCCAGGCTTTTTATGTTCGTTACGGGACAAGCTGATTAAGAAATCATGATATCGTTTACGAATGCTTCGTGCAGGATTTGTTGGCCTACCTAACAGCGGAAAAACCACACTATTCAATGCGGTAACGGCTCAATCGTCCGCGCTAATTGCGAACTACGCGTTTTCCACCAGCAAACCAAACGTCGGCGTTGTAGCCGTGCCCGATGAACGACTGGCGCCGCTCGCCAAGCTGGTAAAGACCGAGGTCATCGTTCCGGCCAGCGTCGAATTTGTGGACATTGCGGGATTGGTGCGGGGCTCGTCGCAGGGCGAAGGAATGGGGAATCAATTCCTTCACGCCATCCGCGAAACCGACACAACGATTCAGGTGGTGCGTTGTTTCGACAATGAAGCTGTCGTGCACGTCGATAATTCGATCGACCCAAGGCGCGATATTGAGACAATTCAAATAGAGCTGGCACTTGCCGATCTAGCGACGGTTGAACGTCGTCGCGAACGCGTCCAGAAAACAGCGAAGGGCGGCGACAAGAACGCGCGCGCAGAATTGGGAGTACTTGATAAGTTGCAGCCGGCACTCGAAGAGTTTCAGCCTGCGCGCAGTGTCTTACTCAGCGACGAAGAGCGAGCGATCGCGCGAAACTATTTCTTATTGACCATGAAACCTACGATTCACGCTGCGAACGTGAGCGAATCGACACTGAGCGCGCCTGATGAAAACGAATTTGTGAAGTCCGTCCGCGAAGTGGCCGCGAACGAAGGATCAGAATGCGTCGTGATTTGTGCTCAGCTTGAAGCCGACCTTGTCGATCTATCTCCCACAGAAAGAGTCGAGTATCTCGAATCGCTCGGAGTAAGGAGCAGCGGCGTCGATCAGTTGATCAAAAGCGCCTATCGGGTGCTCGGCCTGATGTCCTTCCTGACAGCCGGTGAGAAAGAAGCGCGCGCGTGGACAATTCCGCAAGGCTCGCGCGCGCAAGACGCGGCGGGGGCAATTCACTCGGACATTGCGCGTGGTTTTATTCGCGCTGAAGTTGTTGGCTACGACGATCTGATGCGCGCCGGTTCGTACGCTGCCGCACGCGACCGAGGGTTGTTAAGATTGGAAGGCAAGGACTACATCATGCAGGAAGGCGATGTAGTGAATTTCAGGTTTAATGTTTAGTCGCTCACTTTAGAACCGTGCGAATGCCGACGATAATGAGATAAATTATCGCCACGACGACGGCGATCTTGATCAGTGCGATCGCCAGACTCACCAGAAAGCCCAGGATTCCCAGAGCGACGCCGGCTGCCGCCAACACCAGCGGGACGCCCACGGCCAGCACAAACAGCGCCAGCAAAATCATTCCTACAATCTTCAAAACGTCGGTTGCTTCTTTCATCGGGTCAACTGAAACCTTTCTAATCCGCGGCTCTTTTGCCGTTCTTTTGCGGCTTGCGACAATTATACGAAGTAGCTGTCAGGATCGTTCCGTCGATTACATTTCGCACCTTAAGAAAACAAAAAAGGCCGTCAATTGACGGCCTTAACAAGCGCGGTTTCTTAATGCGCTTCGGTTATGGAACGAGCTGGATAACGCCGATTCGATGACCCGTCGGTTTGACGATGGTCGTGGTTGTCGCACCCAGCGGTTCACTGGTCAGCAATAAGCCGAAGTCCGGGAACGCAACGTCCGATTTGATTTCGGCTTCATTCCGACCCTTGACGTTGACGATCTGACCCAAATTCTGGAATTGGTTGTCGGCCGATACGGCCCAAAGAATATAAGCAGTATTCTTTGGCGCTTCTTTCAGATCGTGGAAAACCATCCTGACTTCAGTGGCGTTGGTTTTCTTGTTCGGCTCGATGAAGATGTTCGCTCGTGCACCTTCCATGGGACCGCTGAAATTAAGTTTCAGCTTGGTGTCGTCGCCTTTCTTGAAATTAGGAATGCCGAGCATCGGCACGGCGTATTCAGAAGTCGGGCCAGCCACTGCGGCCACCGTCTCGCCCGTAGCAGCCGAAAGTGGAATCACAGTGAGGCCTTGCGGCACCGCGCTACGGAAGAAAACTTTCGTGTCGGCGTTGTAAGCCGTCAATGCGTCCTCAGCTGATGAAAAGAGCATGAACCGCGTTAGCGGTGTCGTTGTCGTAAAAGTGCCCGTGCCACTTGCTACCGTGATCGGTCCGAGCAGCGAAACTGCTCCGGTGGGATCGACAGCGTACAAGTTCAGCGCTGACAAGTCGGCCGGTAAGCCGGTTAGGTTCACCTTAATCGTGGTGCCATCCGCAGCGCGCAAAATCGTTGCCGTGCCCGCGCCGCCGGGAATTCCCACAGGATTCAAAGTCACGACCGTTTCTTTGCCGACTGGATATTCGACGATCGTGTAAGTGCCATCCGGATTTTGTACTGTTTGGACTTTCGTTGTGGTGGTTGTTTGGACCTGGCCGAAGCTCAGCACGGCCATTGTGAACACGAGGAATGCTGCCCCGCACAGTGTCACTAGAGTCTTTCTCATTAATTTACCTCCTTCAATAACCATGGTTTGTGTCGGGGTTTGAGGTTGACGAATTCCAGATTGATTGGAGCAAGCAATGTGCCGTCCGATTCGCGCTGTGTCTTGCCTCGAATTAAACGAATTATTACCGCGCGAAGTGAAGCGATACAGAAATCAGTGTTCGCGATGTTCGGAAGGGATTCAGTTTGGTAGCGTAGTACCGATGGGAAAAATGGGGTGTTATCGCGTGACTACGCGAAGTTCATTGACCAGAGTTCGTCTTCCGTTCGGAGCAGTTTCTACCGTGGTGTCCGTGCGAGCGGCGAGGCTTGGCGAAGGATTAGGTCGCCGCTGGGGCTCGACTCTCGTGATCAGGGGACCTACAGCCGGCTCGTCGTCGCGAATGAAGTACACGTTATGCCGATAACATTCAGTGGAAGGTGTCTGCGCCGCAAGGACAGCAACACGTTCGTGTTGCGGGCACACGCCAGTGGCCAACTGATCCGTATCGGGATCTACATCCACGACATTGACGTCGTTTGGTTGTGCGAACGATTTCCCGCCTAGCTCCGGACGAAGATCGATGGCGGCTTTCATGAAATCCATCCAAATCGGCAATGCGGCTTGGCCGCCGGTCAGGCCGAGTTGTTCGTTGTCGTCAAAGCCTACCCAGACCGCGCAAACCAAATTGGGAGTGTAGCCAACAAACCAGCCGTCGCGCGACGTTCCCGTCTTTCCGGCGACCGCGGTAGTTTTCAATAAGTCACGAGCGCGAATCGCGGTGCCGTGATCGATGACACCTTGCAGCATGTCGGTGACGATGAATGCAGTGCTCGGCTGAATCACTTGTGGCGCCGAATCGATGGCGGTGTTAGTTCTTACAACGTGGGGTTCGACTCGTCTACCACCGTTTGCAAAAGTCGCGTAAGCAGCGACCATTTGCAGCGGGGTCACTTCGGTGGTGCCAAGCGCCAGCGCCGGAAAGGGTTCAGGTCGCGGCAATCCAAAATCTTTGGCAACGTTTGCTGTGCGCGCGAGCCCGGTCTGGCTTGCCACTTCGACGGTGACTACATTCAACGAATTGATCAGGCCATCGCGCATCGGCACATCGCGCATTGAAAATCGTCCGCCGAAATTCGCCGGGCGATATTTCGCGCCACCCGCGTAAGTGAATTCCTGCGGTGCGTCAGCGAACTTCTGAAGTGGCGACATCCCCGATTCCAGCGCGGCGGCATAGACGAAAGGCTTGAAAACTGAACCCGGCTGTCGCTTCGCGTCAGTAGCTCGATTCAGTTGTGATTCCGCGTAATTACGTCCGCCAATCATCGCGAGAACTTCACCCGTCCGCGGGTCGAGCGCGACCAGCGCTACCTGCGGCGTCGCATTTGCTGACTTGTACGTTTCCTCTAGTCGCGTCAACTGCTTCTGCACCGCTTCATCGGCAGCCCTCTGCAGGTCCAGATCGAGTGTCGTGATGATCGGAGCGCCTTCTCTGAGGGCGCCTGGTTCGTTTGTGTCCGCGCCGTGGTCACTGCTGCGCGCGAATTGCTGCCGGTTTACGTAATCGAGGAAATACGGCGCCGACGATTCGCGCGCCGGGTCATAATTGGCGACCAGTAAGGGCTCTTTCGCGGCTGCTGCTGCCTGCTCAAGTCTGATGTATCCGTCGCGCACCATCGTTCCGAGCACCGTGTTGCGACGCCTGCGCGCATCTTCGTTGTGCTGCAGTGGCGAATAGCGCGATGGACCCTGAATCATTCCGGCGATCGTGGCGGCCTCGTTTAGTGTCAGGTCCTTCAATTCTTTGCCGAAATAGATCCGAGCTGCCTGATCGACGCCGCGCACTGCGACGACGTTCCGTTGTCCGAGATAAACTTCGTTGCAGTACAACGCGAAGATGTCCTGCTTCGAAAGCCGCCGTTCCAAACTGAATGCAAGCATTGCCTCTGCGTATTTGCGACGGAAAGTGCGCTCGGGTGTGAGATAGGTGTTCTTAACCAGTTGCTGAGTGATACTTGAGCCGCCCTGCCCAATGCGCTCGTCTCCAGCGTTTCTGATCAGCGCGCGCGCGACACCGAAAATGTCCAGGCCGTGGTGTTCAAAGAATCGTCGATCTTCGATTGAGACAATCGCATGCGCAAGCACCGGGGGAATATCCTGGAAAGTCAGTTGCCGTCGGGCTGCACCCTTCGTTTCGTTATCATTGGTCAGTGATTCCGGCGCGAGTGTGATCGATTCGAAGCGAACATCGTCACCCATTAAGCTCGTGATTCTTCCCATTGGATCGAATTCGACACGAACTACCGGAGGAAGGTTATTGACGCCGCTTGGGCGGATCTCGATCGAGTTGTCAGCAACTGTAAAGCTGCCGTTCCAAACTTCACTGACGCTGTCGCTTTCCACGTATCCAGCGCGGCGAAGCGACCCCGCTAATCCATCGCGGGTCAATTTCTGACCGACTCGCAGTGTTCGCGGTGCCGCATATATCCCTGCCCGCGTCGTCAGGTAACCGTGCGCCAGACGGTCGTCAACCAGTTTTGCGTAAGCGCGGTAGGAACGAACCAGAAGTATTGAGGTGAAAGCAACTACAATAAGAAGGATGACAGCGCTGATGCGCAGCGTGCGCGCAAACAGACGATTTCTGTCTCGACGAGCAGCTCTCTTATGTTGCCGTCGTTGCAGTCCCGCTGAGTCAAGAGAAAGTTTGCGACGTTGCGTCTGTCGATCAGAACTCGTTGTCAACAGACACGCCGCCGGAGCCGACGTTGAGCGATCCATCACGTTAATCCGTTGCCCTTAGAAAACGTCGAATACCGACGAGTTTCTTATGAACGAATACCCATTCTGATTTGGAGGTTAGATGCCGCGCCACCGCGGCAATTTAGCAGAGCAGAATGACTGAACTGCTTAGGCGACGGAAGGCTCGGGTCGCAAAACCGCTTCGGGGGTGACGAGGGATTTGATTCGATCCATGGATTCCATGGCTGCGTCGTACCCAGCCTGCAGCAACTCGTCTGCGCGACGCGTTTGGTCCCAACGGATATGACCGACTTTGGGTGTAATCAGAACATCGGCGTCCGCCCGATCCTGATTGGCAACAATACGCTCGACGGCGACAAAGGTGTGAGCAAGCACGCCGAGTGCCGTTTTCGGATCTTTGAAAAAACGGGCGCCATCAAGATTAACATCGCACGCTATCAGGACATCGACGCCCAGGTCGCGCACATACCTGATGGGCAGGCTGGCGACGAGGCCGCCGTCTACCAGCCAACGACCCTGCGGGTCGCGTACCGGAGTGTAGACCGCGGGAATGCAAGCGCTCGCCCGAATCGCAAACGGCAAATCTCCTTCATCACGAAAAACCACCGGAGTGCCTTTGTGCAAATCCATTGCCAGCGCGGCGAACCGAATCTTGAGATCTTCAAAACGGGTGACCGGCAGGTGCTCGCGCAGAAACTTTTCCATTCGCGCGTTTGACTGCAGCCCGAGTCGTGAAAACGACAAACGAGCTGTGTGGCGCCAACGGAACCGGCGGGCCATGGATAAGAGTTCCTCAATCGACAACCCGGCCGCGTACGAGCCGCCAATCAAGGCACCCGCCGAAGCGCCGGCGATCGCGTCGATGGGAATGTTGCTTTCTTCCAGCGCACGCAACACCCCGACGTGCGCAATACCGCGTGCGGCGCCACCCGAAAGCGCGAGGCCAACGCGCGGACGAACGCGGTTTTCAGATTCGTCGTTCATTTAAGCAGCGGTACTTCGTACTTTGTCCTTTGTACTTTGATGTGTAAACAGCCGTGGCCGTGAGGTAGTACAAAGCACTAAGTACAAAGTACGAAGCACGTCTCTCTAAACAGCATTCAAAACCACAATCTCAGTTCCTGGTTGGTCGCGCAAATCGTCGACAAACTTATCAATGTCCGCTTCAATCTTTTGTTCCGTTAGTTCGTCTTTGATTCGGCTGCGGACTTCTTCCAGTGTTGGAACGATGCGGCCGCTGTTCTTAAGTCGGGCGTAGGTCTGGTCATAGCGATCCTGAATCTCCTTCTCCGTTACGATCGTAAACGCCCGAAAACGAAAATCGAGATACTGGTCGACCATCACACGATCTCGCAAAATCAGATCCAGTTGTTCGCTCGTCAACCCGACGCGCGCCATTCGCTCCTGCAGGCGTTGAGCCCCGCCGAACACCTGGGCCAGCTCGTTGCGGCGCGCGTCAACCTCTTTGTCCCGCGCCGCAATGCCTTCTGCTGTATCCGCGCTCGGTAGTTTGCGCGCCTCCTGCAGAATCAAAAGCTGATCTTCCAACAGCCGCAACGCGTGATTCAGATCCGCAGAACCTGGGTGATCGGGCACCGGCCTGCCGGGCTCGAGCGCCAATTGCCAGACGAGATCGGAATAAGTAATCAGGTCAGGCGTCGCGCGCGAACCATTCGTGACGGTGGCGACCATTTTGTCGGGAACTTTTTGCGCGCTCGCTGATGAGCAAAAAGCGAAGAGCAAAGAGCAAAGAGCAAAGACAAATGAAAATTGAAAAGTGAAAACTGAAAACTGCAAATCGCTTTTCGAACCACAAGCGCGAGCGATGGGATCACCATTACGAGCGTCACGCTTTCTCACGTACGTTCGTTCGCTCCAGTTTCTATTTTTCATTTTCATTATTTTTGGTTTCCGCTTTGCTCCTCCTCTTTGCTCTTTACTGCTAGAACGTCTGATTAAACCTGAACTGGAATTGTCCCTGATGCAACTGAAAGATTGCTGTCGTTGGGTTCATCGTGTTCAGGTTTTGCGGAATCAAAAAGCGCGAGGGATTCAGCAGAAAGCCGTAATCGACCGCCAGCGCGCCGCCCAAAGGCGTCTTGAAACGAAAGCCTAGCCCCACCGTATGACTCCAACGAACCCGCAAGTTCTCCGCATTCAGATCCTCGAGAAAATTTCCGGTTGGCGTGATTGGTTTCGGATGAAAGACGTCGCCAATACTGCGAAACACGTTGCCGCCATCATAAAAAGGTACGATCTGGACGTTGCGCGTCATCGGCACGCGAGCTTCCAAATTCAGCACCACCTCAGCATTACCGCCAATCGGAACAGTGAACGGATTCAAACGGATCAGGTTACCCTTGGAGTCGCGAAAATCACCCTGCGGTACGATTACCTGTCGCGGCCCTGCCTCTTCAAACGGAAATCCGCGTAAGGTGGTTGAACCACCGGAAAAGAAACGCTCGCTAATCGGTAACAAACGATCGAAATCGTCAATGTGTCCGTTGCCGTTCTTGTCGCGAATACCAAAAAGCTGTGCCATGCCAACGGTGAGATTGCCCGCCAGCACCGTATTTCGCGCGGCGTGCACCTTGTAGTACGTATGATACGTCGCGAGGAATCGGGTGAATGAAGTGTTACCGCCCAAAGCTTTCGCCGCCCAACTAAAGTCCGCCGTCAAATAATGGCCGCGGGTCGCGTCTGTTTGGTTGTATCGGCAGACTTCGCCACCGCGAATGTGTTCTTCTTCGGTCGTGATGGCGCCCGGTAAACGGCGTTCACAACGTTCGCGCGTATCGATTACAAACGAAGTGCCGAAACGCGAAAGCCGCACCACTTGATCTGGAATCAAAATGTCCTTGACCAGCAGACTTTCGATATTACGGAGCCGTACGTCTTCATAGGCGTAACGAAAGAAGACGATGCTCCGCTGTGCCTGACTAAACACGCGCTGCGTCTCAATCGTGAACGTGAAACGATCGATCTCCGGGTCGCCTACTGGGTTTCCAAATTCGTCGATCGGGTTGCCGTGCTCATCCAGACGCTGCACGATGCCGAAAGTGCCTTTGTCAATCGTCGAGCGGAAGAAACGGGTGATCGTTGAATCGCGCAGGTACTGAAGCGACACGCCGAGCGGCGCAAACTGATCTTTGCGATAACGCGCAAAGCGCGGGTCGAGAAACTCAAAGCGCACGAGCTGTTGACGCTGGCTGCCACGTAACCTGATTGCGGCACTGCGCAGCTTGTTCATGAAATCAACGTTCGTCAGTTCCATCAGCCCGAGCACGCCGGTATCGCTCGAATAGCCGCCGCCATACTCAATCACGCGCGGCTTTTTCTCTTCGACATCGATGATGACGTCGTATTTTTTTTCACCCGTCGCCATCTCGCCCGCCGGCTGCTGACTAATCAGCACTTGCCGGAAAGCGTCGGTCACGTACAGCGCGCGTTCAGCCTCAGTGATCTTGTCGGCGCGGAGCGGATCGCCGCGCATTAGCGGGATCGCACGAATAATGGCGTCGCGCTTCGTTCGCTGCGTGCCGGCGTCGCCCGTCACGCCATTGATGACGATGTCGTTGACGATGGCTTTGGCGCCTTCCTTGGTAACATTGAAAACGACACGCACTTGTTCGTCTTCACCTTGTTTCGGCAACTCATCGATGGCGGGCCGAACTTCCGCTTCGATGTAGCCTTCGTGGGCGTAGAGGTTGAGCAGGCGATCGGTGTCGCCGCGCACTTGCGAGCGCGAGTAAGGCTCGCCTTTGTTGATAGTGATTTCCTTGTGCAGTCGGTCTTGATCGAAAACGGTCGCGCCCCGAACTTCGACTTCGGCGACGCGCGTAAGCGGGCCTTCTTCAACGTTGAAAGTAATGATCAGGCTGTCTCCGGTTAGCGAGATGCCCTGCAATACGGTGGCCTTCGCATGCCGGTAGCCCAGCTCACGCATGTGCGCTTCAACGGTGCGGCGATCTTCTTCCAGGATTGTCGTGCTCGTGTACCCGCGTCCGAGGCCGCCGATAAAGGGCAAGAAGGAAATCGAACTGGCTTTTTGCGACTTCAGTTCTTCCGCAATGTCGTCGGGCGTGAGTTTGCTCGTTCCGGTGACGCGAATGTCGGTTAGCGTCAGGCGGCGTTTCAGATCGACGTCGTATGTCACAGTCACCGTGTGGCCGGTCAGCGCCTCCGGAATCAGGTTCTCGCACGTCTCGCGACTGCCATTCGCGACGGTATTCGGCGTAGGTGGAGTCACGGTGCACAGCGAAGTGACCTCCGCGAAGAAGTAACCCTGCTCCTGCAAGCGATTCTTTACGCGGCGCGCGCCTTCTTCGATGACTGAGATGTCGAGATTCCCTTCCCGCTTCAAAGGCAGAAGCTCGCGTTGCTTTTTCTCGCTCAACGTGTAGTTCTTGAAAATAACGTTGACGACCGGGCCACGATTGCCACTTACTTCGATTTTGATCTCATTCGTTTCCGGATTTCGTTCGACGCGCGGATCATTCAATGTCGGTGACAAGTAGCCTTTCGCGAGGAGCGCTTGCCGGATGCGGTTGACGTCTTCGCCTAACACGTCGCGCGTGAACAAAGCGCCCGGTTGTAACTTCAGGGTCGGCTTAACTGTCTCGATGTCGAGATCCCTGGCGATGTCGAATGTCGCGACGTGCGCCGGCTGTCCAGGGGTCACGTTGTAAATGACGCGCCGGCGTGTGCCGGTTGCGTCCGCCGGATCTGGCACTTCGGTGTGTTCAACAGTGGCGTTGAAGTATCCGCGATCGCGCAGGTAGGCCTGAATCTCGTCAGCGTTCCGTTCGATCGAGAGCAGCGACAGACGGCGTCCGGGTTCAAGCAGATTCAACCGCGCGCGAATTTCATCAGTGGCCAGCGGTACACCTGCGGGGACACCCACGTTTACGGTGACACCGGCTATGACCAGTTGCCGCTGCACCACAAAGCGAACGCGAACTGGAGACAGGGTCGTACCGGGCTGGGTTTCAGTGATTTCGATGCGGGCATTCGCGATGCGATCGGAAGCAAACAAGTCCTGTAACGACTGGCGCGCGGCGACGGCAGTGTACTCGGCGCCGGCTTTGATTCTGAGAAGTGTTTGAAATTCGGCGACCGCGGCGGCATCTGCCGGCGTGCCTTCGAGAACGACTTCGACTGAAGTAACGGGACGATGTTCGTAGTCGCCGACCTGGGCGAAGGCGGCGGCTGAAAAGAGAAGGCAAAAGGCAAAAGGCAAAAGGCAGAAAACCAACATCTGCCTTTTGCATCCTGCCTTTTGCGTTCTGCCTGCTGCCGCCTGTCTCTTCAAAATCTCTTCCTGAACCGGATTTCAAAACTGTAATTGTTACTATGCGTGCTCAGATTACGCAGCGAGCCCTGCTCGTACTGCGCGACGAACGACAGACGGTTCGATACGCGGTATTCGACGGCCAGTATCTGATTCGGATCGGAGGCCAGATTCGTTGAATACGTAACCGTCACGTCCTTGCTGATGCGGCGCGCGACCGTCAGTCGCGCAGTCGGCGTCGAACCGTTGCCGGCAATAACCGGACTGATTTCCAAACGGCTCAGTCCGAAAAGTTTATTGCTCGCACGCGAAACAGGGGCATTGATCAGCGCATCCGTCAGCAGGCTCGCGGCAGTGCCTAATCCCGACTGTGCCAACACTGACGTGCTTTGGTCGGTAGTGGAGAGTGAACCAGTTAGAATCAGCGAAACAACATCGGCCTGGGGCAACGCCGGCTCAGACCCGACGATCGTTTGCGGATGCGAGAGCGGACCCGTAATGCCTGCCGTCACGCGATAACCGCGAATTACGGTTTGGCCTTCGATGTTCAGAATCGGATCGGCGCTGAGACGTCCGGGAAAATCAACCAGGCCACGCGTAATCTCGTACGGACTATTTCGAAAGTTCAGAGTTCCACGCGTCGCCGTCACCCGTCCCTGAATAATCGGATCGCCAATGGGTCCATCAAGCTGCAGGTTCACCGACGCCACGACATCGCCGAGATTGTTGCGCATGACGAGGGCGTTGCGACCTTCGACGCGTACCTTGTCGAGCACCGCGGTTTCAGCAAAGCTAAACTGGCCGCCTTCCTCGATGGTTGTTTCCGGACGCTGATTGATCAGGTCGGCGAGTTCAACATCCTTCGTGTATTCGGTGCGCTTCACATTCACGTAACCAGTGATGAACTGGTTCTGCAAATCGCCGCTCACAGAGAGATCAGCCGTCACTGTTGAGCGAAAGTCTTTCGGGTAATTCAGCGTAACGTTGTTTCCACGCACGCTGATGGCGAAACGTCCGCGGGCGGAACCCGTTAAAAGGGCGCCGCCCGAAGCCGTCACCTTGCCGCCGCCAAGCATCCCTTCCAGTCGCTCAATTTGTGCCTGATTCGAGTTAAAACGAATCAAACCGGTGAGGTTTGAAACTGTGATCGTCTGATCGCCTGAGAAGACTGAAACCGAGGCGCCGGACACTTCAGCCGTTCCCAACATGCGCGGATCGTCGTAAGTGCCCGTCACGCGTAGGAAGAGTTTCGCGACGCCTGATGAAAAAACGTCGGGCGAGATGCCGCTAAAAATTCTCAAGTTCACGTCGCCGTTAACGTCGAGGTTCTCGCGGCCTCCCGGTCCGGTCGCGACTGTCCCGGCGAGCGTCACGTTTGTACCCGGCCCGGTGAAGCGAGTCTCGTGAAAGTTCAATTCATTCGGCGCGAAATCGATGACCAGTGGGCCGATCGGCGCAAGTTGCACGTCGGCGACGTTGATGGTCAGTTCGTTAAATGTCGCAGAACCGGTAAGGCCGCGCCATGAGAACACTTCTTCGCCCTGATCATTTTCGGTCATCAAATTGCCGGAGAGTTTCAGCGTACCCGTCGCGCGACCGCTGACGGCAACGTTGGTTTCCGGCAGGAGGATTTTCAAGACCTGTGTCAGGTCGGCTGCGGTGATTGTTGATTCAACGACCGCCGGAAGTTTTTCATTCGAGAGATCGACACGCGCGGTGATGGTCTGTGGGTTTGCGCCGAGCAGACCGGTCGTGGTGAACGTAACGTTGAGTTGTTTGTTTTCAGTAACACCGACGAGCTTCAGCGCGCCTGCCGCGCGACCATCGATTGTGACGTCGTTGCTCTCGCCGTTAAAGTTGATCTGCCAGCTGGTGACATCGTCGAAATTGCCTGAGGCACTCGCCGTTAGACTCGCAGTGCCACCGAGCTGTGGCAGCCCCGGCCTGCTTGAAAACGCCGCTAAGCGCTCAAGCTGCACACGATCACCGTTGAACTTCACATCAAAGGCTTTGGTCTTCGTGTCAAACTTACCATTGCCGGCAATGTGACCAGCATCGAAATTCGCATCAAGAGTCTCGACGTTGACGCTTGAGCCGACGAACGTCGCGTGCGCGGTGAGGCTTTGCAGAGGCTCGCCCGCCAGACGGCCTTTGCCGAATCGCAAGTCCGCGACGCCCGACATGTTGTTCGGGATCCCGGTGATTTTTACAGAGCCTGACGCCTCAGCTTCAGTGTCGCCGATTTGGGCCCGCGTCTCACGTGTCATGGGCAGCGCCGCAATTAAATTGGCGGCATCCATTCGATCGAGTGTCGCTTCGATCGAGGTGTTGCTTTCTCCCGTGCGCGGAATCAGCAGAGCGAATTGCGCGCCGCCACCGTTTGGCTGACTTAGCCGGCCGTTATCGACGCGGGTTTCAGTTGCCGTCGAGGTCACGTTCGCGCTGAGAGATCCGAGATCGCGTCCGTTCATGATAAGCGAACCCAGTTCGGCATGGCCGCTGACAAGTGGATCCTTCAAGGCCCCCGCCAACGTCCCGTTGAAATTGAGCTTGCCGCCAAGGTCGATGCCGTAAGTGTGAAATTGCTCTTCAACTTCCGGAAGCGCGCCGGACGTGATCAGCAGCCGCTGAATTTCCGATGCGTCTGTCGAGGCAACGTCGACGCGTAGGTTTGAAACAGGCTCGTCGATTGAAAATTGTCCGGCGGCCTTGAGGGTGGTTGCCGCGGTTTGTAAGCTCGCTCGCTGAATTTGAAACAATCCATGATTGGCAGTGACTGCCACATCACCCGAGAGCGGCGCCAGGTCATTCGTTGTAGGCGCGCCCTGCAGTTGCGCATTGACGCTTCCGGTCGCCGTCGAGATATCAGTGTCTGTGAGAGTGAGGTCGGCGCGACCGGTCGCTCGGCTGGCAACCGGGATTGCGCGGCCAGATATGAGTGCGATCATCGAGCCGAGATCGAAGTTATTGAAGTCACTCGATACTTTTGACGTTCCGCTTTTCGTCAACGCGATCGTCGCGTTACCAGTGGCGCGACCGTTCAGTGCTTCAGCGACAAAGTTCGTGAGTTGAATTTGATCGCTCGACGCGACCACCGCGGCGTGCGCGGGCCCGAGTTTCATTTCACCGAGCACACCGCCACCCAAACTCAGATCGGCGCTCGCGCGATAACGTCCCGATGGTTCAAGCGTGAATGCCGGCTTCGCCAGCTTTACATTTTCAACCTGACCGTTTTCGAGTTTGACTGTCCCCGCGTTGATGTCACTCGTCGTTCCTTCGACGCGACCGTTGCGAATTGCAAGGCGCACTCCGGCGATATTGATGCTGCCGGTTTGTGCGCCCGAGAAGTTGGCGGCGCCCACTTGCAGTTCTTTGACGGTGACATTCGTGACACCGCCACGACTGTTGGCTTCAATATTTTTTGCCGTGACGCCGTCGATGGTCGCTTTTGCCGCTTGAATCTTGCCGGCCTTCGCGCTGGCAATCGTCGCGGTCGTCACCCCATCCGCTGATCGCACGCGAATCTCATTTGCTTGAATTCCACCGGCCACTCGCGCAGCCGCAGTCGTCAGCGCATTACCGGTAAGTTGCGGGGCGGAAGCCGTGAGCACCCCGTCTTTGTATTCGGCGACCGCGTCACGCAGCAACAAGCCCGTAATGGTGGTCCCATAACTTTTCTCCGCCGCGGCGCGCAGTTCACCGACCCAGCGAAAATCCGACCCGGTGCCCATGACGCCGCCGGTGACTTGCACTGCATTCAACTGAAAATCGCCCGCGTTCAGCAGTTCAACAACCGCGCGGCCGTTAAAGTCATAGCTTGCCCCCTGTCCCGTTCCTTTTGCGGTGACGTTGAGGCCTTGCAAACGCACGCCGGCCGCAGCCAGCGCGTCAGATTTAACGCCGCCTGTTACCTGGTACTTCTCACCTTCGCCGGTAATCGTGCCCGAGAAATTTCCGACGCCGCGCAGCGCGGTGCCGGAAGCGAGCACGTCGGAAAGCTGCGTCAGATCGACGGTCGAAGTTACGTTGAAGTTGTATTGCAGCTTGCGCCAGTCGCCCATCACGCCACTCAACGTCGCTTCGGCAACCGGTGAACGCAGTTTCAGCTCCTGAATCTCCGCGCGAATTTGGTTGACGCGACCGCGCGCTTCAATGTTGATGTTGTTGATTGGCCGGTTGTCGTATGCGAATGTCGAATTCGTCGCGCTCAACGATACCGTGTTCATCCAGCTTGAAGACGGTGCGTTCGGGTCATCGGGCTGAATCGTCGCCTGCACGTTACGCGCTTCGCCCGACAAACGGTGCAGCGCATCTCCGTAGTGTATTAGCGCATTCTTTAAATCGATGTGCGCAGTCGAATAAGCAAACAGGATTCGCTGATTCGGCTCAGGCGGTGGAATATGAACATTGCGAAAATTCGAGCGGCCCTGAGCGTCGAAGTTCACCCACAGCTCGAGACCCTCAACCTGCAAGTCTTTGAGATTTATATTGCGCTGAAGGTTAACAGCGTAAAGATCTTCGACGCGAACGGTGGCCAGCAGCCGATCGATTTTCCCGAGCTTCTCGCCGGTCTGCGCATCGTAAAGTTCGACGCCCAGCATCTCGACGGTCTGTGGTGTAATCGCGGTGTGGAATTCGCGAATCTCAGCGCGGATTCCATATTTTCCCAGTGTGTCCTTTACCTGTCCGGCGATATAAGCATCGACATAGCCGAGTCGATAACTCAAGAGCGCAATCAAGACGAGCGCGATCGCGCCGACGACAACGAGGATGCCGACAATGATGGCATTCCGGCGAGTAACGATGCGGCGTCTGCGTCGTGTGGGCGGCGCGCCGCTTTTCTGTGCGTCAGGCTCTGGTTCGTTCACAGGCATCTACGCATCGCCGCCTCAGCGGCTGAATCGGTCACGAGATTTTACAGGAGAGCCCGAAAAACAGAAGTCAGTTTTCTTAACTGAAATCAGGGGAAGTTTAAGATACCAATATCGGAGGCTGGAGGCTAGAGGTTAGAGGCCGGTTTCCGGAATATTCAATACTAATCTCAAATCTCTACTCCGGGGTCGTTCACGCGGAATTAGGTTAGGTCTCGGACTGTTCGAATACTAATCCCTGCTCTCTAATCTCTGACCCCTCTTCTGACGCGGGAGTTCCGAGTGGCACGTTGCCCATCACTTCCAGTTCAAAGCCTTCGATCGCCGTGATTTTCGGCGGATGATTCGTCAACAGCAGAATCCTTCGCAAGCCAAGTTCATGAAGAATCTGCGCGCCGATGCCATAGTCGCGATTCAATCCGTAACCGGTTTCAGCGCTCGCTTCACGTTTGCTGACGCCGCGCTCCTGCATCAGCGCATACGTCCGCAACTGGTGAATCAAGTCGAGGCCGTGCTCACTTTGTCGAAGGTACAAAACGACGCCCTGTCCGGCTTCCGCGATCTTTTCCAGAGCGCGACGCAACTGATACCCCGTGTCGTCGATGGTCGATCCGAACATGTCGCAGGTGACATTCTCAGTGTGCACACGAACCATGACGGGTTCCTCAGTGCGTACGTCGCCCATCACCATCGCCAGATGCACGTCACCGTTGATGGCGTTTTCGAAAGCGATGGCGCGAAACTTACCGTAAACGGTCGGTAAATCCGTTTCCACTGCGCGTCGCACCAACACTTCTTTTTGAATGCGATAGCGAACGAGATCGGCGACGCTGATGATTTTCAGGCCGTGCATCACCGCAAAGTCTTTGAGCTGCGGCAAGCGCGCCATCGTGCCGTCTTCGTTCATGATTTCGCAGATGACGCCTGCCGGATAAAGTCCGGCGATGCGCGCAATGTCCACGGCGGCTTCCGTCTGTCCGGGCCGCACCAGCACACCACCTTTCTTGGCGCGCAGCGGAAAAATGTGACCGGGTCGCGCCAGATCCTGCGGCTTCGTACGCTGATCAACCGCCGTTAAAATTGTGGTGGCGCGATCGGCTGCGGAGATTCCCGTCGTCACGCCGCGTCGCGCTTCGACCGAAACAGTAAACGCTGTCCCCAGACGCGACGTGTTGTCTGAAACCTGTGGCGAGAGGTGCAATTCATCGCACCGATCTTCAGTCAGCGGCAGACAAATCAGACCGCGTGCGTGCCGCGCCATGAAGTTTATGATCTCCGGCGTGACCTTTTCTGCCGCACAAACCAGATCGCCTTCATTCTCGCGGTCTTCATCGTCCACGATAATGATCATTCGCCCTTCGCGAATATCGGCGGCAGCGTCTTGAATGGAAGCGAGCGACATTTTTGGAATTTAGAACCTGAAATCTGGAATTCGAATTGAAGGTATGTTATCGCGGCGGGTGGGTCTTTGGCGATTCAAGAGCCGGCGGGCCGAGCGATTTCCCGATCTCCCAGCATTCGTTCAACATACTTTGCAATCACGTCCGCTTCCAGATTCACCTCATCATGCGGCCTCAAATGCGAAAAGTTCGTTAGTTCCAGCGTCTTGGGAATTACCGCGATTTCGAAGTACTCGTTGGTGAGATTCGCAATCGTCAGGCTGATGCCGTCGACCGCGACGGAGCCTTTGAAGACGAGATACTGTGCAATCTCTTTCGGATACCCGAACCGAAACGTCCATGAGTCGCCGTGATTTTCAGAGCCGAGAAAAGTGCCGGTTGCGTCAACATGGCCCTGAACCAGGTGCCCACCCAGGCGAGTTGCGGGTGTCACCGCGCGCTCGAGATTTACTGGTGAGCCGGCCTGCAACTTTCCGAGCGTTGAGCGATACAGAGTTTCTTTTGATACATCCGCGGCAAACGAATCAGTTTTCACATCCAGCGCGGTCAGGCATACGCCATTCACTGAGATTGAATCGCCGTCGCGCGAGCCTTCGCTGACCGTGTGCGCCTCGATTACGATCCGCGCATCTTCGCCACGTTTTTCCACCGCACGCACGCGGCCGAGTTCTTCAATGATTCCGGTGAACACTTTTGGATTTTAGATTTCCGATTTGTGATTGCCGATTGGCTCGTCAGCGTAGCAGTCGCACAATCACGACTGCCAGCAATGCGATCGCCAGCGGTGCAGTCGACAAAGCGACCATCCAAATCGCCTCGTTCTTGAAACTGAATTTGAGGATCTTCATGTCGTCCGTTCCTTCACGATCGTCATCATCTTTTGGAAGACGTCGTCAATCGACATACCGGTCGAATCAACCACAATAGCATCATCAGCCGCTAATAAGGGCGAATCGGCTCGCGTAGTGTCACGGCGATCGCGTTCGGTGATGTCCACCAAAGTCTGTTCGTAAGTCGCCGCCGCATTAAGTTCACGCTCTTCAGCCAGCCGTCGTTCCGCCCGTTCCTTGATGTCTGCATCCAAAAAGAACTTTACGTCGGCGTTCGGAAAAACAACCGTACCGATGTCGCGGCCATTCATCACTGCGCCGCGCGCGCCGAGCTCGCGTTGCCGCTGCACCATGGCGCGGCGCACGGCCGGAATCGTCGAGATGATTGACGACACATGCGTCACGTCTTCGTCCCTGATTCGTTCCGAAACATCGCGGCCGTTCAGGCTGACGCACAACGAGTCAGGATCGCCCGCCAAATCAACATCGATTCGCTCCGCCAATAAGCCAACCGCAACATCGTCAGTTTTGTTGACCGATGTCGATTCAATCACGGCGAGCGCCACGGCGCGGTACATTGATCCCGTATCGATGTAAAGCAAACCCAGTTCGCGCGCCAACATCCGGCCGAGCGTCGATTTGCCCGAGCCCGATGGTCCGTCGATCGCGATGATGAGCGGCTTTGTTGCCAAACAACAAAACGATATTAGCGCCTTCGACCATGGTCAAGTTTTGCGCGTACCAAAAAGGCAATCACCCGAAACCGTTAAGTTCCGGGTGATCGCTTGTTCAGCCGCGCAGTGGAGTTCTCCTGATTAAATCGACTGCGTGCTGATTCGAAACTTCGTCGCAGCTAGCGCGCGAGAACGGCAACCTTTTCGCCGTTTATCCTCAGCGCGGCGAGTTCACGTCCAACGCTACGTTCAGCATACGATTTGGGCGCCTGCCACGCATCCACCGATCCTTCAATCGCCAGCGTCGACAGAAAGTAGTTGCTGCCGTATCGATTAAAGACTAGCGCCGTTCGGTTCGTGTCGCGGGCGCGCATCGACTGAACTCGCACCAATACGCGCGCCTCGCCGTTCGCGTTCGCGATCTGGAGCATCGCAACATCTGAACTCGGATTCACTTGCTGAATGCGGTACTCTCCCGCCGGCAATAGCTTGTCGCCGACACTGAATTCGAAGGGGATGTTCGCGCGGATGCTCACACCATTGACGGACTGCGCTTTAGCGGTTACGGCCAATATTCCGATCAGCATTAACATCGTTGCCGCTGGGTAGATCTGTTTTTTCATGACTTTCATCCTCCTACCTCATAACGCGGAGGACAATCGGAAACTCCCTCACCACGGCCGAGCGATTGTTGTAGAATCTCGCCGCCGATTGGCGAGACTTCCGATGCCCGCCGAAAGCGTCACGCAACTGCTGGTGAAATGGGGCGAGGGCGATCAAGCCGCGCTCGACAAGCTGATGCCACTCGTTTACGGCGAGCTGCGGCGGCTGGCGAGTAATTACCTGCGCGGCGAACGACAAAACCATACGTTGCAGCCGACGGCGCTGGTTAATGAGGCGTATCTAAAGCTTGTTGACCAAAAGGCTCGCTGGCAAAATCGCGCACAGTTTTACGGTGTTGCGGCGCAATTGATGCGGCGCATTTTGGTCGATCATGCGCGCCAGCATCGGGCCGCAAAACGCGGCGGCACAAATCAACAGAGACTCTCGATTACCAGCGCGCGAGCGATCGCGGAAACGCCTGAGGTCGACGTCCTTGCGGTTCACGAAGCGCTGGAAGAATTGAAGCAATTCGATCCGCAGCAGGAGCGGATTGTCGAACTGCGCTTTTTCGGCGGCTTGTCGATTGACGAGACGGCGGAAGTGATGGGACTGGGTCACGCGACGGTCGAGCGCGACTGGAAAATGGCGCGCGCCTGGCTGCGCCAGAAGCTCGAATAGCCAGGTTGAGGGAGTTCCCGACTGGAAACCGCGTTAATAGACGAAGGAGTATTTCAGGACTCTTCGCGATGACACCCGAACGCTGGCAAAAAGTTAAGGAGATATTTCACGCCGCGCTGGACAAACCAGCGGCGGCGCGAATGGGCTTTGTCGCGCAAACGTGTGATGGCGACGACGAGCTGCGGCGGGAAGTTGAATCGTTGCTGGCTTCAGCGGAAAAGGACGGCAGCTTTATCGACTCGCCGGCGTATGAGACCGCGGCGACCTTGATTACGAGCCAACCTGCGGAATTGAAAAAGGGCATCACAGTCGGCGCTTACGAGATTGTTTCCTTCATTAGTCGCGGCGGCATGGGTGAGGTTTACCTCGCGCACGACCGTAGACTCGGGCGCAAGGTCGCGCTGAAGATCCTGCCAAGTTCGTTTACGAAAAACCAGGAACGGTTGCGGCGATTTGAGCAGGAGGCGCGCGCGGCTTCAGCGCTAAATCATCCGAATATCATTACGATTTATGAAATTCTGAAATCGGAATCAACACACGTCATCGCGACGGAATACGTCGAGGGCGAAACGCTGCGCCAACGTCTGTCGCGTGCGGCGATTGGACTCGCTGACGCGCTGACTATTTCAATCCAGGTCGCCGATGCTTTATCGGCGGCACATCGGGCGGGGATCGTGCATCGCGACATCAAGCCGGAAAACATCATGTTGCGTCCTGACGGCTACGTGAAGGTGCTGGATTTCGGCTTGGCAAAACTGGCCCAGCAACCCGACGATGTGCCGGCCGAAGAGGCTGTGACCAAACAGGTGCGCACAGGTTCGGGCGTAATCATCGGGACCGCCGGGTACATGTCCCCCGAGCAAGCGCGTGGCAAAACGGTCGATGCGCGCTCAGACATTTTCAGTTTCGGCGCTGTGATCTACGAGATGGTCACGCATCGCAAGCCGTTCGACGGTGAAACCCCAAGCGACGTCCTCGCGAGTATCTTAAAAACCGATCCGCCTCCGGTGTCGCAGTTGCTCTCGGACGCGCCGCCAGAGCTGACGAATATCATCGCCAGGGCTCTGCAGAAGAATCCGGATGATCGGTACCAGTTGATTGGCGACCTTTTATCTGACCTCAAGAGCCTCAAGCAGGATCTCGAATTTCAGGCACGCCTGGTTCAATCGACCGGTTCCGGGACGTCTTCTGCGCGCGCTACCACGGGAGTTGCCACGAGCGCGGCGGTTCCGGCCGCCCAAACCGCGGAAGACGCAGGCGCCGTCACCATGATCAGCCAGGCTTTGAGTGTTGAGCTAAAGCGGCACCGATTTCGTTTTGCTCTTACTGGCTTGGTCGCGCTGGTGATAGTGGTGGGCGGTGCTATCGGGCTTTATAAACTGCTGAATCGCTCTAAGCGTCAGCACTTTGCGTCGACCACCCTCACGCGTATCACTAATTCCGGCAAGGTCATCGACGCGCGTTTGTCGAGTGACGGAAACTACCTGGTTTACTGCCTGAGTGATGCCAATAAACAAAGCTTGTGGATTCGCCAGGTCAGCAGCCCCAACGACAAAATGATCGTGCCGCCTGCCGCTGTCGGATTTTTTGGTCTTACGTTTTCGCCCGATGGTCGCGAGATTTTCTATATCGTAAAAGCAAATTTTGACGCGGGCACGTTATATCGCGCGCCGATTCTCGGCGGCACACCTGTAAAGATTCTCGAGAAGATTGATGGCCCGGTAACTTTTTCGCCTGATGGGCGCAGAATGGCCTTCGTGCGCGGAAACTTTCCGGCTGAGGATCAGAGCGCGCTGCTGCTGGCGAATCTTGACGGTAGCGGCGAACAGAGTCTGGCCGTTAAGAAAAAGCCGGAAAGATTCGCCCCAATATTTTTCACCCAGCCGTCGTGGTCTCCGGACGGCAAGCTAATTGCCGCCAGCGTCTTCACCGTGGGCGGACAAAGTCGGGTACTTGCGTTCGCGGTTGATGGTGGGCCGGAGATCAATCTGACGCCGGAACCATGGCCCTTCAGCGGAGCCGTGCAATGGCTGCCGGACATGAGCGGACTGTTGGTTGTCGCGGGCGCTAACCCGGGCGCGGGCGCCCAACTTTGGTTCCTGCCGTATCCCTCGGGTGAAAAGCGGCAAATCACAAATGATTTGGATCAGCACCGAGCGCTCGGCATGACCGACGACGGGACGAAATTCGTCAACGTCGTGGCCAGCGGCCTCCTCACTCTCTGGGTGGCGCCGGACGGCGACGCGACACGCGCC
>DASYPX010000119.1:0-2966 GCA_036006125.1 Pyrinomonadaceae bacterium | reverse complement strand
AAACAGCGGCGCTTGATTGAAGTAAACCGGCAGCGTTTCAGTGTAGCCATAGGCAATCGGGCTGCGACGATCCGCAAACGTGCTGTTGAAGACGGATCCCGCCGCCTGGAGCTGGCGGGGCTGCTGAATCGTGACTCCGGTAATGATGCCGTAGTCGATAGGAACTCTGGAGCAGTTCGCGATCGGAATAAACAGACCGCCATCTTCGACAAACTTTTGCAGGTTCACGACTCCAGCAAGGCTCATACCCCCGCGCATGTCATCTGTCTGGTCAGGCGCCAGTGCCATGTTCGGCGTGACATCGCTTGCCTTCCATGGAATCGGCGCACCGCGCATGGGCATGCCGTTGACTATTGCCTGCGCAGAACCTCCAACTGGAGGAAAGATGATGACGTCATATTTCTCGCGCAGATTCGGTGTATTACGAATCACCTGATCGGAGATGTACGAGTAAGGAATTTGCAGCCGATCGAATTCAATGCGAAACCAACCGTCGTTTTGCGTGTTCGTCCAAGTGTGAAGGATCGCAATCCGCGGAACTGAGAGTGCGTGAGTTTTGATCTGTGGCAACTTATCAACACCGACCGCTTTGAGGCCGGAGTCCGCAACTGGCCCGGACAATGCCTGTTTCAAGTCGCCTGTGTTGTCCGCGGCTTTGATGATGAAACTGCCCGCATTAAATTTCTGGCCGGCCGCTTCAAACGCTTCTTCTGCCGCTTCAATTTTCAGATCTTTCAACTTGTAACGCAGAGTCATCAAGGAATTCTCCGCGTTGTGGTTGACGACATATGCCACGGGCGCGGCTGATGGCGAAACATTACCGGTTACCCTCGCGTCCTGCTTCAACAGAGTCATTGGAGTTTGCAGCACAGCCTTGTCAGTCACGCGGACCGTCTTGACGTTGCGCAACGCGCCGAGCGTCCAACCGGTATCATCGTAGGGCCGCGGATCGTTCACGTTGTAGTACTGCGTGTCAAGCATCATGTCGGCCATTCGTGAATAGGGCTGATCCATGCGGATCACGTAAGATCCGGCTGGGAATTTCTGATCTTTCACCTGCACATCTTTGTCGGCGGTGTGCACTTCGACGCCCATTAGCCGCAAGAGATTAATCATATCGGCAGCTTCGACGACACGACTTTGATCGCTTGGAATGATCCACGCCGCCGGCCCTTCGTTCGATGCTTTGGCCACGGATCGTTTGCTCTTCAAATAGAAATTCTTCAAGAAGCGATCCTTGTTGTTCGAAACAAAATTCATCGCCAGCAGGATGGCGGACTCCTGCATATTGATGTTATTTCGCAACGACCACTTGACGCGTGGTTGCGGCGGGTTGGGCCGGAACCAGTCACGCTGTGACTGCGCGCCGACGGTTCGGTCCATCGTGTCCGCGACGCTGTTGCCGAAGGTCTCGTAAAACCTGCCGATTGAGTTGTGGCCGTTCGCGACATAGAACATATAGTTCGGTGCCCAGCCATCATAGAAACCGTGCGTCCAGACACCGGGTACGCCGCGTTTTGTCATCTCTTCGATTTCGTGGAAAGCCAGGATGTTCCACTCATCGATCACGATTGGATCCAACCAGGCGTTGTAAGGTCCTGTGCCCGTCGACGTGTAAAGGAACGGCACCGATTCATGCAGGTCATGCAGAATCGTCGGATGGTATTCGAGGAACGTCTTCATCTGGTTGCGCGAAAGCGCGAGCGCCATCCCCAAGCCGTCGCGATTGTTGTCGTGCGCAACGTACTTACCCCAGTAAACGAGTGGCGGGGCGTTCTTGTCGGGATTGGCCTTTCGATAGTTGTAGGTGTCAACCATCATGTCGCGGCCGTCGACTTCCAACGCGGGCGTGATCAAGACGATGACGTTCTTCCGGATCGCCTGAACAAAGGGACTCTCTTCGACCGCCAACCGATAGGCAAGTTCCATCAACATCTCTGGCGAGCCGGTCTCGGGTGAATGGATCGAGCCCGATGCCCAGTAAAACGCTTTTCCTTCGCCAATCAGTTGCTCGGCTTCGGCATCGGTGACCTTTCGCGGGTCGGCGAGCTTCGCCGTGATGTCTTTGTAATGATCAAGTTTCGCAAGCGTTGCCTCGTCTCCGACAGCAATCAACAGTTGCTCTTTACCCTCTTCGCTTTTTTCCGGCGCGGTAAACACCTTGACGCGTGGTGTCGTCTTCTCGAGTTCGCGATAGTAGCGATACAAGTCCTTTGTGTAAGTCAGGTGCCCGGGCGTGCCCACGGCATAACCGAGAACTTTGTCGGGCGATGGAATCTTGTCCGAAGCGGGCAGGTGATCCACCAGCTCAGTTATGAAGTAAGACTCGGTGGTGAATTCTTTGACCTTCGCGGCGTACTCGGCATCGTTCGACGTCGCAGCTTTCGGTTTGGAGTCAGTCTTCGCAGATGACGCGGGATGCGCGGTCTTGCGCTTGTCTGACTTCTGCGCGTCAACGCGCGTTGAGAAATGCCAGCCGGCGACCAATACGATCAATGTGGACAGACAAATCGCGATTGGGCGACAAGTTTTTCGGGTATTCATGGCTCACTCCTGAACGGAAAGATTTGCAGGCGCGCGAAGGATACTGCAACAGCGGCAAAGAGCAAAGAGCAAAGAGCAAAGAGCTAAGTAAGACCCAAGACCCAAAGACCAAAGACCGAAGACGAAGGCGGCAAGCAACAGCACCATTGAAAAATATTATGTTTCCTCTCAGCTCTTTCCTCTCTGCCTTTAGCTCTTTGCCCTTCGCCCTTGGCCGCGGATACAATTGCAGCCGCACTCATCAGAGCGCGCATTACGGCGGCTATAGCTCAGTTGGTTAGAGCGCCTGACTGTGGATCAGGAGGTCGTGGGTTCGAGCCCCACTAGCCGCCCCATCAAACTCATCATTCGAATCATCGACGTCGCTGACGCGGATCGAGGTACTCACGCAATCCATCACCGATGAAGTTGAACGCGAGGAC
>DASYPX010000118.1:0-6153 GCA_036006125.1 Pyrinomonadaceae bacterium | reverse complement strand
ATGAAGAACAGGATTTCCGTGGAACTCTTGTTCACGAATTTACGCTTGAACAAGTTTCCCAGAATCGGAATGCTCGCCGCGCCCGGCGTGCGTTGCCGCGACGTGCTGTCGACGTCCGCCAGGACGCCGCCCATCACAGTCGTACCGCCATCTGGCACCAGCACTTCAGACTGCATGCGCTGCGTGTCGATGCCGGGAACACCACCAACCGCGATCCCAGTGTTTACGGTATTGTTTTCGATCGTGACGCGCAGCACGACGGTGCCGGCATCAGTAATCTGCGGAGTGATCGAAAGGCGCAATGGCACTGAGACGAACGTTGTCGTCACGACGGCGGTGCCTCCGGCGGCCTGCGTCGTCTGCACCGGAATCTGCGTACCGCTTTCGATCTGCGCCGGACGATTGTTCAACGCAGTGACACGTGGCGTTGCGACAGTCTTTGCTTCGCCGCGCGTTTCAGCCGCGCTAATCATGAGACCAATTTGCGCCGTGCCAAAAATACCTGTAGTTAATCCGATAACGGTGTTTGGATTTGCCGCTCCAAGGTTGCCGTTTGGCTGATACGGACCCAAGAGTCTGGACGTGGCGTCGCGAAGGGGATCTTGTGAACGAGTGGCAATGCTGTTTTGGTTGTTCTGATTACCGCCACCGAGACTCGGCTGCGGAATCGAGCTCAGAGAGCCGAGCGCCTGCGATCCGGGACTAAAGACTGACATTGAAAGCTGGCTGCCAAGATCGCGGCTGAAATTGTGCTGAGCAATCACGATGCGCGTTTCGATCTCGACCTGCGGTTCAGGCTGATCGAGAATCGCCACCAACTGACGAACCGCTTCGATGTTCTCTTTGACGTCGGTGATGATCAGCGTATTGCTGCGGCCATCGACTTCGACTGAGCCGCGACGCGACAAGCGACGCTTGATAATCGGAAGTACGCCCTGATCGCCACTGCCACCAGTCGCATCACCACCGGCGCCGCCGCTGTAGCTTAGGTTCGTAGCGCCACCAGCGAACGCGCCAGTTGATCCGGCTGCTTGCGCCAATGTGCCCGAAGCGCGCGCGTAGTTTAGGCGCACAAACTCGGTCACCAGCGGCGAGTTGTCGAGACGCGCATCGCTGATCACCTTCTGCACTTCCGCTTCCTTCGCCAATGTGTCAGCCGTCGCCACGCGCAGAATGTTGCCATTCACTTCGACGCCGAGTCGGTTCGCGCGCAGCAGAGCATCGAGCGCGAAGTTCCACGGCACGTCCTGCACATTGACCGTCACGGGTACGGCCGCCACTGAGCTGTCGATGACAAAATTGATGCCATACTGCTCAGTGATGTAGTTCAGGATGTCGCGGATGTCGGCGTTGACGACATTGAGATTGATCGGTTCACCCACGAATCCCGCCGAACCATAGCGGCGGCCCTGATCGGACTGCTGCATCTGATTCTGAGCGGCCGGCGAAACCCCGGGCCGCGCCGGAAGTGGCGACGGCACGGGACTTGGCTCAGCGGTCGGCGCGGCGGGAGCCACGTTGACGGATTCATTTCGCTCGACGGCGATCGACTTGCCAGCCACAACGAACGTGTTGGCCGACAATCCGAGGATGCACGCGAACGCGCATGTTTTGGCGACAAGGATTTTCATGGACTGCTTAGGCATTATTCCCTCCTCAGGGATTTTGACTGCCGTCCGCTACGCGTTCGTTTCGAAATGCCTAACAGCGAATCCGAAACGCGCCGCACTGAAAGCGGCAGGTCAGTCATCGTTTGTCAAAGTCGAAGCATTTGCCGGGATGGCCTGCGTGTTCGACGGGTCAACGGCAGCCATCACAGCAGGATGACGCCGACAAAACTGTTACTGCTTTTCAGGCGTGCCGGGCTTTGCAGCTTCCGGCGCCGGAGTGTTGGCGGGTGCTCTCGCAGCCATGTCTTCGGTGGGGCTTGGCTTGCGCAGCGGCTTAATCTCGACAGTTTTTTCGCGACGGCCATCGGCCCAAACTACTTCGCGACGAAACACCAGGCGGTTTTCTTCGATGGCTACGAGTTGGCCGTCAAAGAAAGCCTCGCCAGGATAGACTACGTAAGAGAGTTTGATCGGAGTCGCTTCCACCATCGCTGCCCAACCACGTGGTGTGCGAAAGATGCCGGTGACCTGCAATTCGTTAAGCAGGAGTGCCGTTGTCGGCTTTGGCGGCGCAACATGTGCAGCCGCTGCGGCCGCTTTCTGGGCGCGGTAACGCTCGATGCGGGCCTGAATCGTTGGCTGGGCCAACGTGTCGGCTGACTTCGCCAACTTCATCGGCGCTTCATATTTCTTGAAAGGATCGCGGCCGCCTTTTCTCGCCGAGACAGACGGTTTCGTCGTCGTGTTCTGTGTCTGAGCGACAACCGATCCACCGATCATCAGGGCCATCGTCGCGATCAAACTCAATCGAATTGTGCGTTCGTATTTCATCTTGGTTCTTCCTGACCAAAATCGGCCGTTTTGTTTACTTGCCTTGGGCGGGCGGCGCGGGTTGCGTGCCTGCAGGTGGGGGAGACGTGGCCTGCTTCTGGAGCTTCTCGCTCGAGACGTAGTAAGCCGTCAGATCAAAGCGAGCTTCCAAAGTCTTGTTCGCGAGTTGCTTGTCCAACTGCTTCACTTCAAAGTTCGTGATGGAGACTATGCGTTGATACTTGGCCATCTGATCGAAGAAGGCACGCAGGCCCGAGAATGTGCTCTGCACCGCGACATCGATCTTCTTGCCGCTATAGAAATCCTGCTGCACATCGTCTTTCGGCGTGAACTTTCGAAGTTGCAGGCTGGTCATGCGCGCGCGGTCTTGAATGCCCTGAAGGACATTCGTTAGCTCGCGCTGCTCGGGCAGTAGTGCACGCAGCTCCTCCAGTTCTTCCTGCTTGTTCTTATAAGCAGTGCGGAACTCGTTGAGGCGCTGCGACGCGGCCTGCGCTTCCATGTTTTCTTTCTTCAAGACCTCAATTTTTTCGGTCAGCTCTTTGGTGTCTTTGCGCGTGCCGCGTGTGACGAAATACCAAAAGCCGGCGTAGACCCCTAACGCGACCGCCACGAAGACCATCAGACGCACGTACCAGGGAATGTTGTTGAGACTTCCGATTTTCATATTCGTTTCCTTGGCGAAGATAAGTTGCGATCGAGTCCTATTTCTTGGCGACCTGATTCGCGGGCTCCGGATTCTGTTGAGTGTTGGGACGCGCGTAATTGCACTTAATCGTAAAGGTCACGACTTCAGGGCGCGGCGCGTTTGGATCGGCCACAGCGGCCGCTCCAGCCTTCGACGTCACCTGGGCAACTTCCCGCGACGTTTCGATGTTCAGATTCGTGAACAAACCTGACGAGAATTCCATGCTCTGGCCAAAACGAGTGACCGTAGCTTCGTTGGGTGACTCGCCTTTGATCGTGATCTCGGCTTCCTTTTGCTCGACGCTCTTCAGATAGAGACTGGGAACAGCATCAAACCGCGCTTTGATCTCTTCCAAAACCTCGCTCGGTCCTTGCTGTGAAGCGCGAAGTTTCTGGATCGCCTGAACCCGAAGATTGATATCGGCAATCTTCTTTTCCAGTTCCGCCTGTTCCTTCTTGACGGCGTTCATCTGGTCGTTAATGCGCTGTTGCCGCCCCAACTCTTCGACGGCAGCAGCGTGTTGCCGGTTAGTGCTGACATATTCGTAGCCGATCCCCAGCACGAGCAATGTCATCACAGTCAGTGCCAGCAGCAACGTTTGTGTACGCGTGCTCGAAACTTTGTCTTCGACAAACGCCGCGCCGCCGGAACGATCCGTAATTGATTCTAAAAGGTTTACTTTGATCACCGCGCGTCAACTCCTCTCAGCGCTAATCCAACTGCAATCGCCATTTCGGGAACGATCTCGCGCATGTACTCGGGGTCGAAACCTCGAGAGTCCACTTTGATTTTTCGGAACGGGTCGAACATCTCGACGGGGACCTCGAATCTCTTCGACAGAAACTCGACGAGTCCTTTGAGTTTCGAACCACCACCACATACCAAAATCTTTTCGACCGCAGACTCACCTTCTTCGACGGTGGCGCGAAAGAAGTCCATCGTCTTTTGAATCTCCAAAGCGAGAATGTCAGAAACGGTGTCCAGGATCGGCGCGATGTCTCGCCGCTCGATGCCTTCCGGCACGGGCATTCCGCGCTTGACGGCTTCAGCCTGGTCAAACGTGAGGCCCATTTCTTTTTGCAGTAACGACGTGTACTGGTTTCCGCCGAAAGTCGCGTCGCGCGTGAAAACCGATCGCACGCCATTCAAGATGTTGATATTCGTGGTAGACGCGCCGATGTTCAGCAGCGCCACCACATGACCGGGCCGCGGGTCGTAATTCAGCTCGTAACAATTCTGCAGCGCGAACGCGTCCACATCGACGACCGTCGGCTGTTTGCCGGCCAGTTGAATCGCCTGCCTCAGGTTCGCAACTTTGTCGCGCTTGCACGCCGCCAACAACACGTGAATTGCATCATTAGATCGGTTCATCACGTGATAATCGAGATTGACGTCAGAGATGTCGAACGGAATGTGCTCTTCTGCGTGCCACGCGAACGATTCCTGAAGTTCGTCTTCCGTCATCTGCGGAAGCACGATGTTTTTGACGATGACTGAGTGACCGTTGACGCCAGCCGCAACTTTCGTTGTTTTGATTTTGTGTTCGTTGAAGATGCTGCTGATCGCGTTTGAGACGGCATTTAATTCCATGATCTGACCGTCGACGACTGAATCCGCTTGCAACGTTTCGAAGCCCAGGTTCAGTAGCTGCAGATCGCTGCCTTTACCCTGAAGCTCGACGGCCTTTACGGAATTCGAGCCGATATCAACGCCGACCATGCTTGTCTTTCCACGTTTGAGCATCATGCGTGACTCCTTGCGATTTTGAACATGAGTAGACGTTGACGTCGCACTCGGGCTCGGGCGCGGCGAGCGCGCGACAGACGCGCGCGCGCTAACCGAAATTTGGGGGACCAACTCGCTTTTTTCATTTAAGGTCTCGGCAAACTGGATTTGGAAGCTTCTTCGGTGAAGGTGGGGCAACCGTATCCGGCGGGGTCTCCGCGACGATGCTGCGGAGGAGAAAGAGATAAGGAGCGCTTTTGCTCTGAGAGAACCTGGCGCTCAAACCGCCAAACCGAGACTACAATAGCGTTAGAAACATTGTCAACATCATTTTGCTTCGTTAAACGTCAAATTGAGCAGCGATTATTCGAACATTTCACGCACAACGGTCTAAGTGAACGAAAGTTGTGCCATCTGAGCAGAGCCTGTACGATGCCCGCCTTGATCCGCAAACGTTCGAAATCGCTGTTGGTGTTGATCGGTGTTCTCCTCGTTGTCGGGGTGGCTTGGATTATTTGGAATCGGCCCCGGAACACGGATATGGCGTCTTATGTTCCGGCGGAATCAACCGCATACATCGAAGCGAATGACCTGGCGCAAGTCGCAGATGGTCTGTCTCAGACCGAAGCGTGGAGAACACTGGCAGAACCCTTGGGCGCCCCTCGACAGCTAATCTCACACCCGGGGCTAGTGAGCTTCGCGCGTTGGACCGGAATTGGAACTGCTGAGTCCGTTCTGCTTGCGCGATCGCAATTCGCTGTGTGCTTTGCACCGCCGCAAGCGACGGAAAGCGGCGTTACGCTTACGATCAAGCCGCTGGCCGCGCTGGTGATCGAAACGCACACTTCGCCAAGCCGAATGAGATCGACGATTGAGAAGTATGTCGATCAGCTTGCTCACGAATCCTACGGCAGCGAAGTGGTCGTGATACGTAAGCAAGTTAGCGGCGCGGATCTTCAGGAGTGGTCCACCGCCGACAATTCTCGCAGGCTCATCCTGTCCATCGTTGATACGATCGCGATCGTCGGCAATGACGAATCGCTCGTAATGTCGTGTCTGGACGTCCACGCTCGAAAACACAAGTCACTTGCAGAAGACAATCAGTTTAAGTTGGCGCGGCAAAACCTCGTCGATGCGCGATCGGCCGTCTTCGCTTATGTTCCTAAAGAGGGCGTCAAGGCAGTTGTGCAGGCGTGGGCCTTGTCACGAGCTGAAGCCTCCGCAGATGCAGCGTCAGTTGCTCCGCTGATTGCGAACACGTTCGGAAATCTCATAGATGGATTCGCATGGGCTACCAGG
>DASYPX010000117.1:0-6386 GCA_036006125.1 Pyrinomonadaceae bacterium | reverse complement strand
TTCGGCGGCATGAACTTCATCAGGTCGAAAACTCCCGCGATTGGGGCGCGAAAAAACCATCCGTCGATATCGAAGTCGATTGCGTCACACCTTTGCATGTCGAGCCGTTGACCCGTCAAGACGAATCCGCTCAGTTGTCCCCACGGTTTACAGCCAATCGTTTGCGCAAACGCAGGCGAGATGTAGGTGACTCCCCCACCCGTATCGAAGACGAAGTTGCCTTCGTGACTATGCACCGTCGCGCGCATCGTCATCATGTAAGTGCCGCCCGGATGCGGCTGCAAGTGAAAGACGGCGGCAGGTCGCGCGACCGGGGCGCCGCTCACTGCATGCGCGATGGCCACAATGACAATTGTTATGAGCGATGCGCGCCGCATTATCAGCGCTTCTTGGCCCGTTTTGTTGTTGAGCGTTTTGCGGTGGTGCGCGTTGCGTTCACCGCGCGTTTCGCGGTGCGCTTAGCTGATTTGGCGGCGCGAGCTGCGCCGCTTCGGACGTTCTTCGCTGCTTTGCTGGCGGCACTGCCGGCGCGTTTGGTCGTCTTTGTGGTTGTGCGCTTCGCTGTGCGCGCAGTTTTCGCCGCCGTCTTTGTTGCGCGTTTGGCCGCGTTGGCCTCCGACCGCGCCAGTTTCCGATTTTGCTTGGCAACGGTTTTGGCCGCTCGATTAACGACACTGCCAAAAGTGGTTTTTCCTTTGGTTTGCGGCTTCAGTTGCTCTGCGACAGTCTGGCCTACTGTCTTCGCAGCATCGGCAGAAGTATTCAAAGCTTGCTCGACAAGTTCCGCAGCGCGATCGCCGACTGAGATCGCAGCTTCAGCCGCTCGATCAGCAACCTTTGAGACAGTGTCCACCACGTCGGAATGATTGTTTCTTTTCGCCATTTCCTCCTCCTGATTTTCGGTTTTGGTGAGAATACAACCTGCGAGGATGGAGAAAGTTTGTCGCGCTTCATGCAATAAGTTGACGGAGAGAACTGTTCATCTCAAAAGCTTCACGCGGTTGCTCTGGCTCGCTCCGCGAGACGCGGCGCTCCGATTTTTTCTGCGGTAGCTTGAAAGTTTTGGGTGGGGCCGCGCCAACGCAGCTTGCCTACGGACTTTGTCTCACCATTCGTCGGTGAATCAAGAGAAGCGTCGGTGCGCAGCGTCGCGAGATTCTTGAAGAGTAAAGCGAGTTCGCGATTTGTGTCGCTCAAAAGCGAGGCAGGGAAGTCTTCGATGTGGCCGTGCGAATTAATCAACTTCGCCACGGTCTTGGGACCAAAACCTGGCAATCCGGGATAACCGTCCGCTGAATCGCCGACCATTGCCAAATAATCCGCGATGAACTCAGGCGCCACACCGAATTTCGCGCGCACGCCAGCGGCATTGCGAATTTCGTTCTTGCGTCGATCGATCTGAACCACGCGGTCATCGACGACACACTGCGCGAGATCTTTGTCGGGCGTCCAGATGCAAACCTTCTCGACTTTCTTGTCGCGTGCGGCCAAATCAGCGGCCGCGGCCAGCGCATCATCAGCTTCAAATTCGATCATCGGCCAGACCACGACGCCCATCGCGGCGAGCGCATCTTCCAGTGGATGAAACTGCGCCCAGAGGGCACGATCGATGCCGGCGCCAGTTTTGTACCCTGACCAAAGTTCGTTCCGAAACGATTCGATGACGTGGTCAGTAGCGACGCCGATGTGCGTCGCGCCGTCTTCGATCATTTTCACGATCGTGCCGAGGACGCCCGCGACCGCGCCGAACGGCGGATCTGTCTTGTGGAACCGACGGAGGCCGTAGAAGTGGCGGAAGAGTTCGTACGTCCCGTCGATGAGATGAACGATCATGAAGTGGCTAGGAGATCAGCATTAAGAGATCAGAACTCAAGGCGTTTGCGATGCGCTCGGCTTTGCCTCTGGCTTCACTTCCGGTTTTGGCTCTGATCGGGTGTCCGATCTTACCGGCGGCTTCGGCAACACCGAATTGTAGATTGCGTTGAAAATGAATTTGTAAGTGCCGTGCGATTGACCGCGCCATTGCGGGCGGAAACCGAACAGGTAAACTCGGCCCTCGCCATATTGCACTTCAACGGCCGCAGCTTTCCCTTGAATCCGCTCCGGATGCAGAAGGTATCCGCTCATCAAAGGGTTTCGTTCTTTCGGATAGCTGGCCAGCACGTTGCCGCGAAACTCAGATTTGGTTTCGAACGCGGGACCATTTTCAAACATTACGATCGGATCACGCGGAAGTCCCCACACTGCCGGATGATTCGGATCGCGCAACTCGATCTGCAGCAGCGAACCGGAACAATAGAACTGATCGGGCTTCAAATCTGCCAGCACATTCGAAACGGGCAGGCCGAATTGGGCAATCGCGAAGAGCGAAGCGTTATTGAAGGTGACGAGCGTCCCACCCGACTGGACGAAGTCGCGCAGAGCTGCAGCGCCAGAACCAGCCAGCCCCCCAGCATATTCACCCGAGATCGTTCCCGGGGCGAAGCCATTCATGATCTCTTCGTTGCTGCTATCGGGCAGAATGATCGCGTCAAACCGTTCACGCAAATTACCCGCTTGAATGTCTCCATTGCGCAGCGTCACCGGAGCGAAGTTGAATTGCTCGAGGATCCAGCGCGACCAGCCTTCGTCGATCGCTGCGGCCCACGCGCGATACAAACCCACGCGCGGCTTTCGCGCGTTAATCAAATCCGGCGGTGCGGCAGCCAATGATTTCATCGTCAACGAATTTTCATTGGCGATGCGGGCCACGCGATCGTGATCGACACCTGAGATGATCATTGCGCCCTTTTCTCTACCCTGCGCCGTGTCAGCCTCGGCGAAGCCCACCTGCCCGCCGGCTGCCAGAACTTCATTGATGGCCCTGAAGCTCGCGTTCGCTTTGTGAGTCAATAAATAGACTGGGCCCGATCCGGAAATAGTTCCCGTAGGCCACGCGAACTTTTCCAGCTTTCGCAGTCGCGTCATCTGCGCTTGATTGATTGGTTCAGTCACGGCATCGACATGCACATCCATCTGCATGGGCAACGTCCAGCCGGCCACATCATAAGGGCGAATGGGCGGACCGTTCGGCGACTCCCGCAACTCTGGATATTGCTGCGCTTCAAATAATTCCTTCACTAGCGGCGAGAACGGTTGGTTCATCATTATGACCCAGGACTCTGCCGGATAATCACGCCCGTTCGCGTGAAATGATTGCGTGGTCTGATGGACCTCGATGCCGTCAATCATCATCTTCTGTACCAGCGTCGCGGCGGTGGGCAGATCGCGTTGCTCGCGCGAAATCATATAAGCGTAGGGCGGCTCTTTGGTGAATCGGGCGACGTTATCGCGCGCTGCTTGATAACGGTTGTAGAGCAAGGTCTCGCGATACTTCGCGGCGGTGTCGAGCGTGGCCATGGACGCGCCCTGCATGTAATCGACCGCGTCGCGCAGTCTCCACCAACCGCCTTTCCACGGACTGCTGTAAAAAACCTGCGAACGCAGCCCTTGATAATCCCGGGGAAACTCGTTCACGGTGTAGAACCGCGGCGTCGCGTAGCGATAAAGCCCGGTCTCGGTAAAAAACGAAATGCTGTTGCGAAAGATGTGCGTATAGTCGAGAAAGCCCGGATACCAATTATCGAAACCGACACGATGAATCGCCCCCGGCATTTGGTGCGCGTCTAGATACGCCGCGATGTCCGTCCCCAAAAGGTTCAGCCAACGCAGCATCAGCGGATGAATGTTCGAAGAGATCGGTTCCGTGAATGGCGGAATGAAAATGCGCGCGGGAAATGGCGCAGTCTGATGATGACAATAGAAAATCACCGGCGCCCATTCCAACTCAGCGCGGGTGACATCCTGCGATTCGAGCATGTTGTTCATGTATCCGTCGCGATTGTTGTCGTGCCCGACGTACTCCTGGTAGAGATCAGGAAGCGGACTGACTTCGTAGGGCGTGCCCACATTCTTTCGATACCAGAGCGCCACCTCGTTCTGGCCGTCGGGATTCAACGTCGGCCAGAGCATCAGGATCACGTTGTCGAGAATCGCATCGATTTCCGGATCGCCCTGCGACGAAACCAGTTTGTAAGCCAGGTTGATAGACTGCTGCGCGCCCGCAACTTCAGTCGAGTGCAGCCCTCCGTCGATGTGCACGATGGCTTTGCCCTCGCGCGCCAGCACGCGCGCTTCCTGATCCGTTAACCCGCGGCCGTCGGCCAGCTTCCGCGAAATCTCTTTGTATTTATCGAGGTTCGCCAGATTCTGCGGCGACGAAATTAACGCGATCTCCCAATCCAATCCGCGCGTCGTCTTGCCGACATTAATGAGCTTGATGCGATTCGAACTCGCGGCCAGTTTGCGAAGGTACTCGCGCGACTCGTCATAAGTTGCGAGGTAAAAATCGTCGCCGGGTTTATGCCCGAGAACGGACTCAGGCGTCGGGATGGTTTGCGCGCATACCGGAAGGCAGCAAACAAACAGCAGGATTAGAAGGGCGGAGGCTCTGTGCATAATGCGGCGGATGATAACGTAACTTGACTTGATGACATAAGAGCCAATAAAAGTGGCACGGGCGTCCCGCGCCCGTGGGCCCACGCGCAAGATGCGCGTGCCACGTCCAGTAAAAAGGAGAAACCAAATTGAAGCCGTACCCGGGAGCCTACTGCGTACTTACATTCCTATTGTTTTGGATCGGATTCAGCGCTCAAGCGCAGACGCCAACACCTTCGCCAACGCCGAGCCCAACCCCGACGCCCACGCCAAATCAATTGACGCCGGCGCAACTCCTCAGCTTGCGGACAATTTCCGATCTGCGGTTCTCGCCTGACGGCCAATATGTCGCCTTTGTCGTGACCGAGCCGGTGAAAGGAACAACGCGTGCGCGACATATCTGGTTGCTGGACGTGAAGACGAAAGAAGTACGCCAGTTCACCAACTCTTCCAAGACGGAAGACACGCCGCGCTGGTCGCCGGACGGAAAGCGACTCGCGTTCATCTCGAACCGCGACGACGTGCGACAGATTTATGCAATTCCGATGAATGGCGGCGAAGCGAGGCGCCTGCTCGAGACGAAACACGAGATTGACAACTTCTCCTGGTCACCCGATGGCAAACAGATCGCTTTCTTCGCGCCTGAACCAAAGACACCTGCGGAAGAGCAGAAAGAAAAGGACAAAGACGATGCTCGCGTCGTCGACCGCGACGATCATTTGCGCCGCCTTTGGTTGCTGGATCCGGATTCGAGTAAGGTCCGGCAAATTACTTCCGGACGTTGGCGGATCAACGAAGCTGAGTGGTTGTCCAACGGCGCCACCATGATCGCGAGTGCTACCGATCATCCTGAATCAGATCAGGAGACGAATCGCATCTATTCGATCAATCTCGCCGATGGAAAGCTGACGGAAATCGCCGCGCCCCGCGGCCCGTTTGGACGCCTGCGCGTTTCGCCGGACGGCAAGAGCGTCGTCTATGTCGCGGCGCCGCTCGATGGGCCATCGACGCACGATCTCTTTCTGCTAACGCTGGTTGACGGGAAGACTCGAAACCTGACTTCAGCTTCGTTGGATCGGCCGGTGCTCAATTACTCCTGGATGACGAACAATAGCCTCGTGGCCACAACCCAGAAAGGCTTCAGGACGAGGTTTGTCTCGATTGACCTCAGTGGTGCGATCGTTGAGCTCGTGAGCTATTCGGTGAATCCACGGGCATTTGATATTTCGGCGTTAGGAGCGCTGACCTTCGTCGGCAGCAGCTCTGCAGAGCCAGAAGAGCTATGGCTAAGAGACAGCGAAAAACCTGCCCAGCACGTTTCCGATTTCAATAAGACTCTGCGGCAACTCGCGATTCTACAGCCCGAAAGCTTTCGCTACAAAAGTTTCGATGGTCTGGAGATTGAAGGAGCGTTAATCAAACCGAAGGGTTACGTTGCTGGAACGCGGGTGCCACTGATCACGCTGATCCACGGCGGACCGACCAGCGTATGGCAGGACTCAATCGAGAGCTGGGGGCAGTTATTGGCGGCGCGCGGCTTCGCGATCTTTTATCCAAACATACGTGGCTCGACCGGTTACGGGCACAAGTTTGTCGAGATGAACCGGGCCGATTGGGGCGGCGGTGATTACAAAGATGTCATGGCCGGCGTCGATTATTTGATCACGCAGGGTATCGCGGACCCACAACGTTTGGGTATCGGTGGCTGGTCTTATGGAGGCTACATGTCAGAGTGGGCCATCACGCAAACAACGCGTTTCAAAGCGGCCGTGTCGGGCGCCGGCTTATCGAATCTGGCTTCGGAATTCGGCACCGAAGCCGGGTCGTCATACGACCAATGGTTCTTTGGCGTGCCTTACGAGAATCTCGACGCGTTCATGAAGAGTTCGCCTGTTAAGTATTTGAAGAAT
>DASYPX010000116.1:0-6009 GCA_036006125.1 Pyrinomonadaceae bacterium | reverse complement strand
TCGAACGATACGAAACCTGCTTGCGCCCAGAGCTGTTCGGACGGCGATCTCTCTCTGCCTGTAAGTCGCGCGCGCGAGTTGCAAGTTGGCTATATTTGCACACGCGATCAACAAGACAAGCGTGACCGCGGCAAGGAGAATCAATAGGGAGGCACGTAGATTACCGACAAGCCGATCTTGCAGGTTTGTTAGTTTGACATTCCATCCACGGTTAGTTTCAACATAGCTCTGAGCCAGCCTTTCGTTGATGACGGTCATCTCCGATTGGGCCTGTTTAATATCGACACGCGGTTTGAGACGACCAACCACGTTAAGAAAACGATTGAAGCGCTTCTCTTTGGCAGGATCTACTCGTAAAGGAAACCAGATTTCGGTCTGAGTCGGATAATCGAACCCGGGCGGCATGACGCCAACAATCGTTACGCTGGCGTTACCGACCTGAATCTTCGAACCGATCACGTTGTCACTTGCGCCGAAGCGTCGTTGCCAGAGCGCATAACTCACTATCGCGACAAAATCATTTCCTTCCTTAAACTCGCCAGCCTGAAAAGGACGACCTTTAAATGGTGCGGTACGAAATAGAGGAAAGAAGTCTTCCGTTACACTCGTGCCGCGAACCCGCTCCGGTTCGTCGTTAGTGACGAGCACTGATCCACCTGCGACAAAGGCTGCGATCTGTTCAAAGGACGAACTCTGGTTTCGCCAATCAGAGAAATCAGGGACTGACGTGGCGCCGCCCTCAGGTATGCCCAAATTAAGATTCGTACCGTCAAATACGACAATCCGTTCTGGTTCCGGAAACGACAAGGGACGAAACAACACTGCATCGACGACAGAGAAAATCGCGGTGTTGGCTCCGATTCCAAAGGCCAGGGTGGCAACAGCAACGACAACAAAACCTGGTCGCTTAATCAAACTGCGAATGGCGTAACGGAGGTCCTGGAGTAAGGTGTGCATCATGAAACCTCTTGTTTGGGTCTTTGATTCCGGCCTTGGTGCCTATGCTTTAATCCCTACGCAAGCGCTCGGTTTGATCTCTCGCGCATTCCGTCAAACCCGGAACTTGAATCACGCATGGCGGCATAAACCGGAAGCGTCATTCGTATCGCAACGCCACCAGCGGATCGACTTTCGCCGCACGGCGCGCCGGCAGATAGCATGCAGGCAACGCCGCAGCGATTAAGGCAACCGCAACAGTGATGAATGTTGCCGCGTCAGTGGGCTTCACACCGAACAGTAAACTCGTCATCAACCGCGTCAAGGCGAATGAGCCAAGCACTCCAATCGCCAATCCGGCCAAAACCAATTTCATTCCCTGCGTTACAAATAAGCGCAAGACGTCGCCGCGTGCTGCACCTAAAGCCATCCGGACGCCAACCTCGCGCGTTCTTTGCGTCACGGAATAGGCCAGCACGCCGTAGATTCCGATGGCGGCGAGAAGCAAAGCCAGCAGCGCTAATAAAGAAAGCAGTCCGGTGTTGAGTCGCATGGGCGAAGCCTCGCGCGAGAGAATCTGGTCGAAAGTGGCCAGTTCGCTGATTGGCAGATCTTTATCCAGCGTGTGAATGGTATTGGTGACCGCGGGTGCCAGCAGAGTCGCATCCGCAGTCGTGCTGCGTACGGACAGCACCATAGCGCGCGGCGCCGCCCGTCCCAGGGGCGTGTAAATTTTGATTAACGGCTGCGCATCAGATCCGTAGATGCCGACTTCTTTGACGATGCCGATGATCTCGTGTGGGGTCGGACTGTCATAACCAATGTGCTTACCGATTGCGTCTCCGTTAGGCCAGAACTTACGCGCCAGGCTCTCACTGACTAAGAGAACAGGCTTGCCTTCGGCATCTTCGTCTGCCGTAAACGTCCGGCCACGCAAGATGGGAATCCGCATCGTCCGGAAGTAATCGCGGCTGACAATCGCCCAATCGACATTAATCAGCTCGCCGGGTTTTGGCGCGGGGTGACCCTCGGCCACGATATCGGTGGTCCAACCACTACCGTGCCCCGGTAGCTCAACCGACATGCAAGCACTCTCAACGCCCGGCACAGTCGAGACGCTATCGAGAATCTGTTGTTGAAATCGCGCGAGTTCACCTTTTCCTTTGTATCGACTACGAGCAGAGTTGAGCTCAAAAGTGAGAACATTTTGAGGACTAAAGCCGACATCGGAATTTGCCAGACGGATTAGACTCCTAATCAACAAACCAGCGCCGGCGAGGAGGATAGTGGCCAACGCGACTTCCGCAATCACCAAACCGCCGCGGAGACGTTTGCCTTGCCGTTCTCCTGAACCGGCGTTGTTGTCTTTGAGCGACTCCTGTAAGTCAGGCTTCGAGAATCGCCAGGCTGGAGCCAGGCCAAAAATGATTCCGCACGCAATCGACACCGTCAGATTGAAAGTCAGTACGCTGTAATCGAGATGAAGCTGGTCCAGACGCGGGACAATTTCGCGAGCTGCTTTTGAGAGCATGGTCATGCTCCAACTCGCCACGATCAAGCCGGCGACACCTCCCAGTAATGCGAGCAGCACACTTTCAACCAACAGTTGCCGGATGACCCGCGCGCGCGTCGCGCCCATCGCTGCGCGGATCGCAAATTCTCTGCGCCGGGTAACGGCGCGGGCCAGCATCAGGTTCGCCAGGTTGCCACAAGCAATCAGCAAGACGAGGCCCACCGCTCCAAAAAGAATCCACAACGGCGTGCGCACGTTCCCGGTGACGCGTTCTTGTAATGAGAGCACGTTCACCCTGTTGGCTCCCGCATTTGCCACCGGGTGTTCCTGGGCGAGTTGCCGCGCGACAGCATTAATGTCTGCGCGCGCCTGTTCAATCGTCACGCCGGGCTTAAGCCGGCCGATCACATTTCCGCCGATGCGCACGTCCCGACCCTTCCAATTCATCGGTCCAATCGGGACCCACAGCGGCGGCGGACCCTGGTGTTTAAAATCCTCAGGCATGACGCCGATGATCGTAACCGCTGAATCATCCAATGCGATCGTCTTCCCCACGACGGACGTACCGGCAAAATATTTCTGCCAGAACGCATAGCTGATAATCGCGACCGGAGTCGCGCCCGGACGATCGTCGTCGGCGCTGAAAGTACGGCCGCTAAGCGCCGCGACACCCATTACTTTGAAATAATCCGCCGTTACCATCCCGGCATCCACGTGCGTCGGCTGGTCGACTCCGGTAAGAGTCAAAGCCCACGTGCGATAGGTGGACATCGCTTCGAACGTGTGGTTGCGCGTGTTCCAATCGACAAAGTTCGGATAAGAGACCATCCGATTCGCGACTTCGTCACCCGATTCGTTCATCCATACCAGCCGGTCAGGATTGGGATAAGGTAAGGGCCGCAGCAAAACGGTATTGATGACACTGAACATTGCAGTGTTCGCGCCGATGCCCAGCGCCAGCGTCAGGATCGCAACGCCAGTCAATACGGGCTGCTTCAGCAGCCCGCGCAAGGCGAACCGAATCTCACCAAAGAACGTTTCTATCGGTCGTTTCATAAAGTGTCTGGATAAGACTGGAGCGCAACCCTCTTCGCCTGCGACGCTCGCGAACCGATTGAATGCGCTCCAGTCGCAAATTATTCGTACCTCAGCGCGACTAATGGATCGACTTTCGCCGCACGGCGCGCCGGCAGATAGCAGGCCACGAGCGCCGCCGTAATTAAGGCCAGTGACACAGTCGTAAACGTGAGCGCGTCAGTTGGCTGAACCCCGAACAACAACACGGCGAGCAAACGCGTCAGCACAAACGCCCCCGCGAGCCCGATAACTACACCGCCGGCAGTTAGCGCCAGGCCATTTCGCAAAATAAGTTTCAGCACATCACCGGCGCCCGCACCCAAGGCCATGCGAATACCGATCTCCTGTGTGCGCTGTGTCACTGCATAAGACATGACGCCATAAATGCCGACGACGGCCAGCATTAAGGCCAGCACCGCAAACGTAATCAGGAGCAACATGAAAAACGATCGCAGCAGGATGGAATTCGATTGCAACTGTTCGAGAGTCGCCACGTTGTAAACCGCCTGTTCGCCGTCGACTGACAAGATCGCGTTGCGCACGGCGCCGAACATCTCTTCCGGCTTGTTCGCGGTCTTGACCACGATGGTATTGAACGACGTTGGAAATTGTTCGAGTGGCAGATACATCTGCATCGGCGGCTTTTGATCGAGCGCATACTGGGAAACATCGCTGACGACGCCGACGATCGTGCGCCACCGCAGCGGATTTTGATCGTTGTCAGGAAAGCGTATGCGCTTACCGATTGGATCCTGCTTGGGCCAAAGTTGATCGGCCATGGTCTGATTGATCAGCGCGATCTTCATCCCATCGACATTATCCTGCTCGGTAATCGCGCGACCTTTGAGGACCGGAATCTCCATCGCCCGCAAATAGCCGGGCGTCACCACGTAAAGGTCTACACTGATTTCTTCGCCACGTGGTTTTGGATAGTCCTCAACCACCAGGCCGCGACCATCAAAATTGTCGCTGAGCGGAAGTACGCTGGTTATTCCGGCGGCCGACACACCAGGCATGCCGGCTATGCGCTCAGTCGCTTGTTTGTAAAATGCGATCCAGTTTTCCGGCTTTGGATACTTCAAACTCGGCAGACCGATATTCATCGTCAGCACGTTATGCGAATTGAAACCCTTGTCGACATTGCCGAGCCGTATGATCGTGCGAACCAAAAGTCCGGCAGCGACCAGAAGCACCAGAGTCATCGCAACTTCCGCGATTACCAGCGCACTGCGCAGACGATTGCCCTTGACGGACCCGCCGAGCCCGCGTCCAACGTCTTTGAGCGATTCCGTCAGATTGGGGCGAGACATTTGCAGTGCCGGCGCAATACCGAAAAGTAAGCCGGTGACTAGTGTGAGCCCGAAGGTAAAGGCGAGCACGCGCAGGTCGATGTGAAAGCCGTTGAAGACGGGATTGATTCGCGCACCTACCCGTTCGATCATGCCAGTGCCCCAAATCGCAATGAATAGTCCGAGAGTCCCGCCAACGATTGAAAGCAGCAAACTCTCTGTCAGCAATTGCCGGATCAGGCGACTTCGCGCCGCACCGATCGCGGATCGAATTGTGATCTCTTTTTGACGAGCACTGGCGCGCGCCAACAACAAGTTGGCGACGTTGGCGCACGCGACCAGCAGCACAAATCCAACCGCACCAAAGATCATCCATAGCGCGCGGCTGGCGCCACCGACGGTATCCTCGGTAATCGAACTGACATGAACGCCACGACCTTTATTTGTTTCCGGATGCTGCTGCTCCAGGCGTTGCGCAATCATCGACAGTTCCGTCTGCGCTTGTTGGGTGGTCACGCCGGGTTTTAGGCGGGCAATAGCTCGTAAGTGACGCTCGGAGCGCTTCGCATCATCGTAAGCTTCGGCGACTGGCCGATAGAACTGGCCTTCGGGCAGGACCAGCGTGGAAGGTAGCGCGCGAAAGTCCGGATCCATTACGCCGACAATCGTGTAAGGACGACTGTTGAGAAGAACCTTCTTGCCAACGATCGCGGGATCACTTCCGAAGCGACGCTGCCACAAACCGTAGCTGAGGACGATAACGAAGTCCTTCCCCTCCTGCTGCTCTTCCGCCATAAAGACACGGCCCAGCATCGGTGTGCCTTTCATGACCTTGAAATAGCCGTCGCCTACCTGAATAGCGGGAACGCGTTCGGCGCTGACCCCATTTCCAGACATGATGGGATTCCACCCGGTATAAGTCGTTACATCTTCGAACGCGGTGGTTTGGTGGCGAAAATCGGCAACATCGGTGGCCGAAACCTGATCGCGACTGCGGATTCCCTCTGAAAGCCCACTTCCCCAAACCAACATGAGAGTTTCTGGGTCTTTGTACGGCAGAGACTTCAACAGCACCGCATTGACGACGCTAAACACCGCAGTGTTAGCGCCGATTCCGAACGCAATTGACAAGACGGCCACTGCTGTAAAGCTGGGCGTCTTCAGCAACATGCGAATGGCGTAACGTAAGTCGCG
>DASYPX010000115.1:0-3805 GCA_036006125.1 Pyrinomonadaceae bacterium | reverse complement strand
TGGCAGTCGATCGCGAACCGCACGGGCGTGAGCGTTGCGACGTTGCAAGCAATGAATTCCGGCGTCGACCTGAAATCCGCGAACAAAATCTTTGTGCCGAACGCCAACATCCGGCTGACCAACTGGAAGCGCTCAGGCGATGCTGCCGCGCCGACCCTTACAAGTGTGAAAGCGCGCAAAGGCGATACGATTTCGAAAATCGCGGCCGCTCGAAAGCTTTCGGCGGACGAAGTTGCGCGACTAAATGGCATCGCGCCTGACGCTGCATTACAGGCCGGACAGGAAATCAAATTGCCGGGCGCCGGTGCACCCGCTGCGCCAGCTAGCCGACGAAGGTAGACAATCGAGTAGGGCGTTCGCTTTGGTTCGAGCGCTGTAGTTTCAAGCGAGCGCGCTTTTTTCGGAAGGCGCGCTTTTGTTTTTCACCTCGCCTGTTCGCAACTCTCTCGCGCGGACAGTAATCTGAGAATTCACGATCGCTAAGTCGCAGCTTTGTCTGCCTGACTCCCATGCTTTTCCGTGCCCTCTCCGCCGCCGTTTATGGAATCGACGCTAATCTTGTCGACGTCGAAGTTGATTTAACTCCGGCGCGAAACGAAATAGATCAACCACCAGCGGTGATCGTAGTCGGATTGCCCGATGCGGCCGTACGCGAATCGCGCGAGCGCATTCGTGCCGCGATCAACAACAGCGCGTTCTTTTTTCCCTTTCACAAGACGACAATCAACCTGGCCCCGGCCGATGTTCGCAAAGAAGGCGCAAGTTTCGATCTCCCAATCGCGCTGGGAATTCTCGGGGCGAATGGCGACCTCGGCACGACTGAGCACCTGACGGACATTCTTGCCGTCGGTGAGTTGTCGCTGGATGGACGCGTGCGTCCGATTCGCGGCGCTTTACCGATTGCGCTGCGCGCGCGCGAATCACAGACGAGGCATCTGTTATTACCGGACGAAAATGCCAAAGAGGCTGCCGTTGTTGGCGACGTAAATGTCTATGCCGTAAGTGACCTGAGATGCGCGGTCGAGATGATCGCAGCTATCCGATCCAACAATCCACCCGCGGCCGTGCGAGTCGATTCGTCTCATCTTCTATCGCATACCGATCACTACAGCGTCGATTTTCGCGAAGTGCGTGGTCAACAGGCGGCCAAACGAGCCTTGGAAGTTGCCACCGCCGGTGGGCATAACATCCTCTTGATTGGCCCGCCCGGTTCCGGCAAGACAATGCTGGCCAAACGGCTCCCAACCATTCTGCCGCCACTCGAATTTGAAGCAGCGCTCGATCTGACAAAGATCCATTCCATCGCCGGACTCACGGGCAGCGCGGGACTTGTCAGCGAGCGACCGTTTCGCTCACCGCACCATACGATTAGCGATGCCGGACTGATTGGCGGCGGCGCAGTGCCGCGTCCGGGAGAAGTCTCGCTGGCGCACCAGGGCGTTCTATTCCTCGATGAGCTACCGGAGTTTGATCGGAGTGTGCTCGAGGTGCTGCGTCAGCCGCTTGAAGATCAGAAAGTAACCATCAGTCGCGCCGCGATGTCGCTGACATTTCCTTCGTCGTTCATGCTGGCGGCGGCCATGAATCCGTGTCCCTGCGGGTTCTGGAACGATCCGACGCGCGAATGTCGATGCAGTCCTTTGCAAATTCAGCGATATGTGGGCCGCATCTCAGGCCCATTGCTCGACCGCATCGACATCCATATCGATGTTCCGGCAGTCAAATTTCGCGAGCTTGCCGGAGATACGCCACCGGAAGCCGAAGATTCCGCCACAATTCGCCAGCGCGTGATGTCGGCTCGCAACCGGCAAACCGAACGATTTGCTTGTGACGGCATTTTCTCAAACGCCGCGATGTCGCCACGCCTCATTCGAAAATATTGTCGAATCGATGCGGAAAGTGAGACTATGCTGGAACGCGCAATGGCTCGGCTGGGCTTGTCAGCCCGCGCTTATGATCGAATCTTGAAGGTCAGCCGGACGATTGCTGATCTCGACGATTCCGCGTCGATCACCTCAGCGCACGTTTCTGAAGCTGTTCACTACCGGTCGCTGGACCGGACATACTGGACGTAATGCTCACCAAAGGAAGGACCCCATGAAACTCCGCCGTTACAAAACCATTCCCGGCACGCAATACGACACACCCAAAGAGATCTGGGGCTTTCGCACCAGTCCTCGACGCGCATCGCCGTCAGTGCTGGCTGAACGGCTTATCTCGGCTAACGAAGAGTTGTTGGGAACTAGAGGCATACGTCTGCGCCCGGTGCGACAGATCGAAAGCTTAGGCGCCCATCATGTGATCTTTCAGCAGCGGTTCAAGCGTCTGCCGATTCTGCGGGCTTACCTCACCGTACATCTCGGCAAAGACGGCAGCATTTACCTAGTCAAGAACCGTGCTGTGCCGTGCGACTTCCTCCAGGCGGAAGGGGATTTCAAGATCAGCGAATCAGGCGCGCGGAAAAAAGCGCTCCGCAGTGTAACTTCCAGATTGAGAAACGTCTGCGTCGTCAAAACAGAGCCGATGTGGTTTCCGTTGAAGTCAAAGTTGCGCCCCGCCTATCGCTTCCAAATCCAGAAAAGAAAGCCGGCCGCGGACTGGTTGGTTTTTGTTGACGGCGAGACCGGCCGCGTTCTGCGCAAATATGACAACCTCGCGGAAGCGATCTTCGCGCGTGTTTTCGATCCGAATCCGGTAATTAGACTTCGCTCGGCGCGCAGGTTGGTTGCCGACGGTAGATTTCTCGAGCCACCCGATGCAGCTTACATCAATGTGAGGATTGACGGCCTGACATCGCCAGACCGAATGGACGGACGCCGAGTGACGACCAGCCTGACTCGTTACCGCGTAAAGCTGCAAGGCCGCGAACTGTCGCTTTCGAGCAAGCACCGTGCGTTCGAAGAAGTGATGGCTTACTTTCACATTAATCGGGCTATGGCCTATTTGGAATCGGTTGGCTTTCGCGGCCGACGAAGGATCTTTGACCAGCCCCTCGTGATTAATGCCAATGGCACGAACGAAGACAATTCCTGGTACAGCCCTCACGACCACAGCATTACTTTTGGCACGGGCGGGGTGGATGATGGCGAAGATGCCGAGATCATCCTTCACGAATTCGGTCACGCGATCCAGGACGCCATCTGCCCCGGCTTTGGGCAATCGCTTGAGGCCGCCGCGATGGGCGAAGGGTTTGGAGACTATTTTGCCGCCAGCTTTTTCGCAGACAGGAAACCTCGCCGGTATCAAACTTCAGTCGGCACGTGGGATGGTGTAACAGACACCTTTCACAATCCGCCGTGTGTTCGTCGAGTTGATGAGCCACTGACCTTCGAGTCTTTCGAGCACAGCGAGGACTTCGAACATGAGAACGGACAGATTTGGTCTGCGGCCCTTTGGGAAATTCGTCGCGCGGTCGGACGAGATATCGCGGATCGCATCATTCTCGAGAGCCACTTTCAACTGGACGGCTTCACCACTTTCGCGCGCGGTGCCCGCGCCATCATCGACGCCGACCGCAATCTGTATCGCGGCCGGAATGCAGAGACTCTGCGCCGAGTGTTTCATCGTCGCGGCATTGGGCCGGTTGAATAGACTGTTCCGCGTCAACCAGTGATTCATTAGTGGCAACTCTAACGGCGCAACACCGCCGCTTGTCACCTCAACCGTAAAATCGGATACTAAAACTGCGCCCTCAAAAACAATCGTTCCGCCCGCTGGTTTTATGAGTCGGACGATGGTTCAGACTGAAGCAAGCGTGCGCACGCGCGAACCTGTGGCTGGTATCGAAACCGAGACACCGCGAACG
>DASYPX010000114.1:0-27359 GCA_036006125.1 Pyrinomonadaceae bacterium | reverse complement strand
TCCAGACTGCAGCGATTAATCGAAGACGGCGATGTGGTCGTCAATGGTCGCGCCGCCAAACCGTCATACAAATTACGCACGAACGATCAGGTTGACGCGGAACTCACCACGTTGCCGCTCGCCAGCTTTGTTCCGGAAGATATTCCGATCGAAATCGTTTACGAAGATGAGGATCTCATCATCGTCAACAAACAGGCAGGCATGGTTGTGCATCCGGCCGCGGGTGTTTCCTCTGGAACACTTGCGAATGCGCTGACCTTTCATTTTCAGAAGCTGTCGAGTGGTGGCGACGAAGCGCGGCCCGGCATTGTGCATCGCCTCGATAAAGACACTTCGGGGCTCTTGGTCGTCGCGAAAACGGAGAGTGCGCACGATGATCTTGCTAATCAATTTCGCAATCGCGAAGTTTTCAAGTCGTACGTCTCGCTGGTGCATGGGCAGCTCGAAAACGAGCGCGGTGAAATCGATCAGCCCATCGCGCGCGACCCTCGGCATCGCACGCGAATGGCTGTTGTGCGCGGCGGTCGCCCGGCTTTGACCTTGTATCGCGTGCGACGAAGATTCGATCGCTTTACGTTGCTGGACGTCGAATTGAAGACTGGTCGCACACATCAAATTCGGGTGCATCTCGCGTGGCTAAAACATCCGGTCGTGGGGGATGAAACGTACGGAGGGGGCCGCGACAAAACAGTAGTTGATCCGGTGGTCCGCAGTCGCATCGCTAAACTTAGCCGGCAGTTTCTGCACGCAGAGCAACTCGCCTTCCGTCACCCACGAACTCACGAGTTCAAGAAGTTCAGATCACCGCTCGCTGCGGACCTTAGTGAATTTCTTGATGAATTAACAAATAGACAGCTCGATTTGACAGACCGTTCGCGCTAACGGAAACTAGTTTCAAATCCCCTAACAATTTGATCTCTCGGACCGATGCTGAATTTTGAGCGGATGGTTTGTGTCTCTCTGCGCTCAGAGGCTCAGCGGAGTCACAAAACTAAAGGAGCGAGGCTATGTCTAAGAAATTTGTAACGGGATTTTTCAAAACACGCGCGGCGGCCGAGGCGGCTGTCGATGCGATTATCAAGCGGGGTTACACACGGGACGACATCAGCGTGTTAATGTCCGATGCCACGAAGAGCAAAGAGTTCGCCGTGCAAACGAAGTCTCACGCCGCTGATGGGTTGGGAATTGGTGGCGCTATCGGCGGAACAGTGGGAGCGGTGTTGGCAGCAATTGTCGCCGTCGGAACTTCGATTGCTGTGCCGGGCATTGGATTGGTCGTAGCTGGGCCGATTGCGGCCGCGCTTGCCGGAGCGGGGGCTGGCGGAGCGACGGGCGGACTGATCGGGATGCTGGTCGGCACAGGTATTCCTGAACACCGCGCGAAGGTTTACGACACAGGCGTTCGTGGCGGCGGTATTCTTCTCGGAGTTGAAACTAAAACGGACGAAGAAGTCGAGAAACTGCAAACCCTTCTGGAAGACATCGGCGCGGACAACGTCCGCACTGAATAACCTAATTGTCAGCAAGCCCGCTTACCGGTCTGACGGTAAGCGGGCCACTGACAAACTCGTCTTACATCGTCTTCTGCTTGTCTGTGAGTTCAATGCCCATTTTCATGAGCGTTGTCTTGTTGAGTGTACCGGTGACTTTGAGCCCTTCCGCCTTCTGATAATCCTTTAGGCCGGCACGAGTTTCGCTGCTCAACTTTCCGGTTTGATCACCTGAATAGAAATTGCGCTGCTTCAGTAGTGCTTGCGCCTGTTTGATCTGATCTGAAGTCGCGCGAAATACAGGACCGCGCTTTGGCTTGCTTACGTTCGCGGCCGGAGTGGTGCTGGAGTTCGAATTCTGGGCAATCGCGGTAGCCCCGCACAATAGGATCAGCGAGAGGACTACAAATGGGAGTTTCTTCATTTTCTTTCTCCTTAGGCTTGGGAGGCGTCCGTGTGGACGCGTAGGGTCATAAAGCCAGCCGAATGAGGGGCGTATGATACTACCGGTGTCAATACTTGCAAGGATTTACGGTGTCATCGGGGCTAGAAAATACCCCGATCAAAATGGTTGGCAATTCTTTAACGCTCTGGTAGTATCGATTGGCCCAGAAAATGGGCGGAATTTTCAGACTACCTTTCAGTCACGCCACCCAAACACCCTCGATGCTATCCAAAATCCCCTGGTCAATCGTTCTCGTTTTCGTCGCGTCGACGTTTGTACTAGCGCAGTCTTCCACCTATTCGTTCGACAATTTTGATACCGCCAACGGCGTCAAAGTCCACGTCGAACCGCCTCCGGCGCTGAAGAAGATTTCGAAGTCGACGCGCCAAGCGGTCGCTGCTTCGACCGCGCCAGCTACTACACCAAACGTGCGACTGACTTCGATGACCGTCGGCTCGAATATGGGCCTCGGCGCTTCCTTGCGCGGGTTTACGACGGGCAACGAACAAGTTGACACTTATGTGACTGAGTCCGCGAAACGTAATGGGATCGATCCACTTTTGATTTATTCGGTGATGCATCAGGAATCCAGTTTCAAGTCGCGCGCGATCTCACCCAAGGGCGCGCGCGGATTGATGCAGTTAATGCCAGGCACCGCAGTCCGCTTCGGCGTTACGAACATTTTCGATCCGCAGCAGAACATCGAAGGCGGCTCTCGCTATATGAAGTTTCTGCTTGACCGGTTCGATGGCGATTTGTCGCTGGCCCTGGCTGGTTACAACGCCGGCGAAGGCGCGGTTGAGAAATATGGATTTCGGATTCCCCCGTACGCGGAGACGCAGGAGTACGTCCGCAGGATTTCGCAGCGTTACAATATCCTGCGCGATCCCAATGCGGCGTTGTACGCGCCCAGCTTATCCCGTAGCCAACTGGCAAAGCTCAACGCAAAACAGGCGACACCGTTGACGATCTACGAACGCAGCGTTTTGACAGTCCGGCTCCCTGATGGGCGTTTGCAATTGATGACTCAGTAAATCAAAAGGTAAAAGTATTTGTGAACGAGGCGATGCAGAACAACGTGTCGCCTCGTTTCGTATTTGGAGAAAGACTCGCTTTATGTAAGATTAGCGGCCAACGAAGGCGATATGCGCTGCGCCAACTGCGGATCATTTCTCGACTCAGACAGCCGGTTCTGCAAGAACTGCGGCACCTCGATTCGCGATCCAGAAGAGACGCGACTCGTCCGGGCTGAGGCTTCTCCGCCGCTGCGTCACGACCCGGGTGACGATGACGTCGAACACGTGATTTTTACGGTGAGGCCCACTCTTCTTTTCGTGAAGATCGGTTACGGCCTCGCAATTCTCGCGGCCATCTTGCTGACGATCGCGCTTCAGTTCATTCCTCTGCTGCGCGACATTCCGGTTTACATCACCATTCCGATCGCGCTCGCGCTGCTTCTTATTCCTGCGTACTACCACCTGAAGCGCAACATGATTCGGTACACGCTAACTGATTCGAAGATTGAAATCGATTACGGCTTGATTGCGCGGACGACTCGCAACATCCCGCTCGCGAAGATTCAGGACGTGACGGTCTCCGCGTCCATTCGCCAACGTGTTCTCGGATTCGGCGATGTCGTAGTTGATAACGCCAGTGAGCTTGGCGGCTCGACAATCCTGCATAACATCAACACTCCGCGGCACTACGCCGACCTGCTTTTGCGCGAGTTGCGGCGCTGGCATTAAACTCAAATCAGAATCTTCGCGTCGCAACTGTTTCGATTGATGGAACATCGCAACCTGTGTGGGTTCTAACTGAGTCGACAATAGTGAAATGGTAATCCGCGCGTTCAAATCGACCCTAATTTTCCTGTTGCTTGTGATATCTGTGACGGCCCAGTCACCATCCCCACCCCAACTCTCCAATTCTGATGGAGACATCCCCACTTTGCTGAAGCATCTGCCGAACTGGGAATCCGTTCAGAAACAGGCGAAATACGTCGTTACTTTGGATGATCTGAAGCGCACCGTCCCGAACCAGCCGGTCCTTGATGCGGTGAGTTTTGAAGGTGGGACAGAGGCAGTGGCTGCGCCCTACGGGCAATCGCAACTGGCAATCGTTGAATTCGGCACGCCACAGTTTTCCGTCGATAACGATCAGCGAATCGCAGCAAAGATTCAAGAACTGAAATCGCAATCACAGCCGGCGCCGACAGCTTATCGACGCGTTGGCAATTATTCAGTGTTCGTCTTTAACGGCAGAGATGACGCGTCGGCTAATCAACTGATTGATCAAGTTCAGTATCAAAAGACGGTGCAGTGGCTGGGCGAGGATCCGCACCTCTACCTAAAACTTCAGCGATATTTCACCGAGACTTCAGCGGGTGTTTTGGTCGCGGTCTTGAAGAGCTCCGGGCTCTCGCTGATCGCTTGTCTGGCGATCGGAGCCCTCTTCGGTTTCCTGCTCTTTCGACAGAGACGGGCCCAGAGCGCGGCGGCGTTCTCCGACGCGGGCGGATCCGTGCGCCTGAATCTCGACGAACTAACGGACACACACAACCCCCCGCGGCTGCTCCCGCCGCCGCAAAATCAAGCTGATTGATTGAGAGCTAACGGTTCGCCGGAACTGAGACGTTGACGTTGACGGTTGTGGACTTGCGTCCGAACCATCCGGCTCTCCACGCTACAATCCCGAGCACCACCACAATAATAAAAATCACAAGCACAGCAACCACACCGGCGCTGCCCCCGCCTCCACCATTATCGTCCGCCATATCGATCCTCCCGAATGTGAAGTGACTCTACGGATCCTCACGGCGACGCTCTCGGTGCGGACGGTTGTGGCTGTTGCTGCTGCGGAATTGTCACGTTGACGTTCACCTGGGTCCGTCGGTTGCCGAACCAACCGGCCCGCCAGGCGACTACCGCCAAAATGACAACCACGATAAAAATCACGAGTACAGCGACTACACCGGTGCTGCCGCCGCCTCCACCATTATCGTCGGCCATATCGATCCTCTAATCTGGGGAATTCGTGAACGGAGGGGGTTTGAGGGGTTTACTGCACTAAGAGTCTTAGCACAGCCGCAGAAATCGCGTCAATTGCAGGCTATGCAAAGCAAAAGCAGGTGACAACTGGAAGGTCGTCACCTGCTTTCCGGAAATGCCCACGTTCAAGGGCATTGTTGAGTTTGTTACCACCCCTGCTCACGCAGGTAGTTCTGACCTACTCATCAGGGCGAGGTCGTCTTGGGCGATTGCGTTCGCGCGTAGGTTGAACATCTCCAGGCCGCACAGTCGGTGACGCCTGCGGAGCTGTTGCTCCCGGCGGGCAAATCCAAATCTCAATGAAGTCTTCTTCGCGATAACCGCCATTGATGATATTGACTCGCCGCGAGTCCACTCCGCGCGAATTGACCAGATAATCCGCGGCGCGTTTTCCAAGTGCGTCGGCTTGGCCAGTACGGCTGCGGCGGCCGGCGTACACGAAGATATAGGCCGTAGAGTCGGGTGCGTTTTGCAACTCAATTGCGAGATTATCGAGTCTCGCTTTCGTATCATCGAATGCAATCGACGGGAATTCGTCGAACTTTCGGCACTCGGGTGGCGGCAACTCTTTCCGCGTCACCATAGTGGACGCTGAGGTCGTCACACGACACATGGCATCGCCTGTGTCGTCATAGACTACCAACGTCGCCACGATCTTCTGCCCGCCAAGGCCCGTTGAATCGACAGTGATGGTTGGCGTGCCGGCACCGCTCACGATGCGAGCGTCACCAGGGGCGACGGTCCAGACGTAACTAAGTGTTCCCGTTCCCGAGTACGAAACGTCTGCCGTGAACGTAATCAGATCGCCGTCATTGACTGTCGGCGGCGACGAAACGATCACCGGATAGGGGCATGGAGACGTGGGGGGCGTGTACTTCTTCGGCGTGTAGGTCAAATTCAGGCAGAGCCTGCGTGAACGCTCAATTTCAAATTCACGCACCCAGCGGCTGCCATTCGGCAGCAGAATCTCAACTCTGTGATGACCGGGATCCAATTCGATTTGGCGCACGGTCGTCGTGGTCGTTCCTTCCGGTCTGCCATCTATGCTAATCGGCAAGCCACCGGGCGTGGTTGTAACTTCCAAGATTCCGTATTTAACGCGCTTCTTCGCATATGCTGTGGAAGACGTGCAGACGAGCGCGAACGAGAGGGCCATTGCGGCCGTAACGAGAATCTTCATGAGGGAAGTGGCGATGTGCTTTTTCTGGTTCATCGTTACACCTCCGACATGGTCTCGGTTTCCTTAGCAGCGCGCATTTTCGTATATCGACGACGCGCGCCGGCGGCCAACGCGGCAATGCCTGATCCAAGTAACAGCAACGAGGCCGGTTCAGGAACATTCGGCGTCGGTGTCGGCGGCGGAGGTGTCGGTGTCGGACAATTCGGGCACGGCGGACACGTCGGGCATTCGGGCGGAACTTTGTGGTGATGCGTGCAAATGCCCGTCACACAAACGAGCGGAATCAACAGCAGAAACGGCCACTTCGGGAAACCGCCACCAACCGCTGGAATCTCTCCGCAGTCGCAAATCGTTCCGTTGACTTGATCCTGATCAAACACCTGAACATTACCCTGCGGGGTCTGGGGCGCCAAATCGGTGCCTGCTACCAATGAAGAATTCGAGTTTTCTATCCCAGCCAGTGCGTTCGAAGCCTCCACCACGCTGCCATCGGTAGACGGGGTCGTCGATGGGTTCGACGATTGCGAGCTTCTGTTTTGGCCGGTCAACGGCGCGGTGGGGTCTTGTGTAACACGCAGCCGAAGCTGGCTGGTTTGGCCGCCCTTTTCGAGGTCGCCCATGACGTTCACGACGTCGGCAAATCTGATCGGACTCGCCTGGGCCGGCACGGCAACCAGCAACAACAAGCTGGCGACGATGCTCGCATGGCGAAAAATGCGACTCTTCATGTGGTTAGGCAACCCCCTCCTGCAAGTGCTGCGGCTGTGTTGGTGTCTGGCGATTCGCGATTCTCTTCACTTTTTCCGACACAAAGAACTCAGCCTGCCGTGGATACAAGCCTTGCGTAACCCAAAATGGTCCTGTTTACCTATTAGGAAAACAGGCCGAATGTCGAGGTTATTCCAATTTCAGGAAGGAGTTAGTGTCCGAGAAACCGAGTGACAGGACGGGCCTGCTGGGGGATGAATACCCAATCGCATATTCATCCACCCAGCGATTTTTTGACATTCTTACGCTGCTTTATTCGTGAGCGGTAGCCCCGGCTTCCTTGGCCTCATCGCGCAGCACCGCCTTGCGGGAAAGCTTGATCTTATTGCCTTCCTTGCCGATGCATTTGACCATGATTTGCTGGCCTTCGCGGAGTTCATCGCGGACGTCGCGAATGCGGCGGTCGGCAATCTCCGAAATGTGCAGCAGGCCGTCGGTGCCGGGAAATATCTCAACGAAAGCGCCGAAATCAACAATTCGGCTGACGGTGCCGACATACGTTTCGCCAATTTCAGCTTCGGCGGTCAGACCCTTGATGCGATTGACCGCTGCTTCCGCCGCAGCTCCGTCAGCAGTCGCAATCGAGACAGTGCCGTCATCTTCCACGTCGATCTTCGCGCCGGTTTCTTCAACCAGAGCTCGAATGACTTTGCCGCCTGGTCCAATGACGTCGCGGATCTTGTCCGGATTAATCTTGATTTTGATGATTCTTGGCGCGAAGGGTGAAATCTCGTGACGGGATTCGCCGAGCGTCTGTTCCATCAAACCAAGAATGTACAGCCGACCTTTCTTTGCCTGCTCGAGCGCCTCAGCCATGATTTGCGCGTTGACGCCCGCGATCTTGATGTCCATCTGCAGCGCAGTGATTCCGTCGCGCGTCCCGGCGACTTTGAAATCCATGTCGCCGTAATGGTCCTCAGCGCCGGCAATGTCGGTAAGAATCGCGTACTTGTTTCCTTCCATCACCAGTCCCATCGCGACCCCGGCCACCGGCGATTTCATCGGCACGCCCGCATCCATTAACGCGAGCGAGCCGCCGCAGACGCTGGCCATGGAGGATGAGCCATTCGACTCAGTGATGTCAGATACGATGCGAATCGTGTATGGGAATTCAGTGTCGTCCGGCAACGCTGCTTCCAGTGCACGACGCGCGAGCGCACCGTGACCGATTTCGCGGCGACCCGGACTACCGAAGCGACCAGTTTCACCCACTGAATACGGCGGGAAGTTGTAGTTCAGCATGAACCGGCGCTTCACTTCTCCCTTTTCAAGGTCGTCCATGAACTGCTCGTCTTCTTTCGTGCCGAGCGTGGTCGTGACGAGCGCCTGGGTTTCGCCGCGCGTGAACAATGCCGAACCATGCGTGCGCGGCAACCAGCCGACTTCACAGTTGATGGCCCGAATCTCCGAGAAGCGTCGTCCGTCAGGACGGCGTCGATGATTCAAGATGTCGTCGCGGAAAATCTTTTCCTTCAGGTGATCGAAAATCTTCTTGGCCATCTGCCGCGTTTCAAGCTGATCTTCGGGATGTGATTCGACCACTTCTTTCTTCAGCGCGTCGACGGCCGCGTAGCTCGCACGCTTCTCCTGACCCGTGGTGTCCAACGCCGCGCGCAGCCGCTCGGCGTAATTGCGCTCGATTTCGCCGAGCATTTCCTGATTCAGCACGGGCGGTTCAACGGCACGTTTCTCGATCGCGAGCGCTTTGTAAAGCTCTTTCTGCCAGCGACAGAGCCGATTGATCTCCTTGTGCGCGAGCATCAGCGCCTCAACCATGATCGCTTCCGAAACTTCCGACGCGCCGGCTTCAACCATCACGATAGCTTCTTCCGTTCCCGCGACGATCAGATTGAGTTTCGATTCGCGAATCTCGCTGTAAGTCGGGTTGACGACGTAACGTCCATCGATCAAACCCACGCGCACACCGGCGACCGGATTTGGGAATGGAATGTCGGAAAGATAGAGCGCGCACGACGCGCCGGTAATCGCAATCACGTCCGGATTGTTTTCCGAATCGGCGGAAATTACTGATGCGACGACCTGCGTTTCATTTCGATAGCCTTCCGTAAACATCGGTCGGCAAGGACGGTCGATTAAGCGGCTCGTGAGAACTTCCTTCTCATTCGGCCGGCCTTCGCGCCGGAAGTAATTTCCGGGAATGCGACCGGCGGCGAAGAATGCTTCGCGATATTCAACGGTTAGTGGAAAGAAATCGATGCCTTCGCGAGGTGACTGCGCGCCGACCGCGGCGCACAACAACATAGTGTCTCCGTAACGAATCACACAGGATCCGTCTGCCTGTTTGGCGACGCGACCAACTTCGACGGTCAGATCGCGATCACCAACCCTGATTGATTCTTTTAAGTACTTTTTCACAGTCATTTTTATTCGTCTCCTTTTGACGAAGCCAGGCAGAGTCCGTGAAGGTTCTGCATGACACGCAGCGTCTCATCCGCTGCGATTTGCAATTTGGTGCAACGCAAGATGTCATCTTGCGCCACAAAAAAGACAAAGGCGGCAGAGCCTTAGCCGTGAAGCTCTTGCCGCCTTTCGGTTTTGTTTGGCTGCGCGCCGCCTGTCTTCCTAAATGTCGCCGTCACGTTCGGCTCGGGCACAGGCCTTCGAAGGGCGCGGGCTTTTCTATTTCCAAGAGATCGAAGCGTCTCTTGATTTTAGTTCTTTCGGATTCAGATTAATGACGCAGCCCGAGTCGTCCAACGACTTCGTGGTACTGCTGTATGTCCGTCTTCTTCAAGTACTTGAGCAAACTTCGGCGATGCTGAACCATTTTCAACAGCCCACGCCGCGAATGATTGTCCTTCTTGTGCGTCTTGAAATGCTCGGTGAGTTCGTTAATGCGCTGACTTAATAGCGCAACTTGTATCTGGGGTGAACCCGTGTCGCTGTCGTGTGTGCGAAAATCCGAAACTATCTTTTCTTTCGCTTCTTTTGCTAATGCCACTGCTGAAAAATGGCCCTCCTAAACCGCAGTAAACCGATTCATCGGCAACCGCAAAGATTCAAAATACGCATGAGAACTTAACATTCGGATGCCTGAGTGTCCAGCGACGAACGATTCGGCGTGAAATGCAGACTGTGCGCACTGTCCTTTGTCTGGTAACATCACCCGCTAAATCAAGGGTGCTACAAAACATCAAAAATGCCTAGTAAAACCGCGAAAATCTTGATTCTCGGCGGCGGCTTTGGCGGCTTATTCACGGCGCTGGATCTGGCTGGAGCGGGCGAGATTACACTCGTTAGCGACGAAGACCATTTTACGTTCAAGCCGATGCTCTATGAATACCTGAGCGGCGAAGTGGAAGCCTGGCACATTGCGCCAAACTATTCTGAGCTGCTCGATGACGTAAAGATCGTCCGCGGCGACATCAGTTCAATCAAATTGGAAAACCGATCCGTGGCGATCGAAGGCCGGCAGACGCCGCTAACCTATGACGTGCTCGTGCTGGCGCTGGGCGCAACCACGAACTATTGGGGCGTTGAAGGCGCGGAGCAGTACACGCTTCCCTTCCGGACGATAAGCGACGCGAACCATTTGCGCCGGCGCATGACTGAGGCGCTCGATCGAGTGCAAGTCGATGCTGCGCCGCAGGACACACGAGAAGCGCTCACTTTCGTGGTCGTGGGCGGCGGAGCCAGCGGAGTAGAGCTTTCCACGAAAATGTCCGACCTGTTACGGGATGCAGTGAAGCGGCGCGCGCTACGCGGCGAACCGCGCGTGGTCATCATCGAGATGACCGATCGACTCGTTCCCGGCATGGGCGATGAGATTCGCAATTACATCGAACGTGAACTGGAACAGCATCGCATCGAAGTGCACACCAAAACGCGAGTCGTGCGGGTGACCGAGACAACCCTCACCCTTGAACATAACGGGCGCGAAAGTGAAATCGCAGCAGCCGGCGTCGTTTGGGTTGCCGGTGTGCGCGTGAATCCGCTCATCGAAAATCTGACCATTGAAAAAGATCGGCGGGGGCTTGTTATCGTCGAACCAACACTTCAGGTTCACCGGAACGAAAATGTTTTCGCACTCGGCGATGTTGCGTTTTATCCGGATGTAGTTCCGACGTTGGCAGGCACCGCGCAATTGGCGCTCCAGCAGGCGCACCTTTGCGCGCGCAACGTTGGCGCATTTCTCGCAGGTGACCAACTCAAGAGCAAGCATTTCGTGGAGCTCGGAGAGGCGGTAAGTCTCGGGACACAACACGCCGCCGTCCTGACGGGCGGAAAAGTAATGGCCGGCCCTCTCGCGCGGCAAGCGCGGTTCGCGATGTACACGGCGCGATTGCCAACCTGGCATCACCGGCTGCGCGTCGGCGCCAGCTGGTTCTTCGAAGGGACAGAGCCGAGGCCTTTGCAGCCGTTGGGGTTCTGAGTCGATCTTCCATTTCGACAACTCTTTGCGTATCTTTGCGCCTTAGCGTCTTAGACGTGAGGCTAACTCCCATGAATGAAAACGATGTAGCGAAACAAATAGTCGATGTCGCATTCAGTATTCACAAGACTTATGGACCGGGTTTGCTCGAGTCGGTCTACGAAGCATTGCCGCTTATGAGCTTCGAAAGCGAGGTCTCGTAGTAAGCCGACAACAGCCAATTCCCGTAGTGCATGAGGAAGTCCGAGTGGGTGTCGGTTTTCGGGCTGACTTAATCGTGGAAAAGAAAGTTGTAGTCGAAATTAAATCGATCGAAGCAATCTCTCCAGTTCACAAAAAGCAGCTACTCACTTATCTTCGCCTCACCGACAAACGACTTGGACTGCTGATTAACTTCAATGTTGACTTGATAAAACACGGCATTTCGCGAGTGGTGATCAACTGCCAGAGTGAATTTTCGCCGCGATGAGTTTCATCAAAGCCGCAAAGACGCAAGGAACGCAAAGAAAAAACAAAAACCAAGTGAACAGTTCTGCGAACAAGCCTGAACAAACACCGTCGCTTGGTGACATGCCAGCCGAGGAATTTCGCCGCTACGGTTATGAACTGGTCGATTGGATTGCCGATTACTTCGAGCACATCGACGATTTTCCGGTCCTTGCGCAGATCGAGCCGGGCGATCTGAAGGCGAAACTGCCTTCATCACCACCTGAACAAGGCGAGTCAATGGAAGTCATTCTTGCGGACGTCGATCGACTGATAGTTCCCGCGCTCACTCACTGGAGTCATCCGTCTTTTTTCGCATACTTCGCCACTTCAACTTCGGCGCCGGGAATCTTTGGGGAGTTGTTAAGCGCGGCGTTTGACGTTAAGTCAATGCTCTGGCGCACTTCGCCCGCTTCGACCGAACTCGAAGAAGTCGTGCTCGATTGGCTCCGTCAGATGATCGGACTCGACGCCGGAATGAGCGGCATTATCTACGACACTGCTTCAGTTTCGAGCATGCATGCGATCGCCGCCGCGCGCGAAGGCGTTGAGATGCGCATCCGCGAAGAAGGAATGTCCGGAAGGAAAGACCTTCCCCTACTCCGCGTATACGCCTCGGAACAAGCGCACTCATCGATCGAAAAAGGCATCATCACACTCGGGCTGGGCCAACGCGCGCTGCGTAAAATTCCGACAGACAAACACTTTCGCATGGATGCAAACGCGCTCGCGGCGGCGATCGAAGAAGACAAACGCGCGGGCTTTCTTCCATTCTGTATCGTCGCCACAGTCGGCACGACATCCACGTCCAGCATCGATCCTGTTCCGGAAATACTTCCCATCGTCGAAGAACACGCGATCTGGCTGCACGTTGACGCCGCCTACGCCGGCTCAGCCGCGGTGGTCCCTGAATTGCGACACGTACTCGACGGCTGTCATCGCGCCGATTCGCTGGTGATGAATCCGCATAAGTGGCTGTTTACGCCTTTCGATCTTTCAGTCTTGTATTGCCGCCATATGGATTTGTTGCGCCGTGCCTTTTCGCTCGTGCCAGAATATCTGCGCACGCCCGAGCAGGACAAAGTTCGCAGCGGGTCTGATTATGGCGTTCAACTCGGACGGCGGTTTCGCGCGCTCAAACTTTGGATGATCATTCGCTACTTTGGCCACAAAGGCCTCGCGGCGCGCCTTCGCGAACACATTCGGTTAGCAAAGCTCTTCGCTTCATGGGCTGAAGAATCGGCGGATTGGGAATTGATGGCGCCTGTGCCTTTTGCCCTCGTTTGTTTTCGCGCCTGTCCGGAATTCAAGAGCGAATCCGACGAAGAACGCGAAAAACGGCTCGATGCGCTAAATGAAGCCATCATGCACGGCGTAAACGCTACTGGCCGCGCTCTGCTATCTCACACCAAGCTGAGCAACAAACTGGTTCTGCGTCTTTCCATTGGCAACATCCGAACGACCGAAGCACACATTCGACAAGTTTGGGAGTTGCTAAATGAACAAGTGCAAAGCCTCCTTTCGCAAATGCCTGCTTCATGACTCGCCGACGAAAGCTGCTTCTTGTCCTGCTGATCATCCTCCTGTGCTCGCAGGCGCCGTTTGCTTATCGGCGATATCGACTTAAGCGGCTGCAAACCTCCATTCGGCAAATGGAATCTCTGCGCGTCACTAACGAGGCGGCGTCGGATTACGTCGACTACGCAGGTGTGATTCACGTTCACAGCTCGCTCGGTGGACACAGCACGGGGACATTCTCAGAATTGATCGCGAGTGCAAAAGCGAACAATCTGGACTTTGTAATCATGACGGAACACCCGCAAACGGGTTTCGATACGTCCGCAATGACACTCAATGGCGTTCATGCTGGTGTGCTGTTCGTGAATGGTAATGAAGTTTCGACGAGGGACGGCGATCGATTGCTGCTGATTCCCGGAGCAGCGAATGCGAACGAGAGTCACACGACGAAAGAATTCGTCGACCAAGAGCACACGAATCATGGGTTAGCTTTCTCTGCGTATCCAAGTGATTCGGAAGCATGGAAGGCGAATTCAGTCGACGGTGTCGAGGTCTACAACCTGTTCACAAACGCAAAGCAGATCAATCGTGTGGCGACGTTCTTCGACGGTGTTTGGTCGTATCGCAGCTACGCAGATTTGATGTTCGCGAATTTCTTTGCGAGACCCAGCGACAATCTTAAACGTTGGGATGACACGATGAACTCGAGCGGTCGCAAACTCGTCGCGATCTCAGGCAACGACGCGCATTCGAACGTCGGCTTCGGACTGAGCGACTCGACGGGCAAGCAGATCGTCGGCGTGAAACTCGATCCTTACGAGCGCAGCTTTCGGACGGTGCGCACACATGTGCTGATAAAAAGAGACACGCCGCTTACGCGCGAGAGTCTTCTCGAAGCGATCTCTCTGGGCCACTGTTACATCGCATTCGACATTTTCGGCGATGCGAGAGGTTTCGAATTCAGGGGCCTTGAGTCCGGCAAAATCGTAGGAGATGAGACATCACTGGCGACAAGTCCGAAGTTAAGAGCGAAGAGTCCATTGCCCGCTCGATTTGTGCTTCTCAAAGACGGAAACCCTTCGGCTGAAGCGTCCGGTCTGAGCGCTGAATTCCCCATTAATACCGGCGGCGTTTATCGAATTGAGGCTTATCTTGATTCACTCCCGCCCCCGGCGACGGGTAAGCCATGGGTGATCTCGAATCCAATTTACGTTCGACAGCCTTAACGCGAAATCCGCCCCAAACAGCCCGAAACACGCTGTTGAAGCCATTCCAAACGATGTGTTAGACTGCGTTTGGCTGGTTTGAACGCTCTTCTCAGCCCCGCTTCGCTTCACCTCGCCGGATCCGCTACAGAAATGGTTACACGTCCGAGCCACTTTCGATTCGACTGGTGGGTGGTCCAGAAACGTGCCGTCCAACTGATCATGATGGCATTCATCATGGTTCTGCTCGCAGGCGGCGCGGCGCTTTACGTCTGGAAATTTGGTAATCCACTTAAGCGCGTGGCGCTGAAAACAGACGCACCCGCTGGAGCACGCTTTGAATCATTTGAAGGTGACGTGCGCGTAATTCACGCGGCCACGCGACAAGTGGTGTTGGCCAGCAGCGACACTCAACTGTATCCGGGCGACATGATTCAGACTCAAACAGATGGTCGGGCGCGGATTGCGATGGCTGATGGATCGACAGTGGTCGTGAGACCGAACAGCACGATCATCATTCGCGATAATGAAAGTGCCGAAGGTGGCAAGCGATCGAACGTGCACGTTGTCGTCGACAGTGGACAGATGTTGGTGCGCACGACAGATCAGAACGAAGGGGCCAAGAACGTAGTTGAGACTCCGAAGACTCAGAACCTGGTTGGCGCGCAGACACAAGCGAGCTTTGGCGTGAACGCGGAAGGCACGGAAGAAATTAAGGTGAACGCCGGATCAATTGAAAGCCAGAATCGGAGCGGTGAGCGTACCACTTTGAGTTCAGGCGAATATGTTTCAGTGAACCAGTCGGGAACAATTTCAAAGCCGCAACGACTACTCGAGGTGCCGCAGCCGGCATCGCCACGTGACCTGGAAAAGATCGGGGTCGGCGGAAACGGAGCGGCAAACGTTCCGCTTCGTTGGTTAAGACCGCAAACCGGTGTGCCGGCTTACTATCGCGTTGAAGTTGCGACATCACCTTTCTTTGTGCCGGAAGGAAAAGTCATAGAGCGCGACCAACTGATTTCGACGCAGTTCAGCGCGAATGACTTGCGACCCGGAGCTTACTTTTGGCGTGTGCGCGCTACCGCGGCAACCGGCCAGACCAGCGACTGGAGCGAGCCGAAGAAGTTCATCGTGTCTGCCGCTGGAAATAGTTCGGGGTCAGTGGTGGTGACGCATCTCAACGCGAACTACCTCGGCGGTGACCTTTACATCATTCGCGGTTCGAGTGCGCCAGGTACCACCATCTCAGTTTCGGGACGGGAAACGATGGTTGGACCAGACGGCAACTTCCAGGTTCAGGTGAGTGCCAATGCTGCCGTTCGTGAAGTAACTATCATGGCGTTCGATCCGCAAGGGAACCGCAGCCAGTATCGACTGCCGCTGACGCGAAACGGTTAACGCCATTTTGATCTGAAAAGCCACAGTTTGCAGCCGATCGCGCATTCATTAGTCGTCTCCTGGCTCAGTGAACAGGCCCAGTGAGGTTTTTTCATCCGGGCCTCCATTTACCGATAGCATTACTGCCCGAATCGTTGTATCTTTTGTTTTGCCCTCGGTGAGTTGTTTGCGGCTTTCGAAAACCCGCTCGCGAAGTCAGCGACTTCAAGCTTGGTAAGGAAACAACCGCTCACCTCTTCCGGCAATCCAATTACCAATCAGGGAAATCTTTTCGATGGCCTTCAAATCTGTTTTCAGCCTTTTTTCCAGCGATCTGGCAATAGACCTCGGCACGGCGAATACACTGGTTTACGCCAAAGGACGCGGCATTGTCGTTTCTGAACCATCAATCGTCGCGATTAACAAAGTAACTAACGCGGTCGAAGCCGTTGGACGCGACGCCAAAGAGATGTTAGGCCGCACGCCCGGAAACATCGTCGCGATTCGTCCGATGAAAGACGGCGTGATCGCGAACTTCGAAGTGACTGAAAAGATGCTTCAGCATTTCATTCGCAAAGCCCACAACGGGAAAACCTGGGTCAGTCCCCGCGTCGTCATCGGAATTCCTTCTGAGATTACGCAAGTCGAACGTCGCGCGGTGGAAGATTCTGCGTATCGCGCGAAGGCCTCGGAAGTGTACCTCGTCGAAGAAGCGATGGCCGCTGCGATTGGCGCGGGGCTTCCGATCACCGAGCCGCACGGCAACATGGTTGTGGACATCGGTGGCGGCACGACTGACATCGCGGTCATCAGTTTGAGCGGCATCGTCTACTCGCGCTCCGTGCGCGTCGCCGGCAACGAGATGGACGAAGCCATCACGCAATACATCAAACGAAAATACAATCTGCTGATCGGCGAACGCACCGCGGAAGCAATCAAGATTGAGCTGGGTTCGGCGTTTCCGCTCGATGAAGAACTTTCATACGAAGTGCGCGGTAGAAACCTGATTGAAGGCATTCCCAAGACAGTCACGATCACCGACGAAGAGATTCGCGAGGCGCTGGCGGATTCAGTTTCGACGATCATCAACGCGGTGCGCGTCGCGCTGGAGCGAACGCCGCCCGAACTTTCGGCGGACATTGTCGAGCGCGGCATCGTTCTGACCGGTGGTGGCGCTTTGTTGAAAAACCTCGACAAGCGATTGTCGATCGAAACGGGGTTGCCCGTTTCGCTCGCTGAGGATCCACTCGCTTCAGTTGTTTTGGGAACCGGTAAAATGCTTTCGGACTTTGACCTTCTCAAGCGGGTGAAGTGGGACAATAGTCTGACGAGTGGAACTTGAGAAACATTGCCGATTTTGGCAATTGGCAATTTAGTCGATGGCGGCAATTCGCACTCAAAGAGAGATTCGACAGCGCGCGCCATGGTGGTTTTTTGGGCTGCTTGCCTTGAACGTGGCGCTGATGACTTATGATGCCCGCGACGATTCAACCAAGCAAAGGAAGATTCGCACGGTCGTGCAGAGCATCGCTTATCCGATTCAACGAGGAGCCTCTACCGTTGGCAATCTCTTTGGTGGATTATTTGGTGGCATCGGTGAACTTCGGCGCGCCTCGGCCGAAAATCAAAAACTGCACGGGCAGGTTGAACAAATGCAGGCCGAACTACGAGATACGCGCCAGAAGGCTGCCCAGGCCGATCGGCTAGAGAAACTCCTCAACCTTACGCAACAGAGCAGCTATCAGACGGTTACTGCGCAGGTCATCGCGCGCGACCCTTCCGTCTGGTTCGATTCGGTGTCGATCGACAAAGGCCGATGGGCCGGCGTCGAGATTAACATGCCGGTGGTAACGTCTGACGGAATCGTTGGGCGGGTGGTTTCCACGGGACCGCTGAGTTCACAGGTCATGCTGGTCACCGACGAAAAGTCCGGCGCCGGCGCGATCGTTGGCCAACTGGGAACATCGAACGCAATGGGCTCGATCAAGGGAATGGGTGAGAACGGTTTGCTGGATATGCGCTACGTCTCCAGTTTGGAAAAGGTGCAGATGGGCGATACCGTTTACACCACTGGCCAGGACGGAGTTTACCCGGCCGGATTAACGGTCGGACAGGTTGTCGAGATTCACCCGGGTTCACCACAGACGATTCACATTCGACCGAGCGCCGGTCTGGATCGGCTGAAAGAAGTAACCGTGCTCCAGTATCGTGCGACAAAAACCGTACAGACAGATCAGTCTCTCCCGAACGTGGACAAGAAAAAGCAGTAGGCAGTAAGCAGAAGTAAAAGCAAGAGTCGGTTCTCACGCCGCCGCGTAACTTCAAACTACCGTCTTTATGATTCAGCACCATCGTATGACTGAGTTTGCTGGAGCAATGGAAAGTTATTCCTGCCTACTGCTTACTGCCTACTGCCTACTGTTTTAGCCGTGCGCCAGCTGAAAATCATCGTCGTTCTGCTTATCGCGATTGTGTTGCCTTCCGCGCTGCGGGCAGTTTGGCCGCCGCTGGCATCGGCGGATCTGGTACTGATTTTTGTCGTCTATTTCGCGCTCCAGCGGGAGCCCCTACAGGCAATGCTGATTGCGGCGATCGCGGGCGTGGCAACCGACGCATTGAGTCGCGGTCTGTTGGGAGCGAACGGCTTTTCGAAAGTGTTGACCGCTTATGCAGTCTACTTTGTCGCATCGCGCGTCATGCTCGACACGACGCTGTTAAGAATTCCGGTGCTCGCTGCCGCGGCGCTCATCGACAACCTGGTCTATTTCGGCATGAACCGTCTGCTCGGCCAGACACCGTCAATGCCTTTTGTGCAGGCGCTCTCGTACAAGCTGATTGCGACGACCGTAGTCGGCACATTATTGCTTTACATTCACGATAATTATTTCAGCGACAAAGCAAAGCAGCGACGCCAATTCACGGTGCGTCGCCGCGTCGCGCGCAGTGGCTCAAGCGCATTCGGCAGAAAGCGAAGAAGAAGCACCGGTCGGCAGTGGTAAAGTGATAGACTTCAGTCTGTGCCTTCGTGGAAGGCCACAGACTAAGGCTTGTGGCAAACGGCCATGAAATTCGTTGATGATTCGCAAAATTTGCGCGTGCGGCTGCGGTTGATTCAAGCCGTCATCCTGCTTCTGCTCAGTGTGCTTGCGGTTCGTTTGTACGTGCTGCAGGTAGTCAACGGCGCGAAGTACTCCGAAGTCGCTGAGAACCAGCGTATTCGGCTGCTGCCGATTCCCGCGCCGCGCGGTGACATTTTCGATCGCGATGGACACGTGCTCGTCAACTCCGCACCGATTTATAGCGTGCTGCTCTCCCGCGAAGACACCAAGGGCATCGATCGCAATTCGCTAATCGAACCGCTTGCCGGTGGACTGAATCTCGATCCGCAGTTGCTGCGCGAACGCTTCGAGCAGGTGAAATCGCAACCGGCGTTCGAATCGATTCTTATCAAAGAAGGCGCGACGCAGGCCGACATTGCCTGGGTCGACGCCCATCAGTTGGAGTATCCCGCGTTGCGTGTTGAGCAGATTCCGCAACGTCGCTATCCGGCCAACGGCTCGCTCGCGCACGTCCTCGGTTATGTGCAAGAGATAAGTCCGGAACAACTCGAAGATCCACGGTACAAAGAGAAGAAATACAAACCCGGTGACGTCATCGGCCAGGATGGGGTGGAAGCCGTCTACGACGAGTATCTGCGCGGCCGCGACGGTTTTCGTCGGGTGGTGGTCGACAGTCGCGGACATATTCAGCGCGAACTGGATCGCGTCGAACCACAATCAGGTCAGCCTATCGTTCTCACGATCGACAGCGATCTTCAGTTGGCGGCGGAAGACCAACTCAGAAAATCGCCGCAAGGCCGGGGCGTGATCATCGCGATGGATCCGAACAACGGCGAGATTCTCGCGCTCGCGTCTGCACCTACTTTCGATCCGAATCTGTTCTCGCAAAGGATCACCAGCAAAGAAGGTCGTGCCGAGTATCAGAAATTGATGATCGACCCCGATCGACCACTGCTTAATCGCGCCGTACAAGGCCGTTATCCTCCCGGATCGACATGGAAGCCCCTGATGGCAACCGCCGGGTTGAAACAAGGGGCGATTACGATCGCGGATTCCAATCTGGTTTGCGGCGGCGGCATTACGATCGGCAATAAATTCACGCGTTGCATGGGCGGAAATCACGGCTCGCCAAACGTGCACATTGCGATCGAGAAATCTTGTGACGGCTACTTCTATCGCCTGGGTTTGAAGATGCGGCTCGAAGGCATTCAGGAAATGGTGCGCATGTTTGAACTCGACAAGCGCACCGGTATAGATCTGCCGCATGAGCTGATCAGCACAACGCCGTCACGCGAATTGAAAGCCAAGCTGTATCCGACTGATCCTGAGTGGAAAGACATCGACACCGTCTATTCATCGTTCGGTCAGGGCGAAGATGTGCTGACCCCAATCGCCTTGCTGCGCGCGCATTCGTCTATCGGGATGCGGGGCAGAATGGTGGTGCCCCACTTAATGAAAGAGGTGCGACCGGTTGGCCCGGTCGGCGACCCAAACAACAGCATCGATTACCGTCCCGCACGTGACGGTCACCAATTTGATCGTCCGGCGAAAGACATCGGCATTCCGTCCGATCAAAGTGCTGTGGTAGTTCAGGCTATGTGGGCAGTAGTGAATGAAGCGGGCACGGCAACGGGCATCAAGTTGGCCGGCTTCGACATTGCCGGCAAGACCGGTACAGCGCAGGTGGTGAGCCTCGGCAAAGAAGGCAGCGAGCACAAAGATCATTCGTGGTTTGTCTCGTACGCGCCGGCGTTCAAGCCCGAGATTTCGTGCGTCGCTTTGATCGAAAACGCCGGACTGGGTTCGCGCTTTGGCGCTCCATCCGTGCGGGCGGTCTACGATGTTTATTACGCGAAGAAACATGGACAGCCTCAAGAGCCAAAACAAAACATCGCGATGAAAGTGCGTTGAGGTGTAGGACAGGCTGGCAGCCTATCGTACTCACTTTGAAATGGTAGCAGTTCTACAAAAGAAGACTTTTCGAGATTTCGATTGGCTCGTGGCGGCCCTGGCGATCCTGATTGTCGCCTTCGGCGTGTGGGAGATTCGCAACGCGCAGCCAACCGAAACCTATTGGCAAAAGCAGATCATCGGCCTCGCAATTGCGCTCGTCGCAATGCTCGCAATTGCTTTCAGTGATTACCGGCGGCTGGTAGACCTCGCGCCAATCTTTTACATCTTTGGTTTGCTGCTGCTGGTTATCGTGCTGGTTCCCAACATTGGCGTGAAAGTGAACGGTCAGCGCTGCTGGATTCAATTAGGACCTCTGGGAAGGTTTCAACCTTCTGAGTTTATGAAGATTCCCGTAGTGCTGATGCTCGCGAAAGTTTACGGCAAACATCGTACTGGTTCGTTGTCGTGGAAAGAGGCGTTGAAAGGCGCAATCATTTTACTGATACCACTCGCGCTGATTCTGCTTGAGCCCGACACTGGACAAGCCATCACATACCTGCCGCTGCTGGGAATCGTTCTTTTTCTTTCGTCAGTGCGAATGTGGATTGTAGCCGCGGTATTGGCGGCGTGCATTATTGGGGCCCCCGCCGCATATGCCGTTGGTGTCAAGACCGGAATCTTGCACGGATATAAGCTCGAACGCATCAACGTCATTCTCGATCCCGAGAACGCCGATAAGCGCGGCTTTGGTTATCACACGTGGCAATCAATCGTTACGGTGGGCGCCGGCGGCGTGACCGGAACTCGGGACAAAGAGTTTTCCCAAAGCAGTTTGAAGTTTCTTCCCGAGCCGCACACCGACTTCATTTTCGCAGTGACGGCGGAAACGACGGGGTTCATCGGTTGTATTTTGTTGCTGGCCTCCTACGCCCTATTGCTGACACGATTGATCACAGATGCCCGCCGGTCTCGCGACCGCACGGGCATGCTGGTGATCATGGCGATTGTAGGGGGCTTAATATTTCAGATCAGCCTCAATGTCGGGATGGCTGTTGGGCTCTTGCCCGTAATCGGCGTCCCACTACCGCTAATGAGCGCGGGTCTCTCTTCCGTACTCGCCACCTTCATCGCGATCGGATTCGCGATCAGTGTCCAACTGCGACGCTTCGTCAACTGAGATAGCGGGTCGAACTTGCTGATCGGTGAGCATGAAAAAGCGCAGGCCTTGCAGCCTGCGCATTTCCGCTTGCAGGTGGGTTAGGCTGCGAGTGCTATCTGTGTCGGCGACGATGAACAGTTCGCAGCTTCTGAATCTGTCCCTTCAGTTGCTGAATCTCTGCCTGCTGTTCCTTGATCGCATTGAGCATTGCCCAAAGAACCGCGTCGCTATGAACCACCAGATAACCACTGGGGCTTTTGGTTACCGCCTCGGGAACAAGTTTTTGCAGCGCCTGAGCGCTGAATCCTATGTTCTCGCTGTCAGTTTGCAGCTTGAGCGCGTTGTCTTTCTTGTATGAGAAACGCACTGGCTGCAATCCCATAACCGCGCTGAGGCCGCGTGAGTAGCTACCTTTGATGTCCTTCAAACGTTCGTCAGAGAAGACGCCCCACGAGGTGCCACCGGCGGACTTATCCGCATCGCCTTGAACGGACAGTTTTTGATCAGGCGCGGTGGTGCCGATTCCCACATTCCCGCCGTTCGGATTCAAGAGCAGGCCAAAATTGGTCGCCAGATTCGTGCTGTCAACAGCTTGTATCCAACCAAATCCGGCACCGCCCCCGAAACCAAAATCGACCACGCCAACACCGCCCGACTGGCTGAACCTGGCAATGCCAGTTTGCGCGGTGCCGGAGGTCGCCGGCAACCCTACGGCTCCCAACGCTTCCAATCTCAACCGCGGTGACGCGGTATTCAAACCCACGTTTCCGTTGGCGTTGATATCAACACTACTTGTCGGCGCGCCAGGTCTGATGCGGAACGGCAGCTGGGAACCGGTAGTAACACTGCGGACGAAGAAGTTAGCTTCGTTCGCGCCAATGTCCCAGGTCTGCGCCGTAAAGCCGCCGCTATTATTTTGCTCGAGACGAATGGCCGGTGTGTCGGAGCTGTTGGCATGAACGTCCAGGACCGGTGTCGCGGTCCTTATTCCGACTTTGCCAGCGCTACTCACTCTGAGCGAGTTCGCAGGCGCGCCTGCGTCGACCTCAAATATGATTGTGCCGGTTTCGGAATTGCCGGTCGTGCCCTGATCGACAAACGCAAGAAAATTTCCGCCGCCGCTGCCGGAGGCGTTAGCACGAATCTGCCAGTTGTTACTCGGGAAACCCGCAGATGTACTCGTGTCGTCATACTGGATGCGGGTGTTGTTCTCTTTTACCCTGATGGTGTCAAAGCCAAAGTTTTCGCCGTCGACACAATCAAGTCCCACGCAGGCGCTGCCTTGCACGATTAGATCGTCGGCAATAACAAAATCGGGCTTAAACATCGCGAAGTGATGATTTCGCAAACGCCGGATCGTCTCACCAGAAAGTGTGCTGCTGCCGCTGCCGCCAAGGCCGCGGACTGTTGGTTTTCCATTCGCTGCGTCCGGTTCGACTGCTCCGGCAATAACTATCGAGCCGTTCACGACCGCGAACGAACCTGATTGGATCATCGATGTCGTTGCTGCAGGCTTGCGGGCGGCGCGGTCGCTCTCTGGTTCGTCATCTTTGCCGCGCGATTTCGCCGAGGCTTCCTTTTGGGCGCCTGAACCTGCGAGTTGCAATTCATAAGAGTAGACTCCGTCGGGCAGGCTCTCGAAATACTTCTCACCAAGAGCGATTTGGGGTGAGCCTCCCGCCTTGAACGTTTTGCGAACAGAGCGGCCATCGGGAAATGTAATAGTCAAGGTGCCGCCGGCGTTAGCTGCGCCAACTTCCCAGCGCGCTGCTGAACCACCGCCAATCACGTTTGCGAGATTGGCCTCGTTTGCTGTTTGGGTTTGGGCTGACGCGGTAAATGCGAAGGAAATTACTACTGCGGCTGCGAAGAACGCCGTCGCCAAAAAATTCTTGCGCTTCATGTCTTTACCTCCTGCTGTCAGTGAAATCGGGCTGGCTGGAAAGCAAGACTTAGCTCGTGACTTACCAGGACCACGATTAGGTTATGGGCGATAGAGTTGTTTAGATTAGTGCGCTTTTTAGCAGCGAATTCGCGCGGTGTCAATAGATTTTCTGCGGACACAGTCAAAGTGCCCGAACGCAGAGCGGAAACCGTCGTTCAGTTTTGCGAGAAATAACTCTTACCGAGGCTGTTTGACAAAAAGAAGCCGGGCAAGGAGTTCTTGCCCGGCTCGAGTGAAAGCGTGGGGGACCTGAAACTGATAACCGAAGCGATGTCGCTAACTACTGCTTTGGCCCAATGATAGGTCCATCGCCGATTACGAAGTAACCGGGCGGCGGCGCGCCATTGTGCGTCTGCGCGTAACTTACTGCGGCAGCAGCCTGGGCGTTTACTGAGTCGACATTCGCCTGCTTGTTGCTCTTCGGCACCACAACCGTGTGGTAACTACGACTCACGTTGCCGGAAGTGTCCGTAGCCGTGACGATAATCAGATACACACGACCATCGTTCTCCTCGACTCGCTCTGCCCTCAGTCGCAAAGTGTTGTTGGGTCCGATGTCCTTCGCGTCAGGCGAGTGAAGGACATTTTGTTTCGTGGGTGTCTCGTCGTTCTCATCGCCGAACACTGCGACTTGGATTTGCACCGGCGTCCCGCTGTTGTCGGTGGCACTGGCGTTCAGACCCACATTGATCAAGTCACTGTTCGTCGAGGTCAGTACACTAATCGCTAACGTTGAATTCAGCGCGGGAGGTACGGTGTCGTTCACTGTGATCATTACAGTGGCGACGTTCGAGTACGCCGCGCCATCAAAAGCTTGATAGCTGAAACTATCTGAGCCCGTATAGTTCGCTGCCGGCGAATAACTGAATGAGCCGTCGGCGTTGAAAGCTAAGGTCCCGTGACTTGGCCCACTTAGGGTGACGTAGACGCTGCTTAGCGACGGGCCATCTATGTCACTGTCGTTTGATAACACGCCGGGAGCCGCCACGTTGAGAGTGGTGTTCGAGTTTGTAACGTAATTGTCGTTAGTGGCTACTGGAGCATCATTCACGTTGGTGATAGTGACGTTCACAGTGGCTGTGTCTGTCCCACCCTGCCCGTCACTAATGGTGTAGGTGAAGCTATCATTGCCGAAGAAGTTACTGTTCGGCGTGTAGCTCACTGATGTCCCATTGTTCGCCACTGACCCATGGCTGCCCTGCGTCACTGCGGAAACAGTCAATATGTCGTTGTCGACGTCTGTGTCGTTGCCGAGCACGTTGATGACGTTTGCACCGCTGTCTTCAGCAATTGTCGGCGCGTCGTTAACAGCGTCCGGGGCATCTTCCACATTCGTGACTGTGATGTTCACGGTAGCGGTGTCAGTGCCGCCGTTACCGTCACTGATAGTGTAGGTGAAGGTGTCTGTGCCGAAGAAGTTGCTGTTCGGCGTGTAGCTCACTGACGTACCATTGTTGGTCACCGAGCCATGGCTGCCCTGCGTTACCGCCGAAACACTCAACGTGTCGTTGTCGACATCTGTGTCGTTGCCGAGAACATTGATGACATTCGCGCCACTGTCCTCAGCGATGGTGGACGAGTCATCGACCGCATCCGGCGCGTCTTCCACGTTCGTGATCGTGACGTTCACGGTAGCGGTGTCCGTGCCGCCGTTACCATCGCTGATGGTGTAGGTGAAACTGTCACTACCAAAGAAGTTCGGATTCGGCGTGTAGCTTACCGACGTGCCGTTGTTCGTCACCGAGCCTTGGCTGCCCTGCGTTACTCCCGTCACCGTCAACGTATCGTTGTCCGGATCGCTATCGTTGCCCAGCACATTGATAACGTTCGCGCCACTGTCCTCGGCGATGGTCGACGAGTCATCAACTGCATCCGGCGCATCTTCCACGTTCGTAACCGTGATGCTCACCGTGCTGGTATTGGAGAAGCTGGCTCCGTTGCTGGCTCTAAACGTGAAGCTGTCCGAGCCAAAGAAGTTGGAACCTGGAGTGTAAGTAACGTCTGCGCTACAAGTACCATTCGAGCATGACACTGGGCCGATACTTCCAAGCGCACCAGAAGTCGGTCCGCCGACGATCGAAAAACTCAGCGCGTTGTTGTTCGATTGTAGCCCTTGCAACGTGACGGTCACCGGGGTCTCTTCAGCTGTACTTGCAGATTGATCGGCGGTGCCCGGCGGGTTTGTCCCGTTCGTTCCCGTCTCAACACAAGCCTGAACCGCCGGTGGTAAGTTAGAAAACAAGTTGTAGCCGCTGAGCGCTTCGACCGCATCAACCGTCGTTAGATAATTCTGCCAGTCATCATTTCTAATGCCCTGAATATTCGGCATAATTACCGCGATTGTTCGCGTCGAACAGCTCACGCGCGAAATGTCATTCGTGCCTTGCGGAAGAACCAGCGCGACCTTCCAGGTTTTCTCCGGCACGGTTACGTGACCGTTAGCGATAGTCGTGGCAAACCCGACGCTACCCGTGCCTCCTACGCCGGCCGGTCCCGACACGATATAGATTTCATTTCCGGCATCAGTCTGAGTGCGGAGGTATCCCTCGAGAGCCGCCCAGGGACCCTGGTTGTTGTCCGGCGATTGCGGAACCATGTTTGTCATGAGGTAGGTTTCCTGATTGATCGGAACCCTATTCTGATTATCGCGGTCGGCATTCGGCGTCATGTGGCCGCGATCGAAACCGGTGCCCGAATAATCGAAGGCTTGCACGCGATACCAGGTCGGATCGATCGCCGGGTCGGGCCGGAAGGTATCAACGCGAGTGAGCGTTCCGTACCACGAGCTGTCCAAATGCCAACTAACCCAATTTGGAGTTCCCTTGTCTCGATTGTACGAAAGGGAATACGTAGGCTTCTCCATCAAATAGTTCAGCGGTTGGAAAACATCCGCGCCGCTCGGGTTTCCCATCGTTAAGTGCACACTTGGCGGATAAGGCGCTGGCTGGCCAGCGCCGACAACGGTAAACGACCACACGTAATCGGCGGCCAGAGTGTCAGTGTCAGGCTCGCTATCGTCCGTGTCGACATCGTGCACCGCAGTCTTCGAAATCGTGACAGTGCACTGCTCGCCAAATTGGAACGTCGTGTTTGGGGTGAACGCATACGTCTTAAGGTCGTTCGTGTGGGCTTCGGTCGCGAGGTTGTGCGTTCCCGTGTTGGTGCAAGTAATGTTGTACCAACCGGAATCAACGTTGACCGGCTCACTAAAGTCTACGGTGACCGTTAAGTCGTACGGTGCTGTAGTTGAGTTGGTTGCCGGATCTGTATTTGCTACGGACGGGCCAAACTCGACTACCGGTGACTCACTACGCGGGTTTGGCGCCCCGGTAACAAAGTCGTTGCCGTTTTGATCAGTGTCGGTGCCACCGCTATTTTTTCTGAAGATCGCGAG
>DASYPX010000113.1:0-7652 GCA_036006125.1 Pyrinomonadaceae bacterium | reverse complement strand
TCCCGCGGGCGCAAGGACATCGATGGGCTCAATCAATCCCGCGCTCGCGGGAACATCGCCGCCGACTAAACAACGAAAACAATAAGAGACTGCTGAAACGGTAATTGCCTCAACCGCGTTTAGCGCTCCGGCAACTTCGGGGGAGCTGCCGGTGAAGTCGACAGTCGCGCGTTCGCCTTTGATCGTCAGTCGCACGTGAATCGGAATTTCACGGTCGCTGATGCCATCATCATCGAGCGCATCTTCCGCTTCGTAAGTCCCATCGGGAATCGAGGCTATAGCGCGCCGCATCATGCGCGCGGAATACGAGATTAGGTGATGTGCATAATCACGAGCCTCTTTCTCTCTCCGGCGCTCGACGATTTCCAGCAGACGCATCTCGCCCGTCTTTAACGATCCAATTTGCGCTTCAAAATCCGCGCGCCGCTCGTCGCTGCTGCGGACATTGGTGAGAATCAGTTTCATCACGTCGTCGCAGGCCTCGCCGCCCCGGACGATGTGAATTGGCGGGATTCGCACGCCTTCGCCGTAGACGTCCGTCGCCAGTCCCATCGAGCCCGGCGTCGCGCCACCAATGTCTGCGTGATGCGCGCGATTGGCAACGAAGAAGAGAGGGTGTCGGGTGTTGGGTTTCGGGTGTCGGTGGCTCTTTTTCGACACCTGGTCCCTGACACCTGAAACCGGCAGAAAGACGCCCATCACCAAAGTCACATCCGGCAAATGCGTGCCGCCGGCGAATGGATCGTTCACAGCAACCACGTCACCTGGTTCGATTTCCACATCGCGCAAGGCGGCCGCCACCGCCATCGGCATTGAGCCGAGATGGACCGGCATGTGATCACCTTGCGCAATCACGCGACCGTCCGAATCAAACACCGCGCATGAGTAATCGCGCCGTTCCTTGATGTTGGGCGAGAATGAAGTGCGCCGCAGAGTCACACCCATCTCTTCCGCTACTGAGGTGTAAAGCGCGCGGTAGATTTCCAGCGTGGTTGGATCGAAAGTCTTCATCGATAACTTGAGCTTCAACAGCGACGAATCATGTTGTGCTACCTCATGGTTAGGAGAGCGGCTTGCCGCCGCTTGAGGTGCGGGGCAAGCCTCTCTTCCTGACTGCGTGTACCTACATTTGAATCACTAAATTCGCATGACTATCTACTGCCGCGCTTGCAGACTCGGGAATCAGCGTGGTGGCCGAATACTCTGTCACGATAGATGGCGTCTTCAGGCGCGCGCCGAACGTGAGCTCTTCACGCCGATAAACCGCCGCTTGAATCTTCTTTCCGTCCAAATATGTTTCGATATAATCGTGGGGCCTCGCAATCGTTCGACTACCCACGGCAGAACGCCGCGGTTTCAACTTCTCTACAACGCCAAGGGAACGCACACGCGCGCTGACGATCTCGACAACATTTTTGTCCTGCGCGTAGCCGTAACGCGCCTGGTGCGCGCGATGAAAAGCAGCAGCGATGTTTCCTGTCGTCGTTTTTATCTGCAATTCAAATGACTGTCCTTTGTAGCGTGCGGCGATCGATCGTTCATGCCGTTGCTTCGAGTCGGCGAAGCCTTCGTTGCGCAAGATGGCACGTGCCTGGCTCTGCATTTCGCGAAACACAGACTCGAGTTTCTTTTCGACGCCACGAGAAGCTTCAATCATCACCGTTCGGCTTTGTTCCTTCACGACATCGGCTTCGAGTACTCCCAACGCCGACAAAGCACCAGGCGATGGCGGCACCAGAACGCGCGGGATGCGCAGCGCGCGCGCCAAATCGACGGCGTGAAGTCCGCCGCCGCCCCCGAAAGGCAGCAAGGCGAAATCACGCGGATCGTGTCCGCGTTCGACCGAAATATGTCTTAGCGCACGTTCCATGTTTGCGGTCACCACGCTGAGCACACCGCGCGCGGCTTCAATTGCTGAGATTTTACGCGAGGCTACCTTGCTCATGTCCGCAGCCAGCGCGTCCAGAGATTTCCGCGCGCGCCCCGCGTCGAGTTTGAACTCGCCGTCCAACAATACGTCGCCGGGAAAGTGGCCCAGCACAACGTGGGCGTCAGTGACCGTGGGCAAAAGCGCACGTCCGTAACATGCCGGACCGGGATCGGCCCCCGCAGATTCCGGACCGACGCGTAAGGATCCACCTTCGTCGACGCGTGCAATCGATCCGCCACCCGCGCCGACGGTATGAATGTCCATCATCGGAATCGCGACGGGCACTCCGGCGACGATCGATTCATTCGTCAAACGCATCCCTTCGCGATCGCACAGCGCGACGTCGGTAGAAGTTCCACCCATGTCGAATGTGATGATGTTTGGAAATTCCGCACCGGCCGCGACGCGCAACGCGCCCACGACGCCGCCGGCCGGTCCCGAGAGAATTGTGCGCACAGGCTCGTGCGCAGCTGCTTCCGCAGAAATGCTTCCACCGGACGATTGCATGACGCGCAGCTTGAGACTGGAGGCTTGAGAATGGAGGCTGGGGTTCGCCAGGCGTGTCAAGTATCGCCCCATCAACGGCTGCAAATACGCGTTAACACAAACAGTCGAAGTACGTTCGTACTCGCGATACTCAGGCAGAATCTGATGCGAAATTGAGAGTGGAACTTGCAGCTTCTCGAGTGCCTCAGCGATTTGCTTCTCGTGTTGAGGCCGCACAAACGAAAAGAGCAGACAGATGGCCACTGCTTCGGGAGCAGTGCGCTGAACTTCTTCGATCAATCTGCGAAGTTCGGCATCAGTGAGGGATTGGAGAACTTCTCCGTCGCAGGCGACTCGTTCGGCAATCCCGAACCGCAATTCTGTTGAAACGAGAGGCGGGGGCTTCACCGCATTCAAATTGTAAAGTTCCGGGCGCGCCTGTCTGCCGATCTCGATCACATCTTCAAAACCCCCCGTCGTCACCAATGCGACACGCGCGCCGCGTCGTTGCAACAGCGCATTGGTTCCCACGGTCGTGCCATGAACGACTTCGATTTTCGAGAACTCACTTTTGCTTTCTTTCGCGACGCGCTGCAAGCCTGCGGCAATCGCGCGTGAGGGATCATCGGGCGTTGAAGCGACTTTGAAGACCCTTATCTTTCTGGCGGCCTCGTAAACAAAATCGGTGAACGTCCCGCCCGTATCGATGCCAACGCGCCGAACGACAGTCTTAGATCTGCGCTTTTTGGTGGCCATCAAGTCGTTTGGAGCAACGTCGCTGGAAGCGCAGCAACTATAGACACTGAGCTTTTTATTGACAAGAAATGAGTTAAGAGACTAAATAGCGCGCCTTCAAATCTGATATCAGGAGTCAAAATTATGAGGTTACAACGACGCGCTCAGGCGATCGCTTTCATCCTCTTTGTAGTCGCCGTAATTGGCTGCAAATCATCGAGCAACTCAAACTCGTCAACTCAATCGAGCCAAAGCACCAGCTCTAACACCAGTTCATCGTCTGCAAACAAACCGGCACCGGCAACGCGTGCAAACATTGCCGGCAAGTACACGATCGTCGGCACCAATCCGAATAACACAATGTACCGAGGCGCCCTCGAAGTGATCGAGCACGGCGATGTCTACCAATTCCGCTGGAACGCCGGCAATCAATACGACGGCGTTGGCGTGGTGAATGGCGAGGTGGTCGCGGTTGCATTCGCGAACGGACCGAATGGAACGGGATGCGGCGTAGTCGACTACAACATCCAAACCGATGGATCGCTCGTTGGCCGCTGGGGTTTCTGGGGCAAAGACGAAGCGGGAACGGAAAACGCTACGCGTACAAGCGGCGCCGGCCTGGAAGGTGATTATGACGGCTCGGGCAAGAACCCAAACGGAACGACATACAAAGTGAAGATCACGGTCGAGCCCGCGGGCAATCTCTATCGCTTCGTCTGGAGCAACAACACTGACGGTGTCGGAATCAAGCAAGGTGACAACGTGGCCGTCGGCATCGGTGGCGCGCGCTGCGGTTTTGTCGCCTACGAAATCAAGTCTGACGGTTTGGAAGGAATTTGGGGCGGCTACGGAAGCGACCGAACGGGAACGGAGAAGGCCTCAAAGCAATAGGAAAGTGCAAAATGAAAATTAGAAATTGAAAACTGCAAAATAGAAACCTACAGGTTCGTCAACGCGAAGAAACCGCATTTGAAGAATGCCTCTTCGCTCTGTTTTCTTTTGTCGTCACAATTGATCGCCCGATGATATTGCAGAGCTGATTGCACTCGTCCAACAGCTCGGCCATTTTATGCTCAGTCAGCATCTCGGTCCGAATAATCAATCGAATCCAACAGCGGGACTCACGCAACTCCTTCAAACAGATACTCAATTTGTGTGCAAAATCGGCGCTGCTTTCCGCCGCGCAAGCTTCTTCATAATTTGGTGCCGGAGAAGTACCGCAGCGAACCGACTGTACGGCGACGTGGCGACCCATTCGCGTATCCGGAAGCGCGTCGACAACCTTACCGATTCTTGCCGCAAAATTAATCAACCGCTCCGCCAGCTCTTCAGAAGTCATGGGAGTTCCTTCCTTTGCTGCTATTTTGCAATTTTCAATTTCTAATTTTCACTTTTCACTGCTGTTCAGCGACCGCTTCCCAGCAGCCTCTCTCATTCGATCGTCGCGCCGCATCAAGTACGAGCTGCGTGCGGTAGCCGTCTTCGAAAGTCGCTGCGACTTTGACTGTAGTGCGACCTTCGCGTAGTGCGTCAATAATCTTCTGCGAGAAGGCGGTGAATCCGCGCGACCAGCTCCCTTCGGCCATACCGGGCGCCAGGTGGCCGCGATCAATTTCGACGCTTGTCCATTCGGTATCTCCCATCTTCGCCGACCATACGTAGCCGTTGCCGTCGACTTTCACAGCGCCTTCTGACCCGAAGATCTCAACGACGTGCGCTGATGCTCCCGCCTGCACCATCGACAACGACGCGTTGCCCGTCAGCCCTGATGAATCACCGTCGAATAGCAATAACAAGTTTGCTTCGTCATCAGTCGTTACTTCGCGTACGGTTCCTGATTGATCTTTCCGTGTCGGAACGTGCGTCGAAAGTTGGCCAAATACCTCGCTGACTTCCATATTTAGCAGCCAGCGTAATGCGTCGACGATGTGTGAGCCGATCGCGCCGAGCGCGCCGCCGCCTTGCTTTACGTCTGACCACCAGTTCCACGGCCGGTTAGGATCGGCGCGTTGTCCCGACCGAAACAGACAGCGTGCATGCCATAACTCGCCGACGTCACCACCACGAATCAGTTCCGCAACTTTCTGTCTTCCCGGGAGAAACCGTAACTCGTGATCGATCAACGCCAACACATTCTTTTCGCGCGCGAGTTCCATCATCTCTCGCGCCTCTTCAGCGTTCATCGCCATGGGCTTTTCGCAGAGGACATGTTTGCCTGCGTTAAGTGCAGCCAGAGTGATTTCACGATGGGTGACCACCGGAGTGACGATGCTGACGAGATCGACATCGTCGCGTTCGATCACGCCCCGCCAGTCGTCGGCGACGTGCGGAATGTCGAACTCCCGCGCGACCTCCACCGCGTGTTCGCGATGCGCGCTGGCAATCACAACGCCGCGCGCGCCTTCGCAGTTTTTGAAGCCGGGAATTTGCGTTGTCCGGGCAAACCCGGCCCCGATAATTCCAATGCCAACAGAGTCTTTCATGATTAAAGATATTATCGCAGCGGACTTGGCTCACATAAATGCGTCGTCGCCTCGCATTTCCGCGAAGCGGCCCGCTTCAGTTTGTCCGCCGCAGGTCGAAGTGCGCGGGAGTCGGGTTGCGCCCCGGCATCATGAAAGTCCAGTCCTCGGTGTGATGGTCCGCATCGATTAAGGTAAACACGACATGATGCATATGTCCCTTCTGCATGCTCCCGGCGACATCCAGAAGATCGAACTCCAACGTTTTTCCGTCAGGCGATACCTTGCCCATCATGCGGGGCCGGTTTCCGGCGTCGCAATAGTGGGTCAGAAGCAGTCGATCCTCATCCAAATAAAACATCGTGATAGGATCATCAGGCCTGCCGGGCAACCCAGTCATCTCGTGCAGCAGTGCGTTCCCAGTAGATGTTACGCGCAACGTGAAATGCATGGTTTTACCGTCAAACGGAGTTCCGGTGCCGGACAGCACACCGTCCCAGGAGCCGGCCAGCGTCTTCAATTTATCGAACGCCTTTTGCGCATCAGACTGCGCAACCGCAGCTTTCGGCGGCTCGCACAATTCGATTGCGGCGACCGTTACAAGGATGGCGATGATTGTTAGTTTTCTCATTGGTTTTCCTCCTCGAGGGTTAATACGCTCAGTCTCTTCATCAGGGAAACCAATGCCCATGACACCACGTATCAAAGACATAACCTCACGTTGCAAGGAGTCGTAAATTGATGGGTAAACCGACCGTAGCTGCTGGCCTCCCGAGAGCGTTTCTAGATTTCGCAGTCAGTAGAGGTGGCAATCGCAAGACGTTGCTCGAGCGGTCCCACATCTCTCCCGAGGACCTGCGTAATCAGGACAATCGAATTTCGGTCGCGAGTTATGTAGCGTTGATGAAGGCTGGCAGCGAACAGTGCCAGGAACCTGCTCTGTCATTGCTATTTGGTGAAGCTGTGAGGATGCAGGACGTTTCCATCGTCGGGCTGGTCGGCGAGCAAGCGGAGAATGTGGAATCGGCACGCCGCGTAGTGAACCGTTATGCCCGTCTGATGCTTGATGAGGATGACGGTATTACTTCAGATCGAATCGAGTTCATTCGTGAGGGTCGTGACGTATGGTTCAAATTTGCGAGCGATCTCTATAGTCAGTACCCGCTGCTTACCGAAGCTGGCTTTGCGAGATGTATCTGCGGCAGTCGAGACATGTTGAAGTCCGACGGCATTTCCTTGGACAGTCCCTTTCCGAAAGCGATTCACTTTACATACCAAGAACCGAGCTACCGCGCGGAATATGATCGGGTCTTTCGCGCGCCTCTTTTCTTCGGCAGCCGAATGAACGCTTTTTTGGTAGCTGCAGAATTCTTGTCCATTAAGCTGCCACCGCCCAATCCGTACCTTTCAGAGGTATTGACAGCTCATGCTGAGGAGTTGCTCAAGGACCTGGAGCGCTCGAGATCAACACGTGGACGCGTCGAAGGTTTGCTGATTCCGCTCCTCCATACCGGCGAAGCGAGCATCGAGATGATTGCCGGCAAAATCGGCCTTAGTCGGCAGACTCTTTTTCGCAAGCTAAAAGCCGAGGGCGTAAGTTTCGAGAAACTGCTGGATGAATTGCGTTACAAATTGGCGCTTCAGTACTTGAATGAAAGGAACCTACCGGTAAACGAGACGTCGTATCTGCTCGGATTCTCAGAGCCAGCTGCATTCTCGCGCGCGTTCAAGCGTTGGACTGGTTGCAGCCCGAGCGATCGTAAAAGCAGACTTACACCTTCGTCGCCGATCGAGATGGGTAATTGAGGTCGATAGATATCACGCTGGTATTTATCAGAGACCTCGCGATCGACGGTGGCAATAACTAGTTTTTCCCGGACGGTTTCGGCTATACTGCCCGAATCAGCCCCGGACCTGAGTGGCCTGCTTATTCAACTTAAACGCTGTCACGATCTCGAAGGCGGTGACTTATGTTCGAATCGCTCAAACCAACCACTGATGCCGAGCAGTCAATTCTGAGAAAGTTGCGCGTGTGGATT
>DASYPX010000112.1:0-4995 GCA_036006125.1 Pyrinomonadaceae bacterium | reverse complement strand
GTAAATGTGAATCGGATTGAATCACCTTCATTCAACGTCGTCGGCATTTTGCCCGGCAGCGATCCGAAGTTGAAGAACGAAGCGATTGTGATTGGCGCGCACTACGATCATCTCGGGCTCGGTGGCGAAGGGAGTCTGGCGGCGCGCGAAGGCGAAGTCCATCACGGCGCTGATGACAACGCTTCGGGTACCGCGGGAGTGCTGGAACTGGCGCGCATGTTCACGCAAGAACCAAAGCCGCGTCGCACCATCGTTTTCATCGCATTCAGCGGCGAAGAAGAAGGTCTGATCGGATCGAACTACTACGTCAATCATCCCGTTGTGCCGCTCGCAAACACGGTCGCGATGATCAATATGGATATGATTGGGCGTTTGAAGGACCAAAAGCTAAGCATTGGCGGCGTTGGCACTGCGCAGGAGTGGAAAGACGAAATCAAACGTACTCAAGATTCATTCACGGCACCTCAGACAATTCCGGCCAGCGCCGGCAATCACTCGAGCAACAGCATTGCGTCACCGTTTGTGCTGACGCTCAACGAAGACGGGTATGGTCCAAGCGACCATTCATCCTTCTACTCGAAACAGATTCCGGTTTTGTTTTTCTGGACCGGCACGCATAACGATTATCACAAACCTTCGGACACGGCTGAGAAGATCAACTACCAGGGCGAAGCGCGTGTTGTTTCATTCGTCTCGAACATCGTTCGCGACATCGACAAGTCAGACAAACGTCCCACCTACGCGGTCGCGAAGAGTGCGTCGCAGGGACGCTCCACGGGTTTCCGCGTCTATCTCGGGACGATTCCTAACTACGCCGATACGAATGATGGCTTGTTATTGGATGGTGTGCGCGACGATTCGCCGGCAGCAAAAGCCGGTATCAAAGCAGGCGACAAGATTGTGAAGCTGGCTGGCCGCGACGTGAAAAACGTTTATGACTACACCTACGCGCTCGGCGAAATGAAAGCGGGCGAGGAATACGAAGTTGAGTTGGTGCGCGCCGGTCAGCGGATCACTTTGAAGATTAGGCCAGAAGCGCGGAAATAGACGGAAGGAAAAAGTAAAAAGGCAAACGGCAAGAAGAATCGCCCAAAAGCAAAAGGCAAAAGTTGAAGATCGACGCAGGTAGCGCCATCTTACTTTTGCCCTTTATCTTTTGCCTTTTACCTTGGTTGTTACCACCTTGGTTCGCGGTCGTTGCGACTGCCGCGTTTGTCGCGATCTCGGTCGCGACCACCGCGACCACCGCCGCCGCCGCCGCCGTAACCGCCCCGGTTGCCGCCGCCACCGTAGCCACCGCCGCCGCCGCGATCTGTCCGCGGGCGGGCTTCATTAACCGTCAAATTGCGGCCGTTGAAGTCCTTGCCGTTGAACTGCTCGATCGCCGCCGCTGCTTCTTCCGGTGAAGTCATTTCGACAAACCCGAAGCCACGGGAGCGACCGGTCATCCGATCTTCGACGACCTGCGCCGATTCAACCGTGCCGGCCTGCGCAAAATGATCGCGCAAATCGTCGCTGGTTGTTTGAAAGGGGAGATTTCCTACGTACAGTTTTGTAGCCATTTCTTGTTCTGTCCTTGTCCTTTGGTGCAAAAGGAAGCGCGGAACTCAATCACTGAATTAAAGGCAGGATGACTGACTTCGTTTCGGCGAAAGGCGACGGTCCCGATGCTCTAACTAAAAGCGAGAGCGGCTCCTAACGTTGTCAACTAACCTCACTCTCTCTTCAGCCGAACACGTCGCTTCGCAGCACGGACAGGCGCCTCGCCGTCGAGGCGCGAGAGCAGGAACTAACGAGCAAAGTATGCGCGGGACGCCCCGGAAGTGCAAGCGATCCCGCGCTTTAGTGAACGAACGGATCCGGGTCAAAAACTGTCGATTACGGTACCGGGGAGGATGACCCCGTCTGGTCTGATCGATCTTTTCTCAAACCGATCACGGCAATGGTCACGACCGCCGCAATAACGCCCAGCGCAATCCAGGTGCCTCTACTGCCGCCGCCGCCACTGTCTTTGTCATCCTCCGGCGCCATGCCCACGCGCGGCGGCGCCTTGAAAAGATCCCGAGCCGCTGTCTTCGCGTTCAGGAAACTGTGACTAGCTGTGGCGCGCGAAGTGATCTCTGTCCGCGAAAAGATGCGGTTGAAATCCACCTTCGATCCCGGTGCCAGCTTGAGTTTTTCGGATGCAACTGCCACCGGCGTCACCTTTGCTACATTTTCAGCGCTCGCCAAATTGGTGGTTGTGTCAGTGGTAGCTGGAACGTCGGCTTTTTTCGGATCCGTCGAAGCCTTTGGCGCGCCCATCACATAGACGTTCACGATGGCGACGACGAGGACCACAGTTAAAAGTTGAAAGATTTTTGAAAATCTCGCCATGTCCTTTTTGTTTTCCTCCTCCGTGTTGCTGCGTCGAGAAATTGCCTAAGTTCAAGTCTCTATTGCGTTTGAATTGGGCAGGAGTCTAACTCTCAGAAGTGCAGGGGGTCAACAACTTTCGGGAAAAGCCACAGAAAAACAGCACTTTCAGAATCGCCGTCGGCGTCGTTCGCGGCGTTGCACGGCGCACCGGAAGAGCCGCGTCGTATCCAGAATCATCATGGCTTCTCCCGCGTAGACCACCGTGCCTAAGGTAAGCGCGGCCTTCAAATCGTCAGCAGACGCAACCGGTTCAATGTCTTCGGCGGAAATCGTGACCGTGTCTCGGCAGGTTTCGGCGACGATGCCAACTTGCTCATTTCCGCGCAAAACCAGCACAAATGGAAGCGTGGGCGGCCAGTGCGTTAGTGAGCCGGTCAGCATGGCGATGGCATCGAGCACGGTGATCATGTGTCCGTGAATGCAAACTACTCCAACCACCGCTGCCGGTGCTCGCGGCAAGGGCGCCGCGGGACGCGCTTCAGCCGTGGTCTCGATCTGATCGGTAAACACCGCGAAGGTCTGATCGCCGATGGTGAAGGGCAAAAGATCATGCAATTGCGCGCCCTCGTCAGGAGACGCGTCTTGCAATTCTGCAGCGGCTTTTTCAGACGTGGTCCGGTCGATCATTGAGGGTAACGATGATGACGATCATAAGATGAAACCATGCAGTCCCAGATGCGTCAATGATTTTGCGCGCCTTTGACGCCGATCGATTCGGGAAAGATTTGCGCGTGTGGTACAGTCGCGAAAAATTGAAAGGAATCACTTTCCATGGACGAGTTCGATCAATATCGCGCCGCCATGAACGAGAAGCTGCTGGGCAGCGACCACCTCGGGATCAAACGGTTTTTCGCGCTCGACACGCAAGCTTACGAAGACGGCGCACTCGATAAGAAGACCAAAGAGCTGATGGGTCTGACCGCATCGATCGTTTTGCGTTGCGATGACTGCATCACTTATCACATCAAGCAATGCGCAAACGTCGGCGTCACGCGCGAACAATTCATGGACGCATTCAATGTTGCTCTGGTGGTAGGCGGATCGATCACCATTCCGCATCTAAGGAGAGCAGTCGATAGACTGGATCAGGTTCTGGCAAGTTGAAATGAACCACAGAGGACACAGGGGAAATAGGTCTTTGATCTTCGGCCTTTGGTCTTTGCTATTTTGTTTTTGCACCGTGTCGTACGCACTCTTGCCCGGCGTCGCGCGCGAAGAACAAAGATCAAAGCCCAAAGACCTGGTCGCTGAGAAAGGTTTTGAAATGCCTGTACAGGAACGCGCACGGATTCGGGCCCCCGAATTGACTGGCGATCGCGGTTGGCTGAACACCGATAAGCCACTCTCGCTCGCAGCCTTGAAAGGGAAAGTGGTGTTGTTGGATTTTTGGACCTACGGCTGCATCAACTGCATGCACATCATTCCCGATTTGAAGAGGCTCGAGAAGAAATATCCTAATGAACTGGTCGTTATCGGCGTCCACTCCGCCAAGTTCGAAAACGAAAAAGACACCGAGAACATTCGCCGCATCATTCTGCGTTATGAGATTGAACATCCGATTGTTAACGATGCTGACTTCAACATTTGGCGCGCGTACGCAGTGGATGCGTGGCCGACGCGCTACTTGATCGATCCGGCCGGCTACGTGATCGGCAGGTTATCCGGTGAAGGTGGATACGACGTTCTCGATAAGACTATCGCAGACACGATCGCACAATTTCGCAAACGTGGCGAATTGAATGAGGCACCGCTTAAGCTGATTCTGGAAAAAGCGAAAGTGGGCGATTTGCCGCTCGCGTTTCCGGGCAAAGTGCTCGCCGATGAAAAGAACGATCATTTGTTTATCGCTGATTCCAATCACAACCGCATCGTTATTACGCGCTTGGACGGCACCCTGATCGATACGATTGGCAACGGTGTGCGTGGCATGTCGGGAGGCGCTTTCGACGTTGCAAATTTTCATCGCCCACAAGGCTTGGCGCTGGACGGCGACAAGCTTTACGTCGCCGACACCGAAAACCATTTAATTCGACTCGTCGATTTGAAGTCGCGCACCGTTCAGACCATTGCCGGCACTGGGCAGCAGTCGCTCGATCGTGACGCAAACGGACCGGCACTATCAACGCCTCTAAGTTCGCCCTGGGACCTGCAACTCGTCGGCCGTACACTCTACATCGCCATGGCCGGGCCACATCAGATTTGGCAACTCGATTTGGATAAGCAGGAAGTCTCGACGTACGCCGGTTCTGGTCGTGAAGCACGCGTCGATGGTGCGCGGGGTGAAGCAGCATTCGCACAACCATCAGCGCTGGCGAGTGATGGCAAGGCGCTCTTCGTTTCAGACGCGGAAGCGAACATCATTCGCGCAATCGATCTTGCGGCCGGCGACGTGCGGACACTGGTCGGGGGTGACTTGTTTGATTTCGGCGATCGCGACGGTCACGGCAACGACGTGCGCTTACAGCATCCGCTCGGACTGACGCGATGGAACGACAAGCTGCTGATCGCTGACACGTACAATCACAAAATCAAGTTGCTCGATCCGGCGGCGCGCACCGTCAAGTCGTTTGCCGGAAC
>DASYPX010000111.1:0-4704 GCA_036006125.1 Pyrinomonadaceae bacterium | reverse complement strand
TCTCGGAGTAATCGCAGGCAAAAATCGCGGAACGACAACCGATAATGGTCTTTCAGTACTCGCTCTAATTGGAATTAGTCTTCCGAGTTTCGTGATAGGGCCAATGCTTGTCTACATTTTCGCCGTCAAGCTTCGCTGGCTGGGCGGATATGGAAGCGAAAACTGGACATTCATCATTCTGCCCGCGTTTACACTCGGCGCCGCCCTCTCCGCCATTCTGACGCGCATGGTCAGGTCGTCAGTCATCGAAGAACTGGGGGAGCCATACGTACGGACAGCACGCGCGAAAGGGCTCAGCGAACGCACGGTCGTTTACAAGCACGTGCTGAAGAATGGCCTGATCCCCGTCGTCACTGTTCTGGGTTTGCAACTCGGTGTGCTACTCGCCGGCGCAATCATTACTGAGAAGATTTTCGGCTGGCCCGGGTTGGGATTGCTGTTGGTTGAGGACGGGATCGCGAAACGCGATTACAGCGTGGTGCAGGGATGCGTGCTCGCGATCAGCACGACCTACATCCTCGCGAATACGTTGACTGATTTGGTCTATCGCTGGCTCGATCCGCGCATTAGAGTCTCGTGAATTATGAACAGATCAAACGCTAGGATAACTATTCACGATTTACCATTTACGATTTACCATTTTTCATGAATCGTCTCGGAATCATCGGCATCGTCATCGTCGCAGCCTTCGTGCTGGTGGCGCTGCTGGCGCCGTTCATCGCGACGCACGACGTGGGAGCGACGGATCTTCTGCTGCGTTACGCACCGCCATCGGCTGCGCACTGGTTCGGTACCGACTCCACCGGCCGCGATATTTTCTCTCGCGTGGTGTTTGGCGCGCGTATTTCGCTCGAAGTGGGAATCGTGGTCGTCGCCGTATCAGCATTCTTCGGCACGATCGTCGGCGCCATCGCCGGATATTACGGCGGCTGGGTCGATCGTTTCTTGTCAGGCTACATTTTCAACGTGTTCCTCGCATTTCCTGGTTTGCTGCTGGCGATCGCGCTCGTTGCTTTCCTGGGCGCCGGGTTGAACAAGCTGATCTTCGCGCTGTGTATCATCGGCTGGGTCGGTTATGCGCGTTTGATTCGCGCGCAGGTATTGAAGGTGCGCGAATACGATTTCGTGAACGCCGCGCGTGCACTCGGCGCAGGCGATTTGCGAATCCTGACCGTGCACATCTTGCCCAACGCGATTCAGCCGCTGATCGTCCAGGCAAGTTTAGGCATGGCCGGCGCGGTGCTTTCGGAAGCTTCGCTGTCCTTTCTCGGCCTCGGCGTCCCGCCGCCGGCGCCTTCATGGGGCGTGATGATCGAAGAGGCGCGCGATCTTTCCACTTTGCAGGCCGCTCCGCACGCGCTGATTTTTCCGGGAATCGCCATCGCGCTCACCGTGCTCGCCTTTAACTTTATCGGTGACGGCTTGCGTGAGTATCTCGACCCGAGACAACGTCGCAGGTAAACTCTCACGAAATGTCCGCAGTGCCGTTTCCCGGTAATTCTTCAAACGCGACGCCAAGTGGAAAGGCCGTCGTGTCCGTCGATCACATTTCGAAGACCTATCCGGTTCCCTTCCTTCGTCTGAAAAAAGCGCTCAAACGAAAATTTAAGCCGCCGGTCGAAGCGGTGCACGATGTTTCGTTTGAAGTGCGCGAAGGCGAGATCTTCGGTCTCATTGGTCCGAACGGGGCCGGAAAAACGACGCTCACTAAAATGATCGCGACCTTGATCCAACCCACTGAAGGCAACGTTTCGGTGAAAGGCTTCGACAGCGTGCGTGATGATACTGCCGTGCGACGAAATGTGGGCCTGGCCGGCGCGGAGGAGAGAAGCTTCTACTGGAGATTGAACGTCGCACAGAATCTGCTGTTCTTTGCGCGGCTGCACGGGCTGAGCAGTGATCAGGCAACAAGACGAATTACCGATCTGCTGCAGATGCTCCAACTGGAGGACTCAGCAAGAAAAAGATTTGCTGAGCTTTCAACTGGAAACAAGCAACGCTTATCTGTCGCGCGGGCGATGCTCGCGGATCCGCCAGTCCTTTTGCTCGATGAACCAACCCGGTCGCTCGATCCGCTCGCGGCGGCCCGCATGCGCGCCACAATTCGGTCACTGGCACAGGACGAAGCGAAACGGGTCACGGTATTCCTGACGTCGCACAACCTCGCCGAAGTCGAAGAGTTGTGCGACCGCGTCGCGATAATCAGCAAAGGCGAAATTAAAGCGCTCGATGCGCCGCGCAATTTGCGCGCAATGCACAGTGACAACGAAAAGGTTTCGATCACATTCGCCGTAGAGGACGCCGGGAAAGTCGAGGCTGCCCTACGCGACGCCTTCAGCGCGCATCCGTTCACGCTCGGACGCAGCGATGTAAGCGATGCCTGGACACTCGCGTTTTCGCGCAAGACAAACGATCAAACTCTCGACACAGTCTTGCGCGTGTTGCATACCACCGCGTGTTTGGTGAAAGGCGTCGAGTGCGAACGGGCAACGCTCCTCGAAGTGCTGGAGCACTACGAACAGACGGAACAGCAGAATGAAAAGCAAGAGGAGAACCCAAGCAAATGAATCCGAGTTGGTCGAACAGACTCTCGGTTACAGAACCGCGAGCAGTAGCGAGCGGGATAAGGACGCAATCTGTGCAAGAACGGCTTAAAAGTTCAGAAATGGTCGAGTTGAGATTTGATCCCGCTCACTATTGTTCGCGGTTCTGTAACTTTTGCCTTGCCGGCGATGTCCACTTTTTGGAGAGCAAAGGCAAATGAATCCCCTGCTCTTTCTTCGCCGCGTCTGGGCTTTCGTCGTGCGCGACTGGCGCTTGGAACTGAGCTATCGCATGCAGTTCTTTCTGCGCGTGATGTCGATCCTGATTCTCGTCACCACATTTTTCTTTGTGTCGAAGATTTTTGTGGGCTTTGCGGATCCGCGATTCACACAGTGGCGTGATCCGCTCGCCGCCTGGCTCACGGGCATGGCCATGCTCAACTATTTCATGACCGGTTTCTCGAGTCTCGCAAACGCGATTCGGCAGGAACAGGTGCAAGGAACTCTGGAAAGCGTTCTGATGACGCCAATCAGTGTGCCGACCGTGATTGTCGCGAGTTCAGCATGGGACTTTGTGCAGGCGACGTTCTTTTCGTCGCTATACCTCGTGTTCGGCTGGCTGTTCTTCAATGTGCATTACCAGGGCAATTACTTGCTCGCGCTGGCGTTCCTCTTGCTGACGACGATTGTTCTGTCATGTCTGGGAATTCTGTCGGCAAGTTTCGCAATGGTTTTTAAGCGCGGCGATCCGTTCGGCATTTTTCTCGGCACCGGCTCAGCCCTTTTCTCGGGCGTGTTCTTTCCCACCCAACTGATTCGCGATTACGCCGGCAACACAGTCGCCAGCATTTCGCGCGTCCTGCCTGCAACTTACGGACTCGATGGCATTCGGCGCGTACTCATCGAAGGTCAAGGCCTGTCACAGGTACGCCAGCCTTTGATCAGTCTACTCGTGTTCCTGGCAGTTCTACTTCCGCTTTCTTTGTGGGTATTCAACCGCGCGGTGAGACGCGCGAAGCGCGAAGGCAGCTTGATTCAGTACTAGCACTTCCGCAGACACGCAACCATTTCCATACAAACTTATCTAAGCTGTCCCTCCCGCCTCCCGCCTCCTGCCTCCTGCCTCCTGCCTCCTGCCTCCTGGCCGGCCTCTTACCTCAATCCCCTTGCCCCTTTCCCCTTTGCCGCTTACTCTCTCACTCATGTGGCGCGTGATTCGTTACATCATCTATTCGGTGCTCGGGATTTTTGTTGGTGGCCTGATTTTCGAAGCAGCGTCGATTCCACGGACGGGCGATCTGCAAACTAACAATCCGGCGACCACCTCTTTGATCGAAGCACGCAACCGCGAATTTCGCAGCCGTGGCCTCTCGCCGAGGCGTTTTCAAATCTGGGTACCGCTCGATCGGATCTCGCCGCAGCTTCAGCGCGCAGTGATTGCCGGTGAAGACGACAACTTCGCCACGCATCACGGGTTTGATTATCAGGCTATTCAGCGGGCCTGGGACCAGGCGCAGAAAGAAGCTGAGAAAGAAGCCCAACGTGAAGGTGAAAACGATTCGTGGCTACCGAATCTGCCCGATTTCAAACGGGGCGCCTCAACCATCTCGCAGCAGCTCGCCAAGAATCTTTATCTGTCGAGCGAGCGTTCATTCATGCGAAAGGGGCAGGAGGCGATCATCACCTACTTCATGGAACGGAACCTCCCGAAGAAGCGGATTCTGGAGTTGTACCTGAACGTGATTGAGTGGGGCGACGGAATTTACGGTGCAGAAGCAGCCTCGCAGTATTACTTTCACAAACCGGCGGCGAATCTGAATGCGCGCGAAGCGGCGTTCTTGTCTGCGATGATTCCGAACCCGCGCACGGTCTTTAATCCGCAGGTGAACCCCAAACGCGTCGCACGGCGGCAGAGAGTGATCATGCGCCTGATGCCCGGCGTGCGCATGCCGGCCTGAGAGCTATCCGCAGATTACGCAGATTCTCATTCACACCTCGCTTCAGCGAGGTGAACGGTGGAATCAATCTGACTGTCTAACCGTTTTCAACGGTTTCTGGAGTAAGCCGTTAAAACGGCTACAAAAGAATAACGGCGCTTGTGGCCACCTCGCTGAAGCGAGGTGTGAATCAGAGCGGCAATCCTCTTCTTAGAACCAATGTG
>DASYPX010000110.1:0-8791 GCA_036006125.1 Pyrinomonadaceae bacterium | reverse complement strand
GTCCGGTTTATCGTCAGACGGCGGCCTATGGCCACTTCGGTCGTACGGGCGATGGCTTTACATGGGAAGTCGCAGACAAAGCCGAGGCACTGCGGACAGCCGCTGAAGCTCTGCGCTCTGGGGCGCGAGTCTGATTTCTGTAACCAGGACGGAATGTTTTTTCGCTTCTTCGAAAGCCTCCTTAAGGAGGCTTTTGAAACATTAACTGAACCAGTTCCCAGCCCCGACTGGTCGGGCCTGGGCTACTCAAATCGAAATCATAAAAGGAACAACAATGAGTACCGCTACGCCTGCAATGGAACATGACGTCAAAGACCTTTCGCTAGCGCCGCACGGCAAGCGACGCATCGACTGGGCCGAGCGCGAGATGCCTGTGCTGCGTCTCATCCGTGAACGCTTTACCGCCGAGCAACCCTTAAAAGGTGTACGCCTGGTGGCCTGCGCGCACATCACGACCGAAACGGCGAACCTCGCGCGCGCGCTGCAAGCTGGCGGCGCGGAAAGTTTGCTGATTGCCTCGAATCCCCTTTCCACGCAGGACGACGTCGCCGCGTGTCTCGTGGCCGACTACGGCATTCCGGTTTACGCAATGAAGGGTGAGTCCACCGACACCTATCGCCGTCACGTACAAACCGCGCTCGAGTTTGCACCGGACATTATCATCGATGACGGCTCAGACGTCGTCGCCACGATGATCAAGGAAAAGCCTGAACTGAAGAACAAGATCGTCGGCACGACTGAAGAGACCACGACCGGCATCGTCCGATTGCAAGCAATGCAGGCGGCCGGCGTGCTCACCTTCCCTTCAATCGCAGTCAACAACGCGCAGACCAAGCACTTCTTCGACAATCGTTACGGCACCGGCCAATCGACGCTCGACGGCATCATTCGCGCGACGAACATTCTGCTGGCCGGCCGCACGCTGGTCGTGGTCGGCTATGGCTGGTGCGGCAAGGGTGTCGCGCTGCGCGCGCGCGGTATGGGCGCAAACGTCGTCGTGACGGAAGTCGATCCCATCAAAGCCGTGGAGGCCGTGATGGATGGATTCCGCGTCATGCCGATCTCGTCAGCCGCAAGCGTCGGCGACATCTTTGTCACCGTCACCGGCAATCGTCACGTGATCGATCGCGATCATTTCGCGTCCATGAAAGACGGCGCGATCGTCGCCAACAGTGGCCACTTCGATCTCGAACTGAACTTGGTTGCGTTGCGCGAACTGTCAGATGAACCCACCGATGTTCGCCCGTTCGTTCAGGAGTACAAAAAGAAAGACGGCAAGCGCATCATGGTTCTGGGCGAAGGCCGCCTGATTAATCTCGCCGCCGCCGAGGGGCATCCAGCGAGCGTCATGGACATGAGCTTCGCGAACCAGGCGTTGTCAGTCGAGTATCTGGTGAAGAACAAGGGCAAGCTCGATCCCGGCGTACACCTTCTGCCACCGGAAGTCGATCAGGAGATCGCCAGCCTGAAACTGCGCGCTCTCGGTATCAATATCGACACGCTGACCGCTGAACAGATCGAATACATGACGAGCTGGGAAACGGGAACGTAAGCGAGAGGCTAGAGATTAGAGGCTAGAAAGAGGCCGCGGGAGTTCCCGCGGCCTTTGTCTTTTCGGAAGCCGCGCACGCGTCCTACCTTTTCACATCGGTTGGATCAGCTGGCTGTCCAAAGACTCCCCGAACAGGTTGTTAATGCGGTTCACCTTAAGTTGATTTGCGGTGATGAATGTCGATGGCACAACGCGCACGCCTCCCATTTCCTTTACCGGGAACGTGCTTCTGATCTCGCCGCCACTCTTCTTGTACTCAAACCTCACCGTTGCTTTGATCTCTTGACCGGCGGAAACCAATTCCACTCCACCGAGACCCGGTTTGATGTTCATCTTAAGTTCGCCGCCCGCCGTCAAAGGAATTCCGGAAATTGAAATCCGTAATTCATCCTTGCCGGCGCCAAGCTTGTTGTGGATTTCGAGATTGAAGGCCTTGTCACGAGTTCCCTTCACCGTAACGGTGTTGGTATGCGTTCCCAAGTCCCTCACTTCGATTCGATGCGGTTCAGCTGTGACAGTCTCGCCCATCAGCATTAACTCGCTGAAACCTTGTTTGACTGCATAACGCAACCGCCCTTGCCGTAAACCGCGAGTCGTGTGAATGAAGTTCTTTGTGACCGGGGGATATGGATCGACAGGTGGCCGATCCCCAATGGCTGCGCCAATGATTTCCTTGATCAGCGCATCATCAGACAGGTAATGAAGCAACCGCCCTTGATTCGCCGCGACGTAGTTGGCGTGCGCAGGCTGCGCAAAGTTGGTTCTGATTGCGGCGGGCGCCAGCTGGCATAGGTATTCCTTCAACGTCAGACGCTTCCAGTCGTCGCCCGACCGTTTGTTAGGCGGCGCTACGCGCGAGTACTGCTTCCTCTCGGAGCGCATGTAAAGTTCGGAAGGCAACACACCATGCGGGCGGGGCCGTCGTGGCTGCTTCGGATCTTCCGGGCGCGGACGATCAGATGGTAGCTGGGCGCACTCGCGGATTTGATAATCGATGTTTCGCGAATCGCGGGTCTGATCGAATCCCTTCACCGAAACAAATTTGTTCGTTAAGTTCCTGCCGGCTTTCAGCCGATTGATCGAATCAGCACCAAATGCGTCAAGATCGACGCCATTTTCGTCAGTCAAACTGATCGTTTCGCTGTCAGATCCGAGGATGACAATGACGCCGGCCAGAAGCAGCAGGATTGCATCGTAGATAGGCGTGCGCGGCCGCTCATTGACCACGTCGAAAGGCATGTAGTGCATTCGGCCGCCAGTCCATTCGCCGCCGCTGTATTTGTTGCCGCCGCCGTCATAGAAGTAGGTGTTCGCGTCGGGATCAACGGTCAGGATGCGCGGTCCGGGATCGCCGGCGCTCATCGAGGGGAAATTCGGATCATGAATCAGGATTTGCCAGGGCTTCACCGAATCATTCCAACCAATTGGCAGGATGCAGTGCGGTGCTCCGCTAAAATCGTAGTTCTGCGAAATACACAAGACGGGATCACATCCCGAAAAGAACGCCGCACGAGTATCGCGAAACACACTGACTGGATCGTGCGTCTGGCCTGACAAGAATTGGCCAACAAACCACCAGATCGCCGATGCGCCGACCTGATACTGGTGCTTGATGTTGAATTCATTCCGCACCGGCTCCCAATCAACGAACCTATCCAGCGGTAGCCGCAAAATGCTGCGATGCTTCTTGCTGTAGATCGACTCGAGGGACATCCCGAAGCAGTTTCCGTTCTTGGCAAGCGTATCGATAACCAGTTCATAGAACGCCTTCTCGAGCCAATCGGTGATGTCCCACCATTCGGTCTCGCTGTCGACGTCGCGAAAAGCGCTGGCGTACTGAGCGTAAGTAAGTGGGTCCGTGCCGCGGTTTTGCACTCCCCACCAACGCTGGGACTCAGTCAGCAATGCTTCATTGATGCGCGGAGCGACTGACCAGGTAATTGAATTGATATTGTCGAAGCTGCCGCTGTTGAAGAGCCCGCTTGGGTTGCCCCTCATGCCCCAGGCATTCGCCATCTCGAGCGTATGGTCGAAGAACCCCAGATGATCGTCACCATCCGGCCAGTCGCTGTCCCAGATGTCCAGGGTGAATCTGATCACCCGGCTCGGACTGTTCGGAACGATTCCGTTTGGGCCGAGGTTAAAGGTTTTGTTGACGTCAAAAATATTGTGGCCGTCTGAGTCGCCGCTCGATGGGATTCTTTCGGAATGAATAACGTGTCCGTTGTCTTCAATGGAGGCGTGCATATAAACGTCGTTCTGGCCCCGTAACCACCCCTCGGATTCTTGTGTGTTTATGCGGCCCAGAGTTATGTCGAATGCCATACAAACGTATGTCTCGGCAGCGCTGCCGAACCAAACAATGCTGCCGTGCTGAAATGTGTTGTAACGCGCGCCCGAAGCCCCGGGAACGTCGGACTCGTCGGAGGTCGGAAAGCCCAAGTCTCCCGAAGGGCCATGGACCGCTTTGTATTTGTCGCGGATCGATCCGTGCACCTCGTAAGCGCCGGTGCTTGCGCTCCAGTAAATTGTGCAGCGCTCGAACTCGCTAATCCGTCCGATTACTGCACTGTCTTTCATTATGTTTCCTTCGTTACTGACGGGAAATCCCCAGGTCGCCGTCGACCCCGTGGCCAGATACTTGGCGAGAATGGCTCCGTTAACCTCGAAGGCTTTCGCAGCGCCGGCCTTGAGATACATATCTGCGCGCTCAAATGTTTGCCTTAACCCTCCACCCACCGCCACCGCAGCGGATCTGGGCAAGCCAATCGCGCCCGACTCTCCCATGCTTTCGTAATCAACCCAGATTTGTCCGGTGACCGGAATCGCTCCTGTTCGGCGCGACCAGTAGATACCACCCTGGTTGAACAGACTCTTGCGGCTGCCGCCCGTTGCTCCGTCAATTTCATCAGAGATCAGATAACCGATGACCGCGCGGTTAGGAAGGCTCCAATATGCGCCAAGAATTGCTCCGTGCATTTCGAAGGCCTGGCCGTTCGCGTCGTTGTACATGATTACGCCGCCGGGAAAGATTTGCACCCACGAAGAACTTGCTAGATCGTAATAGAATTCTAATGTCGGCTCACCAAACGCCAGAGAGGACTTCACCGCTTCTTCCTTGTAAGTCAGGTACCACTGAGGATGCGCTCGACGCTCATCAATCTGCGACTCGAGAGCGATTGGGATGTCTGCGTGAAGTTCAAGCTTAGCCATCGAGCCATTAAACGGATAGCTCGTGCCATTGCTGGCGATTCCGGCAAACAGCTGGTTACCGGTTCCAGCTGCGATCGTTCCGTCGGGAAACGCATGCACGGAATAAATTGTGTCGTTCACAAAAACGCCCAGCGTGTCCGTGTCATAAACCAAATCGACTGCGTACCAAGTGGTCAGATGAAACGTGTGGTGGTACTGCGTTGAAGCTTTGCCCGTCCCTGTGGCATCGGTAGTGACCGAAGCGATTAGATGAAAGTCGCTGCCGCCGCTGCCGGGCACGAGATAACAAGAGAATGGCAGAATTGTCGACTCGACCAGATTCTGTCTGCTGGTTACCGGATGATCCACTTTGAAAACCAGGCGCACACAAAACTTCGTCCGGTTTAGGCTGGTCACCGGCAGTGCCACCGTGAAATGGCCCGTGCCACCGAAGTCCAGTGCTTGTGGAAAGGTACCTAACGTAGTGGCTCCTGGTCCGGTCCCGACGGCGCACCCAGTCACGTTAGCCGGGCAAGACGCGTCGGGGTTAGCAAGAGTCAGAGTGTTCAGCGTGTAATCGAGGATCAGCGTGCTCATGGGAAATCTCCTCTTTGATGAGCCGTGCGGAACGGCGTTAAGCGGGGGTCGAGAGTATGATTCGGACGAGTTGTCCGAGTCGGAACAGTTCGCGCGCTGCGGAGTTGAAGCAACCGGTTGCTGCCGATCGTCCAATCTCACCGGACTTCTATCCGTGAAAGTCCTTGCTGGAAATTCACGCCTAAGATGCCGGTAAGAAAAGTGCAGCCACTCTATGCCCGCCACGGACGTCTGTCAAGCAAGTTTCAGCACAAAGGCAGTTAGTTACAACTATTTCAAAGGAATCGAGGGATGAGGCAGACGGCTCGGTCGCGTGTAGACGCGAGAAGGAGCTCATGTTCGCGCTCGCGAAATGAAATAAAAAGCGCCCGCGCCGAAGATGGCGATGGGGGCCCAGACGGCGACTTCTGCCGGGAGGAGCGCGTGTTCACCGAGTTGTTGGAAGCCGCTCGAGATCAGCCAGAACAGGATGCTGACAACCACGGCTGAGGATAACGCGGCGACCGTGCTCTTGCGACCGAGCGAAACTGCGAGTGGCATTCCGATCAAAGCCATAATGATCACGGCGAATGGAGCAGCGTACTTGCGCTGCAAGCCGACGGCGAGCGCGGCTGTATCAGCACCACGCGCCTTCAGGATCTTGATGTACTCACGCAGACGGCTAGCATTCAACTGAGATGGCCGGTCAACCGTTGGTCGAAAAGTACGTGGCGATTCAACGCCATCGATCGTGAGCGTGTTTGCCTGCTGCTTGCCAACGTGGGCCTGACTGAGGTCAAGCCAACGCGCGTCTTTTAACTCAAGTCGATTTGGTTGCACCCATGATCCAACTTCGCTGCCAATCACTCGCGACAGTTCAGTCCGGCTCGATGGATTGAATTCGAAAATCGCCGGCTTAAGCAGCGCTTGCTTCTGATCGTCGAAGTCATACGAATAGATGCGCATGCCGTCCGTGCTCACCAGCCAGCGGCGTTCGCCCGCGGTTGATTGCGTGATGTTGCCACGGATGCGCGCGCGCAGATCGTCCTGCCGCACATTTGCCGCCGGCATGACGCGCTCTTCGATGAGCCACAAGCCACCCGCCACCGCGATGGCGAACACCAGCCCGGGCAACATCAAGCGATAGACGCTCTGCCCGCTTGCCCACCAAGCGACCGCTTCCCTTCTCCGCGCGATCAACGCGTACGTCAGCAGCGACGCGACCAGGATGCTGCCGGGAAACAATTCGACGCTCACGAGCGGCATCAGATAGAAGAGATATTGCGCGAGCAGTCGGACGCCACCGCCGCGTGTGGTGACAAACCGCCACAATTCAAAGCTCGTGAAGACATCGAACAGAATCACCAGGACGAGAAAGCCGAACAGAAAACTGATCAGCATTGTGCGCACGATGCTTGTGTCGAGGAGTGTAGGAAAACGGATGGCGGACCAGCGCGACGTCTTCGATTTTCGTCTGGTCTCGGCGGTGTCGGATGCGATTTTCCTTCGGCGCATCTGGGGAAACGATACCGTTCGATTCATCAACAAAAGCGTAACCCCAACGGCCGTTGTGACAACGGTCGCCAACCAACCGCCGACGATCGGTGGCAGCGTGCCGCCGCGCGCCAACTGTTCGCCGCCAATCATCAAGAGGTAATAAATGAGCATCACGACGACTGAGAGGAACGCGCCGAAGCCGCGACTGCCACGGCGCAGACGCATCGCCAAACCTGCGCCGAACAAAACGAACACAATCGGAGACACAGAAAAGGCAAGCCGCTTGTAAAAAATGATTTGCGCTTCACGCTGTTCCGAACCGGAACTTTCCTTGATGAAGCGACGCAACTCAGTGAAAGACATCTCATCGCTCTTCAGTTCGACCGTGCGCATGCGCGCCAACAAGTCGTTTCGCCCTGTGTTGAAGAGAATCCGCAATTGTTCCAATCGCTCAACGATATAATCCTGCTTCGGCGCACCGGGAGCCGGGATCGTGGTCTGCATTGCATCGTGCAGAACAAGTTCGGACTTTTCATCTGACGAATCGATGCGTCCCGTCCGCGCAGTAATCAGACGAGTAGAGCCATTATCTTCGTGCGACTGAATGAACACGCCGCCCCATTGGCCGCGCGCCTTGTCGCCTTCACGCACATAGATGACGTAACCGGGAATGTCTGTGGTAAAAGTTTGCGGCTCGACGGGCGAATCGAGCTTGTAGAGTGCAGCACGTGCGCCGATGTTTCGTAGTTCTCTTTGCGCCCGCGGCGCTTCTTTCATGTTCAATTGCCACGCGGCGGCAGTCGTCACCAAGCCAATCAGCAGGACAGGCACAAGGATCTGCCAGCGACTGACGCCGGCCGCGCGCAACGCGACCAGTTCGCTGTCGCTGCCCATGCGTCCGAGGCCAATAATCGTCCCGCACAACAGCGCCATCGGCAGGGTGAAGCTCAGCACAGTCGGCAGCAACGCCGGTGCGATGCCGTAAAGAAACATCGCCGGGACTGTGGCACGAAAGATTGTTTCGAAGTAGCGGCCGCTTTGCTGAACGAACAGAATTCCCGTCAACAGCGCCAACGCGATCAGCGCGTACGGAAAAATCGTGCGGACGATGTAGCGCTCGATTAGGCGATGGCTACGCATGTGCTTTACTGATTAATCCCAGACTACGCAGATTACACAGATTCAGGAAACGATTAGACCTAACCCCGCCCAGGCGCCACCATTGCCCGCGGTCGACGTTCGAGCGCGCGAACGATCAAGCGGTGCGTAAACTCTCCGACGTCGGCATCTGTTTGACTGAATGTCGACTGATACGCGCTCGCAAAATCCGACGGACTGAGGCGTTGGCTGCTAATCAACACTTGCTGAACAGTGGGCAACAACCGCGTGCCGATTCCACGGCTGCAGTTTGCGCAGCGCACCGCGCTCTCAAAATCGAGAAAGACGGCTTGCGCAGGCGCCAAAGACGTTCCGCATACCGCGCAAGCACTGACATCCGGAAACGAACCCGCCAGCCGCAGAATCCAGATTTCAAAATAGCGCAACACTATTTTCGAAGTCTGAGGCACGGCAGCCAACGCCTCAAGACAAGCGGCCACCATACGATACAATTTCTCGTTCGCTTCGTGCGGCGGCGCAAACTCGTTAACCAGTTCCGCCATGTACCCCAGCCCTTCCATGCATTCGACATCAGCAGCGAGATCAAAGTAAGACTTCACGATCTCAACGCCAGTGATCGTCACCAGTTCGCGATTCTCTTTTTCCCTGAACTCCAAACGCACAACTGTGAAAGGCTCAAGCGCTGCGCCGAAGCGGCTCTTCATGCGGCGTGCGCCTTTTGCCACGCCCCGAATCAGCCCGGCACTGCGCGTGAAGCAAAGCACGATTCGATCGGCCTCAGCGAGGTTGTAACTGCGGAGGACAATCGCTTCGGTCGTAACGACGTTCATTGCGATGTGAGATTACCGGAAAGGA
>DASYPX010000109.1:0-4932 GCA_036006125.1 Pyrinomonadaceae bacterium | reverse complement strand
CGATACGACCACAATTCGTTCGCTGTTCAATCTGCAAGTTGTTGCCGAAGAATCCCCGGAAGAAATTCAACGTCGTCGTCTCGCCGCCCGGCGTCGCGGGTCGCGTTCAATGCAATTCACCGGTCCCAACCAGGGCGCCGCCGCTGCGGGTGAAGAAGAGGGCAAAGTCAAAACTGTCGTGCGCGATCAGCCCAAAGTCGGCCGCAACGATCCGTGTCCCTGCGGCTCTGGCAAGAAATTTAAAAAGTGCCACGGCGCCGCGTAGTCCTCGGTTTTTGAAGAAAGCCCACCTCATGCGCACCAAAATAGGCTTATCATTTCTCATCATTGCGATGGTATCCGCAATTGTTCCCGCGGGTGCGTCGCCCAAAAGCAATACACATCAGAGTCTTTCGCTCGATCAGCTTAAAGAGAAACTTAACAAACAGTACGCGACCATCGAGAAGACGATCGCGAATCCGCCAAACCCGGCGGATTCTCCCGCACTGGTTCGCACGCCCGGGCAACCGCCTTACGATCTGGCTGATTACAAGAAGCGACTGCGGCTTTGGCAGGACGACCTGGCGCAGAGCTTTAAGGCCGCCGCGGACACAGTCGATGAAATTCTGAAAACAAATCCGCCGGACGCAGAGTACTGGCGCGAACGGCTTGAGACCCTACAGTTATATGCAGAGCCAGTCAGCAGTCCGGATACACGATCAATTTTTGGTCGCAGCGAAGTCGAGACGTCTGCGCGCATTTTGGAAGCGCCTCCAGCCGTTTACACAACGGAAGCTCAGGCGGCTAAGGCGCGCGGCGATGTTCGACTGAGATTGGTATTGGCGGGAGATGCGACTGTCAAACATGTGTTTCCCATTAAGTCCTTACGATATGGACTGACCGAGTCGGCCATGGCAGCCGCGGCCCAAATCAAGTTTGACCCCGCCGTCAGACATGGGCAGCCGGCTTCACAGTTTGTGACTTTGGTCTATGAATTCAAAGATGGACAGGCGCGCAAACCTTACATCCCGCGCTCAGAGTTTTAATGCCTGATCGCGTTTCGATTAATCGGTAGCAACAAGGCTGTTTGTCGGTCACCCGCTAAATAGATGATTTTTACGTTCCGATTGCGATTTGTGGCCGTGATCATTTTGACGATGACCGTAGCGGTCGTCGTTACTCCTCAACAATCGGATAGCGGAACTGACGACCACTATCGCGGCATACAACTTTACAAAGACGGCAATATCAAACCAGCAATCGACGTGCTCAGCTCGGTCGTTAAGCGCGACAAGAACGATGTTGATGCGTGGTATTACCTTGGCCTGGCGCTGACGCGCAACAATCAGATCTCCAAGGCTCGGAAGGCGTTCGAAACCGCAACTGAATTGCTGTCGAATTTCGGTCCCGCACACACGGCACTCGCTTACACCCTGATGTTGACGGGCCATGACGATGACGCCGCCCGCGAGGCCGCGCGGGCTATCGAACTGAACGCCAACGACTACGAAGCGCATTACATCGAGGGCGTGGTGCGATTGCATCAGCGCCGGCTTGACGAAGCGAAGAATGGAGCAGAGACGGCTATTCGGCTGAAGCCTAGCTTTGCGATGGCATATCTGCTGAAAAGTCAGGTCTACGTCGCGATTTACGGCAGTGATGTAACTCCTCGTTCAAAGGTAGTCGACGTAAATCCGGGCCCGAATTCGGAAGAGGGAAAACAAGCTCGCGAGCGCGCTCGGTTGCTAATTAAAGAAGCGGCGGATGCCTTGGAGAAATATCTCACATTGGATCCACAAGCGGATGATGCCGACACGTGGCGGGAACAACTGGATACGCTAAGAGTTTACGCCGGTGCAGTGGGCGGGGTGTACAGTTCGTCAGCAACAACCACACGCGTGCGGGTTCTCAGCAAGCCGGAACCCGTCTATACCGCGAAGGCGCGAAATGCGGGCGTCACCGGAACCATTGTCCTGCGCGCGGTATTTACTTCAGAAGGTACCGTCGAGCACATTCTGATTCTCCGGTCATTGCCGTATGGACTGACGAACGTGGCGATCGAGGCGGCGCGGCGCATCAAGTTCGTGCCAGCCACGAAGGATGGAAAACCAGTCTCGACGTTCATGCAGCTTGAGTACAACTTCAATCTTTTCTGATCGACTAAATTCTCCCACACAGCCAGCGTGCCATCGGCTACACTGTTTCAGGTGGCCGCTGAACTCACATCAACCCATCCATTAGTCCGATCGATCGTTTCCGGTGCCGCACCTCCGGCCGCGCGGATGGCCGCGGCGCGCGGGTTGTTGCCCCTGGCACAGAGCGAATTGCTCGAAGCGCTCGTGTTTTTGCGCCGCGACTCGGATCAAGCAATCGCCCAGGCCGCCGAGGCAACGCTCAATTCACAAACACCTGAAGATCTTTTGAACGTCGCGCGGGCGACCGATGCGACTCCGTCTGTTCTCGGTTATTTTGCCGCACAACCAAACTTCGCGCGCGAGTTGTACGAAGCGGTGACTACGCATGCGAACACGCCTGACACCGCAATTGTCTCGCTCGCCAGCGCGACTGCCGACGGTTCACTGCTTGAGTTGATTACGCTAAATCAGCAACGGCTGATCCGCGCGCCGGAAATCATCGATGCGGTGCTGGCGAACGCTGCACGTACCGCGGAAGCCGAGCGTCGCGCCCGGGAAGTGCGGCGCGAGTTTTTTGAAAAGGAGCGCGGCGCAAAACAGATCGCCGGCGAGTTGCGAGCGCAGGGCAATGCCGCCGCCGCAGAGTTCTTTGAGTCAGCGGAACTCCAGACGATTGATGGCGCGCTGTCGGTAGACGACGCGTGGCTCCTCGCGCAACACATCGAAGTATCGGACGCCGATATCGATGACAGTTGGATGGCCCGCGAGCTGATCGAAGAGAAGCTCGTCGAAACGCCGGAGCAGGCCGTCGCCAATGTGCAAGCAGTTCTGGCCGCCGAGAATCTGGATGTGGGCGAAGTTCCCCCGGAAAGAATTTCACTGGTGCGACGCATTATGTTCATGACCGTCAAAGATCGAGTGAAGTTCGCGCTCAAGGGTGACCGCGAAGCGCGGGGTATCCTAATTCGCGATTCAAACAAAGTTGTCGCGACGGCGGTCATTCACAATCCGCGTATCACCGACAAAGAGATCGAGAACATTGCGGCTATGCGCACAGTCTCAGAAGAAGTTCTCCGTATGATCGGAATGAACCGCGCGTGGGCTCGTTCTTACATGATCATTCACACTCTTGCGCGCAATCCGCGCACGCCGATGGCCACAGCTGTGAATATCCTGCCTCGCCTCCAGCATAAAGATCTGAAAGCGCTATCGGAAAATCGAAACATCGCTGAGGGCGTCCGTCGCCAGGCCTACCGGCTGGTCCAAACGCGCGCGGGCAAGTGAGAAGAGAGCATTGGTGACTACGCCGTATCCGGTCTGTCACAAACCTGTCAACATTCTGTGGATTTTCGCTTGACTCAAGCTGAGAATGGGTATAGATTCCGCCTTACCGAGTCACGTTTCAGGTATTTGACAGAGTCGATGACGATCAGTGTGGTGCTGATTCGAAAGCGAATGCGGCTGTTTTTATATCGTACCTCGCCGCAGACTTTATCTCGCCCGTCAGCACAGCACCACCTTGATTTACAGGATCGGCCATCAGCGACGATTCTCAAGTCTTTGCACAGTCATCCCTGTAATACCCGAACCTACCCGGAAGTCGCGCCCCGCCAGTTTTGAATTGGCGGGGCGCACGTCTTTTTACTGGCGCCCTCCACGCTTGATTCCCGTTTCTTGCTGTCGCCCTTAAAGTCTTGACCGCCAGATCAATCGAGCGTAGAGTGCGCGTGAACTTCCAAAGGAACTGGCTCGGTGTCAATTCCTCCCTCGCTCGCAAGGATGTTCGGGTCCGTGAAAGATGAGCGCATCTGAGCGATGACTCATCAATGAAGTTTCGGATTTCGAGCGCACCTGCCCCAGTGTTCCGAAGGCTCGGTTCCCAACTCACACGGTTGGATTCTCCGCTCACATCATTCCTGGAGGACGAACAAAATGTGTAGACAATTATCCCATTCTCCCTTGTGCTTCATAATTCCATCGCATATTAACGAGCAGATCGCGCGTAATGGCACTGAGAAGCAGAAGGAGAACGCATTTCGAAACTTAACAATCTCGTCGCAGTTGCGTGGTCAGCGTGAAATTCTCACCACGTTCGCGGTGCTGGCGACTACGCCGACCGGAACTAAGCGCCGCACCATTTACGATGCAAAAAACGGCATGACATTGCCCGGAAAATTGGTGCGTGGTGAAGGCGCCCCGAAAACCGCCGACACCTCCGTGAACGAGGCGTACGACGGTTCGGGTAAGACATATGACTTTTACCTGAATAACTTTCAGCGTAATTCCATCGACGACCGCGGCATGCGTCTTGATTCGACGGTTCACTATCGCAAGAATTTCAATAACGCGTTCTGGAATGGCCAGCAGATGGTCTATGGCGACGGCGATGGTCAGATCTTTCAAAGGTTCACGAAGTCAATGGACGTCATTGGCCACGAGCTGACCCACGGCGTGACGCAATACGAAGCCGCGTTGGTCTATCAGGATCAGCCCGGCGCATTGAACGAACATTTTTCCGACGTGTTCGGTTCGTTGCTGAAGCAGTATGTGAAACAACAGACGGCAAAGCAGGCGGATTGGTTGATTGGCGAAGGACTCTTTGCGCCTGCGATCCATGGGATGGCATTGCGATCGATGAAAGCGCCCGGCACCGCTTATAACGATCCTTTGATTGGACGTGATCCGCAGCCGGCGCACATGAAGAATTTCGTCAAGACAACTTCTGACAACGGTGGCGTGCACATCAACTCGGGCATTCCGAACAAAGCGTTCTACGAAGTGGCGATCGCTTTGGGCGGCAAGGCATGGGAACGCGCCG
>DASYPX010000108.1:0-3860 GCA_036006125.1 Pyrinomonadaceae bacterium | reverse complement strand
GGAGAAGACCTCATGTCCTACAACATGAATGACGAAACACCGGCCGAGCGTCCGTTGAAAGCTTACGCGTTCGACCCATCGCAAGGTCGCAACCTCGGGAACTTCATGACCGTCCCGGTGCGTTATGAAAAGTTGCAGCCGGGGCCTATCGGCGAGTACCTCGCGGTGGTCGATTACGACGCGACCAACAACATGTATTACCAGCCTGTTAATCTCGACGAGCAATCGATTCTGTTGCGTGGCGGACTGGAACCGAGCGAATCCGATCCGCGGTTTCATCAACAGATGGTTTATGCGGTGGCGAGTGAAACGATCCGCCGATTCGAGATCGCGCTCGGTCGAAAAATTCGTTGGGGATTTCGTGGCGCACGCAAAAATGACCCATTCAGTCGAAGGCTCCGTATCCTTCCACATGCGATGCAGGAGGCGAATGCCTACTACGATCGCGATCTGCGTGCGATTGTCTTCGGTTATTTTCCCGCGTCTGACTCCGACGCCGGCAGCAATATTCCCGGCCAAACTGTTTTCACTTGTCTCTCTCACGACATTATCGCGCATGAAACAACGCATGCTTTGATCGATGGGCAACGCGAATTCTTCATGGAACCGACCGGTCCCGACACGCCTGCGTTCCACGAAGCGTTTGCCGACACCATCGCGCTGTTCCAACACTTCAGCTATCGCGAAGCGCTGCTGGAAATGATTCAGCGCACCGGCGGGCGGATTTATCAACAGCAGCTTGCGCCGCGAGTGCAACCAGACAGCGGTCGTCCCGTAATTCAGGATGAGTTGTCGAAGACGAATCCGCTCGTCGAACTCGCGCAGCAATTTGGCGAGGCTATGGGCATGCGCAAGGCGCTCCGGCAAGCACTCGGCACCGAACCGAACTCAAAAGCATTGGAGTTTTTGGATGAGCCGCATGAGCGTGGCTCGATTCTGGTAGCCGCGGTATTCGATGCATTCTTTACGATTTACATGCGCCGCACGCGCGACCTGATGCGGATTGCGCAAAGCGCGGGGTCGGTCACTAGTCCGGGAAATTTACATCCGGACCTGGCGAACCGCCTGGCGGGCGAGGCGGCGAAAGCGGCGCAGCACTTCGCGAACATTTGCATTCGCGCGCTCGACTACTCTCCGCCCATCGACATTACCTTCGGTGATTTCCTGCGCGCGATGGTGACCGCAGATTACGACCTGGTGCCGACCGATAGGTTCGGATATCGCGCGGCTTTGATCGAGGCGTTTCGGCTGCGTGGGATCTATCCGGAAGGTGTCACGTCGTTGGCCGAGGAATCGTTGCGCTGGTGTCCGCCCGATGTGCTGAAGGGCATGAACCCTCCGGTTTGCGACGGGCTCGAATTTGACATCCCCAAACCAACGACTCCTCAGCAGCGGATTAACAACGCGAAGACGCTTAGTCGTTTCGGGCGAGTGAATGCCAAAGCGTTAGGTCTGAATCCCGACAGCAAGGTGCAGGCATTTTCATTTCACGCGATTCATCGCGTGAAGCCGGATGGCGGTCTGTCAGTCGAACTCATTGCTGAATTGATGCAACAGATGGACGTCCCGCTCGACAAATCCGACAAGACTTCAGAGAAATTCACATTTCGCGGCGGCACCACGGTCGTGCTGACGGATGAAGGAAAGGTCCGTTACGCCATTCAGAAGAATCTCGGCAAGGATGACGCGCACAATGTGCGTCTGCAAAGACAGCGCGAGTATTACTCCTCAAGCGAGGCTGCGATGGCGATCGCGACTTACGGTGACAAAGAAATTTCGGATCTTGTGCCGCGCAAGGGACACAAGCGGCCAATGAACTTTGGGCTGGTTCACAGGGGGTACTGACGATGGTGGCAAAGAAGACAAGCAAGAAAACTGTGACGCCGCCCAAATTCGGCGCTAATACCATTCGCGTACGTATGTATCGGATCGGTTTCGGCGATTGCTTTCTCGTGTCGCTGCCAGCAGCGGATCAGGCCGGCGGCGATACACACAAACATGTTTTGGTTGACTGCGGCGTACACGCGAAAGGCGATCTGGACATGATTGACCGCGCCGTCGATAGCATCGGCACGACGACCGGAAAGAAGCTGGCGATCGTCATCGCGACGCATTCACATCAGGATCACATTTCAGGCTTCAGCAATAAATTCACCAGCTTTGAAATCGGCGAGGTCTGGATGCCCTGGTGCGAGGACCCAAAGGACAAGCAGGCGGCGAAGCTCACGAAAAAACATGCCGCGTTGGCTGAGAAACTTGAACGTCACTTCGTAGCCGAAGCGCGTACCGCTCGTGTCGACAAAACTCGCGCGGCCGCGATGGCGGCGGTCGCGAATCTTGTACAAAACAAAACGGCGTTGGGATTGCTACGCTCGGGATTCAACGTCGGCGCCGATGTTCAGTACTTCGCTGCCGGCGATACGTTGAAGAATCCCGCCGGCGTGAACGGCCTTTCCGTAAGATTCCTCGGGCCGCCACGTGACGAAAAGTTTTTATCGAAGATGGATCCGCCAACCGGTCACAGCTATCTGCGAAGCGGGACTTCCGAGCGCCTTCACGCCGTTGAGCCTTTTGCAGACCGTTGGCAATTAGGCGCGAACGATCCCTCAATCGCGCACTTGCGCTTCTCAGCCAGCGCGACCGAAAGTTTGCAGAAAGAACTCGCGACGCCTTCGCTGAACGCGCTCGCATTTGCGCTCGATCAATACAAGAACAATACCAGTCTCGTAAGCCTCTTCAGTTTTCGCGGACAACAGCTGCTGTTTCCCGGTGATGCGCAGTGGGGAAACTGGAAGTTCTGGCTGGATCAGGATGATGCGGAAACGATTTTGCAGGGAGTAACGTTCTTCAAGGTCGCACATCACGGCAGTCACAACGCGACGCCGACGGACGCGCTCGAGAAAATGAGCAAAGGTAAATTCGCGGCGATGGTCTCAACCCAGAACGTGCCGTGGGATTCAATTCCGCGGATTCCGTTGATGGATCGGCTGGGAGAAATGACCAAAGACCGCGTGATTCGGAGCGACTCGTTGGCGCTGATTGATGCGCCCAAGGCGCCGAAAGGACCAGTCCTCGGCGAATTGCCGAAAGGATTTGCGCAGGGAGATTTCTGGTACGACTATCTGATCAAGTTGTAATCTGCTGATTTCAGAACACCGATCAGGAGTTGATGTGCCAGAACAAAGTGAAGCACAGCAGAAGTTCGATCTTTGCGAAGTGACGATTGAGCGCATTCTGCCTGGCGGCCGCGGAATCGCGTATGCCGACGGACGAACTGTAATGGTGGCGCTGGCAGCGCCCGGTGATCGTTTGCGGGTGCGCTTTGATCGAGTGAAGGGAAGCGTCGCGTTTGCTTCGATCGTTGAAATCCTCGAGCCATCGCCGCAACGCGTCGAACCGCCCTGCCCATACTTTGGCCGATGCGGTGGCTGCGATTTTCAGCAGTTGGATTATCAAGCGCAACTCGACGCGAAGGTGGAGATCATCCGCGATTGTCTGCGGCGACTCGGCGGCATCGAAGACCTTCCGAAGTTCGAGATCACGCGGGCGCCAAACGAGTGGCGTTACCGAGCGCGCGCGCAGTGGCAATACGATGCCGTTGTGAAGCGGCTCGGTTACTTCGAGGCAAACTCACACCGCGTCTGCGATGTGGCCGAATGCGCGGTACTGACTCCGGAGCTGCAAAGCCAATTAGAGTGGCTACGTCGGGGCATGGCGAATGAGCAATTGCCGGAAGATGCGCGTTACTTCCGCGTGATTGCGGGCGATGAAGAAGTTTCAGTGGCGAGCTCGCGCGGCAGTAGCCCGACCAACCGGGGCCCCCGCGCGGGCAGCCCGCGTGGGGTGGTCGATAGGGGGGA
>DASYPX010000107.1:0-2416 GCA_036006125.1 Pyrinomonadaceae bacterium | reverse complement strand
GCCGGCCGAGTCGCGGCGCGCCAGCTCAACAAAGACATCGAGTTTGAAATAGTTGGCGGCGACGTCGGCATCGACAAGGCGCTCGCTGAACTGATTGCCGAGCCGCTGATGCACCTGGTCCGCAACGCAGTTAGTCATGGGATTGAATCGACCGAGGACCGCGTCGCCAAAGGCAAACCACCAAATGGCCGAGTGCGTTTGGAAGGCTTCAGCGAAGGCAGTCGCATCCACATCGTCGTTAGCGACGATGGCCGTGGCATCGAACTCAATGAGGTCGCCAATGCCGCAGCGCGGCAGGGAATCGTCAGCCGGTCTGAGGATTTAACGGAAGATCAGGCGCTGCGCCTTATCTTTCGGCCGGGCTTTTCGACCTCGGCCGAGGCGTCCGACATTTCGGGTCGTGGCGTCGGACTGGAAATCGTAGATCGTGCCATGACTCAATCGGGCGGCGACGTGCGACTCAGTTCGCAACCTGGACAGGGAGCGACATTCGCGATGATGGTACCCGCGACACTCGCGCTGGTGTCTTGCGTCGTGGTGCGCTGCGGCGGGCACTTCTATTGTTTGGACGCGAAGATCGTCGCCGATCGCGCGACGCTGGCCGAAGATCAGTTCCGGCAAAACGGTGACGGAGGATCGATGAAATGGCAGGATGAGGAGTTGCCGTTACTCAGGCTCGATGATTTGCTCGCGACCTCACCTGTGTCTGCGAATGGTGCGCGATCAGTTTTGATTTGCAAACCTGGCGAGCATCGCCCAGGTGTTTCTTCACATCACAAAGGCGTTGCGCTGCTGGTTGATGCGATTGCCGGACAACAAGAAACGTTAGTACGAAGTCTCGGGCCACACGCGACGCTGTGGCACGGCGTTTCCGGCGCGGCCGAGCTGATGGACGGCAGCATCGCGTTGATGATCGATCTCGAGCGACTGATCGAAGCAAATGAAAGTTAACGCTTTCGCGGCGGCGATAATATCCTTCTTCCTCGTCGTACTCTGCTTTTCGCAATCGCACGAGTATCCGAAAGAGATTCGCGGATACAAGGTTGAGCGAGCCGCTATAGAACTAAAGTCTCGCGAAAGTGAAAAGCGCGCGAAATCAAACAAGTCCGGACCTTCCAGCAACAATTCAGCGACGCCAACCACGGCCGCCACATTGCCGGCACCCACTCCAGCGGCAACCCCTGTTTCGGATTCGAATGTCGACCAACTCATTACTTTCGACGCGCCATCGTTAGCGCGCGTGACGCCGCTCGGGATTACTCTGAACATGCCGGTGGTGATCGCGCCGATAAAACAAAGCGGCCACGTGGACTTTCTGCTGTTCGAAGATATGACCGTTAACAATCATTCGGTTGAAATTGAAGAGTATCGTCGCGGGTTCGATCTGCCGACGAAAAAGCAGCTACGGCTGCGTGAGCCGTTGCGGTTCTTCATCTCGCTTTCCACCGCCACCCTCGCGGCGATTGGTGAAGGAATTAACTCGCAAGAGACATGGCCGGTGACGGGACGAGTTTACGTCTGTGGGAAATATAAAAAGTTTGTGCTCAGCTTCAAACGATGTGTTCCGGTTGAACTGAATCTGACCATGAAAAATCCGCTGAGGAGGAAGTAACGATGGCACATGGCGGGACCGCCGCGGCGGCAATCGCAAACGCGATTAAGGCAAGCGGGTCAATCGTGCGGGTTGAGCCACAGATGTTCGCGGAGCTTCTGCGAAAAGTTGAAAGGCCGCTGATTGTGTACGCTCAAGGCGGTCTGTTTTCCGGCAAGCACCAGTACCTAACCAGTTACAAAGGCCTTACGTTCTTTGCCAAATCAAGTCAACAGATCGATCTGCCTCGCGGCGTGGAAGTAATTGTCGCGAAGAAGATTTGGACCCCGTCCTAATCGACGACTACTGAAATACTTTGTCGACTGGAACAATCGTTACGTCCGCCGGCTTCACCACGATCTTGTAGTTTTCAATCAGTTTGTCCTCGTCGGTGAGCTCTTTCGGCTTCGGCGCGTTGTAAGTGATCGGCGACGGCTTGTTATTGACTATTGCGTCACGCAGACCTGCCGCGTCCTTCGTGACAATCGAGATGCGTATCGCGTCAGAGTTCAGATACTGCTTGATCGCGCGATTCACGTCGGACAACGTGAGCTTCGCCAGCTGCTCCCGCATGTAGGTCGGGAAATCCCTGATGCTGTAATAGCGGCTGTCCAAAGCGTAGCCGAGCTGATCGTCCTGCGTCGCCGTCAGTATGTTGACGTACTTCGAAAGAAACTCGCGCGTTGTTTCGAAGGCTTCCTGCGACATGCCTTCGCGCACCAACTTGTCGTACTCGAACAAAGCGGCGCGCAAAACGAAATGGCCGTTTTGCGGCTCCACCGGGCGAATCCAGATTTGAAAAATCTGAAGTTTGCGACCGAGGTT
>DASYPX010000106.1:0-13628 GCA_036006125.1 Pyrinomonadaceae bacterium | reverse complement strand
AGAGTGTTCTCCCAGGTCTTGCCACCATCGGTCGTGCGATAGATGCCGCGGCCGTTGTGCTGCGTGTCACCCTGTGTTGATGCGACAACGATATTCGGATCCTTCGGGTCGATCACCATCTTATTGATCTTCGTCGTTTCTTCGAGACCAAGGTGCGTCCAGGTCTTGCCGGCGTCGGTCGATTTGTACATGCCGTCGCCCGCTGAACCCTGCACCGAGTCACCAGTTCCGAGGTACACAATGTTTGGATCGGATGGCGCGACCTGAATGGCGCCGACGCTATCCACGTTGGTGAACTGATCAAAGATCGGAAACCAGGAAACACCTGCGTTTGTCGTTTTCCAGGCTCCGCCGAGTGGCGCGCCCAAATAATATGTGCCCGGCTGACCGATCGCGCCCGTGACAGCGGAAATGCGCCCGCCATGAAACGGGCCTATGTTCCGCCAACGCAGACCGGCGAACAGGTCTTCGCTAACAGTCCCGGCCGTCACGACTCTAGCGTTTACAGAATTGATTGAAATGATCGCTGTAAGCAGGGCGACACCAAACACCGCGATAAGCAAGCAAACGTATTTTGTTTTCATTTAGGAATTAGTCCTCAATTTTTTGAGAGACGCAGCCTAAACAAAACGCGACGTTCGAGTCAATCAAATGTTCGCAAAAGGTGAAACTATATGTGGACGGATTTCGCCACCCGGCATGGGCGCGACTATTTCAGAATTGGATGGCCGCCGCCCCGGCTGTGGTCAGCGGTGCGCTCGTACAGCGCGCGGTCGTTGTAATAAAGGACCAAATGTTCGCCTTCGAATCTGACGACGTTGGAAATCCGCTGCCAGTCGCGCTCATGCTCGGCGATGATGAAAGCTGAAGGATTGAAGGCGAGGACCATTCCCGCCGCATAAATATAGCCGCCTTGATCATAGCCACTGCCTGCGTACTGACCCGCGGCCACTGCAATGTCAGGTGAGTATTGTCCCGCGCTGTCTTTGCTGCGATCCGGCCGTGCGACAAACACAGTGTAGTCGCCATAGTTCAGGTGATTCCGATATCCATGACGTCGAGCAACATCGAAGAGTTCTGCAAAACCGCGATCTATTGCGTCAAGAACTTCCCGCCGCGGCGTACTTAAGCCGACAACGGTCACGCCATTGGGCGTGGAGGTAACCACGCTGAAACGATCGCCGGTAATTTGTTGAGCACGCGCCACGAGACGCGAGTCGACACGGCGTCCGCCCTGGGCGACCGCGATTTGCGAGGCGATGGCGATGCCCAAAACGATCGCTACCAGAAAGATTTGATTTCGCAATCTGCTCATTTCAAAAACGTGAGACCCGCAAAACTGCTGCGGGTCTCGGGTAAAAAAACCTCTCAAACCAACAACTACGGTTTGCGCTTATTGCTGTTGCTCGGCGGAGGCTTCGGGTTCTCCTTGATCTTCTGATCCTCTTTCGGAGGCCGATTGTCGTTCCCACCTTTTTGCGCAAAAGCGCCGGCAGAAACCATCAGTCCGATTAGAGCCGCCGCGAAAATTGATCTTAAGTACTTCATCTGTCTTGCCGCCTCCTCGCGTCTTTCCTTTCGCATCAGGGAGAGGCGGAGAGCTTACGCGCCTATTCGTTCAGCAACATCGATGCCAAAGTGGCAGGCCCGCGACAGATTAACTCAAATTGCGTGGCATCGCTATGTTTTCGGTGAATTGACGCGGTAAATCCCACTAGCGGAAGCATCAAGAAACTCGGGATTTTAGCGGATTCTCGCACTTTTTCGCGAAAGTGCGAACCATCTCGTGCACGATCGCTACCGGCGAACTATGACGCTCACACTGCCGACGTTGTTACTGTTGTCGTATGCGCGCAACGATATCGTGTGCTCGCCGGCACCTGTGATCGGCAGGTCAAGCGAGAACCGCTCGCGCTGACTATCAGCAATTCCGTCATCCGGAAAAATCTCTCGCCAAGCGCCGCCGTCGACGCTGACGTCGGCGCGTTTAATCCGGCCCGTGGCATCCTCCACATCAAAGCTGGCGCGCACTCGATCGCCCGCGACCATCGGTGCGCCCACTCCTCGAATATTAGGCGGCGTGTTGTCAATATCGATGGGTTCACTAATTCGCTCGCCCGACATTGCTGCTGCCGTAGGATTGTCGAGCGCATCCGAGGCGACAACTTTGAAGATGTATCGACCGTCCGCGAGACTGGCCGCATCAACGGTGTAGAACGTGTCGCGAATATGATCTTTCAAGAGCCGAAAGTTGGTCTCGCCGAGCGATCGATAGTAAACGGCGTATTCCAACGTATCGCCATTGCGATCTTCGGCTTGCCATTGCAACGATCGGGCACCGCGCTGAAAAATACGTCGCGGTGGCGCTTGCACGCCCATGCCGAATATCGCCGGGTCGAGGCCTGACGCTTCGACATTCGGATCCGTGGGCATCTGCAGTTGCTGCTGCAACGACACGCCGGGCGGCAGAACATTTATCGACAAAACTTCAGGAGCAGCGTTTCGCGGAAGATACGCAACGCTCACGTCTTCGAGTTGCGGTTGTGTGCTGCGAGTTCCGGTTGTGCCCCGCAAGATTGCCCGCCATTGAATGAAACGAGCCTTGGGGCTGGTAATTTGTGAACCTTTGGCATCGTTGTAACTCGCACTCCAATCGCTCCACGTTGAGTCGGGCTTATCACTGTTGCCGCTTCGCGTTTGTAGTTCGATTGGTCCCTGACCTCGCCACCAGATACGCCCCCACGCCGACGCCAACTTGGCATCCCGCACCGGCGACTCGTAAGTGCCTTCACGCTGCACCGAATCGCCATAGCGAAAGAGTTTGCCTTGATTGCTCGCCGCAACGTAGACATCGCTGCCATGAGTAGCAATGGCGGAAACCTGACCTTCGGGGGATTGCAGCAACAGCGTGTCGCGCCCGTCGTCGGTAATCGAATAGATACGGCCTTTGTCTGACGTGCCCAGTAACACGCCGCTGGCGGTGGCCGAGACCGCGAAACCGGTGACTGAAGTCGAACTCCACACGACGTCGCTGCCGCCATCAGGAAGAATGCGAAAGATTGCACTTCGCACGTTGCTGAGATCGTTGCGGCTGCGAGCCGGCGGCGTGGCTTGTGGTTGAGCTGCGCCCGATTCGTCGGTCGCAACCGTCGCAGCCACATCGACGGTTGTCGTCGCCGCCGTCTGCGCCTTTGCCGTTGATGCCGCGTCACTGAGGGCTAATGCGTAGATGGTGCCGTCATTAGCGACCGACAACGCGTGAATTTCGCGCACAGTCGAGTCGTAGAGGCCGAATGCTTTGCCATCGGCGGAAACTCTCAAAACCAATCCGCCCGGATCGGTCCCCGCGATCAGGTCGCCCTGCCGGGTGACGGCAAGCGACATCACGTGTGTTTGATTGGTCTTCAGCAGCAACGAACTTTCAGGTTTCGCGCCGGCGGCGCGAACGCGATAGAGCTTGCCGCTGTCACCGGTACCAACCGCGAGCGAACCATCCGGCATGACCGCCAGTGACCAAATGTATTTGTCACCTGGATCGAAATAGACTTCGGCTTTTCCGTCCGGCGCCACGCGATAGACTTTCCCATCCGGCGACGTCGCGGCGAAAACGGATCCGTCTTTAGCGATGGCCAGCGCAGTTACGTCCAGCTCGGCAGCCTTGTACAGCAGCGCGCCTTTGCCATCTGGTGTGACGCGAAACAGTCTGCCGTCGTGGCCGGTGCCGAGGTAAATATTGCCTGCTGTATCCGCAGCTGCCGACCAAATGTACGGCTGTTCCGTGTCGAACACCTGGTCCAACTTCGGCGCGAGAGTCAGCAATCCATTGTCGGTGATGGAAACGCCGCGGGCTTCGCCTTTCAAGAGCTCCGCACGCGCGCTCATCTCCCACACCACCGGCTCGCCCGCGAAGGCTGAACTCGGGAAAACTGTGGCGCACACACTTGCGAGGACAAACGCAGTGACAAACGAGGTCAGAAACGGTCTTTGCATTGATGTAGTTTCAAGAGAGAATCAGTTTCCAATGTATTTCGAATAAAGCGATCGGGCCGTGGCGATGTCGTCCGTACCCCGAATGATTGAACGCGCGTCCTGAAAAATCGTCAGTTCGTATTCTCCGGTGCGAAATCTCACCAAGTAGTCATTCGCTTTGACGTCACCCGACGATTCGAGTTTTCTGCGCAACGCGTCGAGATCGATGTGCACTGAGTCTGTCGGCGATATTTGCACTGCGTGCCGGCCGCACATGACCGCAGCAAAATCGCGTGCTTCAGAATTCAGAGTCTCGTATTCACCAAGACCACACGTCCGACAATCTGCCAAAGGCTTGCCGATCGAAATCTTTCGCCACTCATTTCGCCAAACATCGAACTGCATTAACGAATTGTGCAAGTCGCCGATTTTGGCGGTGAGCAACTTAAAGGCCTCGGTCACTTGCACGGACGCAACGATGCTGATGATTGGCATGATGACGCCTGCGGTGTCGCACGTTGGCGCGCTGGCCGCCGGCGGCGCCTCCGGAAAGATACAACGCAGGCATGGCGTTTCGTGCGGCCGAATCGTCATCGTCACGCCGTAGGAACCGACAGCCGCGCCATAGACCCAATTCACCTCGTGCTTCACACAGGCATCATTGATTAGATAGCGAGTGGCGAAATTGTCAGTACCGTCGATGACTACATCGACGTCCGAAATAAAACGCTCGATATTCGAATGATTGACGTCCGCGACTTCCGGGTCAGCCGCAATATCGCTGTTGATTTCGCGGATCCGATTTGCGCACGCGATTGCTTTAGGCAGGCGCTCGGCCGCGTCCGTTTCCGTAAACATCGTTTGCCGCTGCAGGTTCGAGAACTCAACGAAATCGCGATCGATAATACGCAGATTTCCCACACCCGCGCGCGCCAGCGCCTCAGCCTGCGCCGATCCAAGCGCGCCGCAGCCTATGATTACCACGCGCGAATTCACTAGCCGTTCCTGGCCCTCTTTGCCAATGCCGTTGAAAAGAATCTGACGGCTGTAACGTTCGCTGGATTCGTTGTTCGACTGCATCAACTAATCAATCGCGAGCTGACGTGTCGCAGCCGCGCGCATTACCTCAACATTCGGCTGCTTTCCGGTCCATAACTTGAATTGCTCGACAGCCTGCGCAATCAACATCTCGAGACCGCCAATCGTGTCGCAGCCCGCCGCCCGCGCCTCGCTTAAAAACCTGGTCTCAAATGGATTGTAAACGAGATCGTAAGCTAATCGCACTTCGCCAAGCTGCTCCCTTGTTGCCGGCGTTTCGAGCTCGGCCGTCCCGCGCGTTCCGACGGGCGTCGCATTGATAACTACGTCAAAGTCGCGAAACGTGGCATTTGAAATTGGTTTACATGCTACGCCGAACTGTTGCGCGAGCATTTTGCCTTTAGCTTCGTCGCGAGCAAACACCGTAACGATTGCCCCTTCGGCTTTCAACGCCCACACGACTGCCCGTGCGGATCCGCCGGCGCCGATTACGGCACAGCGGAGATCTGCAAGAGACTGTTGACGTCGTTTCAGCGGCGTGATGAAGCCAATTGCGTCCGTGTTGTAACCGTGAAGTTCTTCGCCTTCCACGACGATCGTATTGACGGCGCCGATCTCGCGCGCGGCTGCGTCAATCCAATTGAGTTCGCCAATTACCGTCGACTTGTGCGGTGCTGTCACGCTAAGGCCGCGGAGATTCCATTCAATCTCTCGCGAGCCTGGCCGGACCATCGTGCGCAGGAACGCCGTGACCTCATCGACCTCGATCGGAATGAAGATCGCATTCGCTTTAGCCTCTGCGTACGCGGCGTTGTGAATATGCGGTGAAAGCGAATGGCCCACAGGATTGCCGACCAAACCGGTGATCTGTGTCGCGCAATCAATTGAATCGACTCGGTAGAGATTGCGAAGATCTTGTGCGGTGATCTGGCCGGGCGCAGTCGCACTTGCGTCATCCAGAGCGCCGTATGTTAGAAACGATCCGCGCGATGGCCCAAGAACGCGCGTCATTAATCCTCGATGACCCATCGCGATCGCGGTCAACTCACGGCCGTCTTGCGGCGCGCGCTCAAGCAGTTTGAAAACCGGGAGGCAATCGGTAGCATCATTTGCCTGGATCGCAAGCTTGAGTCTCCCTGCTTGCGTCGCCGCCATACGCTCATAAATCTCAACAAGATCTTCGGGTACTCCAGTGAAGTCATGATGCGAACAGATCACGCGACTCAAATCAAACGCCAGCTCGCTTTGCTTTTGCAGCAGATCCAATTCGACGTCGAACAAGACATTCGGAAGTTGACTGGCGCGCCACCAAAACGCCCGACGAACGTCCGCAGAATGCGGAAGCTGGCCTCCCTGTTGCGGGCTGCGGAGCGTAATTATGATGCGGGATTGAAGTTCGTCAGGTAAGTCACGGAGGATCGGCAATGCCTCTTCGGGCAGCGAGAGATAATCAGCTCGAACCTCAACAAAAGTTCCGGTACGCGCCGCGATTTCGATCGCGCCGATCAATTGTTCTGGTCGGGGCACGCGAACCGGGACGCAAATTGTTGCCATGCGATGAAGACTAGGAAGGTTTTTGTGGACTTGAAAACTCGAACGGACGAGTCTCTGCGTTCGTGCCCAAATGTCGCGTCGTACCTTCGGTCACGCTCGGCACAGGCGTCATCAATTCGCCGGTTCCTGCCACCGGTAGTTCTGGCGTTCGGACCGCGTTAACCATTGGTTGAGGTGCCTTTGGAACCTCACTCTTCCGGCTCTTGATTCGCGCGAACTCGGAAAAGCCGCGCGCAACCAACATTATCGCCGGCACCAGCAACCAAAACCACCAACGCGCACTGCCGGGACTGAATCGTGAGACCATCACGGCCATCACCGCAAATGCGATTCCCGTTATGATGCTGCGAGTGGCGTAATCAGGTGACAGCGCGCGACCGCGGTGGCGGCGGCGATAATAATAATCATCTTCAGGTGGGGCTGGCGTCGGCAACTGACCCGTCAGCGCCTGAGGCACCAAGCTGATGTTCGCACCGCACGAGCGACAGAAGTGTGCGCCTTCGATGTTTTTCATCGCGCATTTTGGGCAGAACATTGTGGTAGTGCTCCTTGGGCAGTGGCCAATCCTATTAACGAATTAACTGCGCTGGATGTTCTTCATTTGTGCAGCAGTCCGTTGCCGCAGCGCCTCGTAAACGACGATGCCGGTAGCAACGGAAACGTTCAGCGACTCGATCTGTCCGAGCACCGGAATGCGCACGAGCGCGTCGCAGTGCTCTCGTACTAACCGGTGAAGTCCTGAGCCTTCGCCACCCATGACAATCGCCGATGCCCGCGTCCAATCCCACTCCGCGTAATCAATGGACGCGTCGGCTGCGGTTCCGACAACCCACACGTTACGCTCCTTCAACTGATCGATCAAACGCGAGAGGTTTGTCGCACGTGCGACGGGAACATATTCGATTGCGCCGGCGCTGGCCTTGCCCACCGCCTCAGTCAGACCGGCCGCACGTCGTTCAGGAACGAAAACGCCATCCACAGCCGCGCACTCGGCCGTGCGCAAAATCGCGCCCAGGTTCTGCGGATCCTCCACGCCATCGAGCACAAGAACGAGCGGTACGGTTCCGTTGGTCACAAGCCCGCCGATCGAATCGAGGAGTTCATCAGCATCGGCGTATTCCGCGGCCGCAACGCGCGCGACCACGCCTTGATGAATCGCGTTGCCAGTCGCCCGATCGAGTTGCTGACGCGGCGTGTAATGAACAGGTACGTGTTCGGCGCGTGCCAACTCAAGTAACTGCGAGAGGCGCGCATCCTTTGTACCGTTGGCAATCGTGATTTCCCGAATTGCCCTGCGCTTCGCGCGCAACGCCTCGAGCACGGGATTGACACCGAAGATTCCACTCGTGCGCGAGCGCTCGCCTTTATGTTTGTGCGGCATGATCCTCAAGCAGTTTTGCTGAGTATAAGTGGCGAAGCAAACGCGAATATCGCGTAAATTGGATTTCGTTATCGATGGACGTCACTGACGAATCGAAAGCGCGAAATGCGGTGCGACCTCTCTCCTTTGTCGTTGCCGTTGGCTCAGGCGGCCAAACACTATTCAGCGCGACACGCAAATGAACGTACGATTCATCGAAAGCAGCCGCGCTCGCGTGCTGACGAAGTAATGCGATTAGCGCCCTGAAGTTAGCAAAAGCCGTTAACTGTTTGCGCTCGCTAAGACACGAGAAGTCAAAGCTGCCGGCGCGAATTCTCCAGCCGTGAGCATCGCTAGTGAAATAAACGTCCACCACCGCATCGTCAGTCGACATCTCCCGCTCATCGATCACCTGCTGCGAACGGCTCTGCCTGTGGTCAATCTCTTTAGTCGCAAAATACAAACGTCCAATTACGATCAGCGTGATGTTCGCCCACGATTCATCAACCCAGTGCGCGGTGCGGCCAACGCTGCCAAGCACCTTGTCGGAATGAATTCTCAATGCCGAGATTGGCTTGGGTGCATCGTCGAGCGCGAGTCGCTCGTCTGAAAACACCTCGGTGGTGACCCCCCGTGCTTCCAGTCTTGTGGCGGCGATTTGCGCCGCCTGTTCCGAAGTCGCCATCAACAGGGGCGCACCCGCCGAATGCGTCAGAAGTAACTGAAGGTCGGACGGTTTTAACTGCAAAAGGCCGGCGATTTCATTCACTGCGGCTTCGTCAAGTCGCGGCGGCGCCAAGGCAGCAACGTGAAATGCGACGTCAGCACTCGCGTCTGTATTGGGAGCTGCCGCGGGAGAAAACGCGTTTAGGTCATTAACCTCGAGCGCCGCTCCACAGTACAGGCAACTTGCGCGCGTGGGCGGATTCGAGCGTGAACATGCTCCGCACTCCACGAGTTCAGAAGTAGAAAAAGCGCGATGCTTCGGTGCATCCGTGATCGCAGTCTCACTGATTGGTTCGTCAGGAGTTTCCAATGAAATCCTCGCCGCGATTATACACGTTGATTTCGCGCGCATTTGGCCAACTTGACCACGGCTATGGCGCGGCGGCATCCTAGACATGATTTCAAATCAGTAATGGAGATTACTAACGTGAACCACTTTGATTCGTCGAACAACATTTCGTTGCAGTTCGGCCATCGCGGAAAAGTGGCAATTTTTATTGACGGAAATAATTTGTTTCACGCAGCGCGCTTCCACAATATCGATATCGACTACAACAAATTGCTGCGTGTGCTACTGGGCGATGGTCGTTTGTTTCGGGCTTTCTTCTATACCGGCGTGGATGCAGGCGCCGAGCGTCAACAGGGATTCTTGCTGTGGATGCGACGCAACGGTTTCCGCGTCGTACAGAAAGAGTTGAAGACTTTTTACGACGGCTCGCGCAAAGCGAATCTGGATGTCGAGATCGCGGTCGACATGCTTTCGCTCGCCGGTCGCTACGATACGGCCGTGCTGGTTTCAGGCGACGAAGATTTCGTCTACGCCGTCAACGCCGTGGCTTACAAAGGCTGTCGCGTTGAGATCGCCGGCTTCCGTTCGAACACCGCGCCGAAATTGATCGATGTGGCTGATTGCTTTATCGATCTGGGCGAGATTGCGGACCGAGTGCGGAAAGACTTCGTGCCTTCGAAATCCGAAGACCGCGATATCCACTACTCGCAACAACCACCTCCGCCCGCGCCGTTTATTGAGTCACGCGCGATCGAGCCAACTTGCGCTCCGGTTGAGACTGATGTCTTTCATCCACCGATTGGATCGATTATTGAAAGCGCGTCGGGCGACGAATTGGATCAGTTTGGAGCGGATGCGGAGTTCGTGAGAGTCACGGACGAGCAGTAGCCGAATCGACTTACTGACGCCCGTGGTAATACTCGATCGACCGGTAGATCACCACGGACGGTTCAAACAGCTCGCCTTTAAGATTAGACCAAACGGTTTTGATCGCGTTGCCAAAACTATCAAACTCACTTGCGCTACGCGATTGACTGATTATCGAGCCAGCCGGACTGTACCGAGTCACCTCCGCACCGTTATTTGCCGCGCGCATGCTGACACTTCGGTCACCGGCTACCTCGTTCGTTGACTGTTCGTAAATCTGACCGTTTGGAATATCTGTAAAGCCACTACGCCTTTGAACCACTCCGGATGGAGTTTGTGCCACCGATTCCATTTGGTGTGTCTTCATGTCCAAGACCCCTGTCGATTTCGAAGCGATCAATCCATTCAAATCATACGAAACCGATTCCTGAAAGCGCTTATCGCCTTCATATCTGAAAGCTGTTCGATTGGCTATGGATCCGTCTTCCCGAAATAACGAAATCTCTCTCCATCGCTTCGCCGCATCGTATTTGTACTCGCTTCGGGTTTCAATTTGGCCGTTGGCTCGCAGTGTCGCGCTCTGGAGAATGTGGCCCTCTCTGTCATACGTCTCTGCGATCCGCTGCGTCACGCTTCCGTCGCGGTTGTAAGTCGCCACTTCACATCGAGTCCCTTCCTCGTTGTAGTCAATTGTCTGAGTGAGTACGCGCGGTCCCTCGACACGCTGACCATCTCGATCCACAAAGTCAGCTCTCTCGACGCGGACTGAGCGAATCGGTCCCCAAAAGAGCTGCGCTCTGACTCGCCTGGAGATGCGCTGCTGCGCAGGACACACCGGAAAAAGGAGCAATAGTACGAGAGCGCTTGTGAGTAGTCTCATTTTGTCACTCTATTTCCGGCGGCCTTTGTAACCACTGAGAGTTTACCGCTGATCGATCGGCACGTAAGGCACGTTGCGCGGCCCGATGTATTCCGCGCGGGGGCGAATCAACTTGTTGTCGGCGTACTGCTCGAGGATGTGTGCAGTCCAACCGCTGATGCGGCTGATCGCGAAAATCGGCGTGTACAGATCGAGGGGAATTCCCATCATGTAATAGGTTGAAGCTGAATAAGCATCCACGTTGGGCAGCAGATTCTTCTCGCGCTTCATGATCTCTTCCAGCTTCGCGGTGATGTCGTACCACTTCGTATTGCGTTTGCGTTCGCCCATCTCCTTCGAGAAGCGGCGCAGGTGTGTCGCGCGCGGATCTTCCGTTTTGTAGACGGCGTGACCGAAGCCCATGATCTTTTTCTTCTTTGACAGAGCCTCTTTCACGTAGTCTTCGACCTTGTTCACGTCATCGATCTCAAGGAGGATTTTCATGATGGCGGTATTCGCGCCGCCGTGCAGCGGACCCGACAAGGCGCCAATTGCCGCAGTCACTGCGCTGTACATGTCGGCCAGCGTTCCCGCCACGACGCGCGCGGTAAAGGTCGAAGCATTCAGTTCATGGTCAGCCTGCAAGATCAGCGCGACGTCGAGAACATGCGCGTCAAACTCATCCGGCATTTCGCCGGTCAGCATGTAGAGAAAGTTCGTGGCGATGTTCAATTCGGGTTTCGGCTGAATGATTTCCTTACCGTTCCGCGCACGATCGATGGCCGCCACAATTGCGGGAAACCGCGCAGTCAAGCGCGTCGCAACTCTGATGCTGGCGTCGCGTGACAGATCACGCTTTTCGTCATCAAATAGCGCGACAGCTGAAATCACGGTACGCAGCATGTCCATTGGGTCGGCTTTCGGGGCGCGTGAGGCCATTCCTTTAATTAATTCAACTGCTTGCCAGGGAAGTTCGTAGGATGCGGCGAGGTTCTTCTTCAACTCATCTAATTCCGAGCGTTTTGGTAGACGCCCGTTCCACAACAGGAACACGACTTCTTCGAAAGTCGACTGCGTCGCCAGGTCGTGAATGTTCACGCCCTGATAAATCAACTCGCCTTTTTCGCCGTTAACGTCGCCAATCGAGGAGGATGCGGCAACCACACCGCGCAGTCCGGTGGCGACTGCGCTGGCGGCGCCGCCTTGCTTCGCTTCGTCCATTGTTTTGTCCTTCAGAGTTTGAATTAAGGTCGAAGATATCAGAGCAGTTGGGGAGTGACAAGCGGGCGACCTCTGACGATTGTCACATCGAACGCGCGCGAATTTCACGCAGAGCGCTACCCCGCAATTGCACGCGTTGTCCTCGCTGAATATTCAAAAGTTCTGCGGCCGAACCGTTGCGCACACAGAGTTCGATGAAGCCTGCGCTTCCGACGATGGCGAACACTTCGTCAAAACTCGAATCGGCAAAGAAGCTGCGAAACGAATCAATTTCATGGTCGTTCAAGATGATGCGCCACGACATCGCCGCGCCGCGCGATGCCAGCGTCTCGCGCGTGAAATTCGTCACGCAGTTACCAAAGCGATCAACGTGGATGATGCGACCGTCGACTGTGTTTTCATTAGGCGTTGCGGTCTCGAGAGATGGTAGCTTCGCTAAGTCAGTTATCGGCGGCCCGAATTCGTGTGGCTGATGACCGGCTGACAGCGCCGCTGCCACGGGTGCAAAAATGTCACGACCATGGAACGTGTTGCTGACGGGCTTTCGAAAGAACTTGTGGTTGGTGATCTGCGTCGCAGTACAATTTTTTTCGCGTTCGCAGATCCAGCTAAATAGTCCGTTGTCAGGGCCAACGAAAAGTTGATCGGCGCACTCGATGACAATCGCGCGACGATCGGATCCGACGCCGGGATCGACCACGGCGACGTGGATAGTTCCCGCCGGGAACTGGCGATAACAGCTCAACAAATTAAAAGCGCCAGTTTCAATATCCTGTGGGGGAATCTCGTGAGTAATATCGACTATCGTCGCCCCAGGATTGATCGAGAGGATGACACCTTTCATGGCGCCGACGAAGTAGTCCGCGCTTCCGAAATCGGTTAGGAGAGTGATGACTGGCATCGGGTTTCGGGTTTCGGGTTTCAGGTGTCGGCGAGATTCACAACCCCCGTCACCCGACACCCAACACCCAACACCCTGCTACTGAATTTCGGCGTTACCAGCAGTGCGGATGCGCATCTGCTGCCCTTGATAGAGGTAAATGTCTTTTCCGCGTTCGCGCAGCACGCCCGCAGTACCGACGCCCGCACCGATCGTGGCCCCTACTGCTGCGCCACTGCCGCCGCCGAAAATCGCCCCGATCACCGCGCCCACACCGGCACCAATGCCGACTTTCTTAACGTCGTTCTTTGTGGAATCAGTACCCTGCACGCCACCTTCGGAATCAACTTTGCCAACACCGTCGCTGGTCCCGGTTCGCAGAACTTCAATTAACTGCGCGCTCATTTTCGCGGAACGGCCATCGGTCATGCGAATTTCGTCAAAGGATAATTGCAGCTCAGCAGTTCCCTTCACTTTTCCCGGACGCTGCACACGCACGACTGAGCCTTGCAACATGGCGCCTTCGTATTCTTTTGGCTCCAGCACCTTCGCTTCAAAGCGATCTCCCTGCCGTGACGCGTCAGTCGAGAGATTCGACATCAGCTCCACACGCATTACGGTGTCGTGCGGAATGGTCAGCAGCACAGTCGGAGTGCCGGCGTTGTCGGTTGTATTCGTGCTGTTGTCCGGCACGTTGCTTCTGTTGTCAGGCGGCCGGCTCGTACTGGTCATAACGGGCGCCTGGGAATCGTTGTTCGACTCACGCACCTTCAAATCATTCGGGATGCTCGAATCGAAATCGCGCCGATCGAATCCATCGCCGTAGCCGACTTCGAAGCCCTGCTTATAACCGTTGCGGTATTCG
>DASYPX010000105.1:0-5414 GCA_036006125.1 Pyrinomonadaceae bacterium | reverse complement strand
CGGGCTGGGCGCCACGAGTCCGCACGAGATGGTCCAAGTTATGGAGAAGCTCGAGCGCGGCGAAATCATTAGCAAGGAAGCTTCCAAGCAAATGATTGATTTGATGAAGCGCGAGCAAGGACGGTATTCGATCGGACGCTCAATGCCGAATGTGCCGATGGCGAGCAAATACGGCGCGCTCGATGCGCTGCGAAGTTGCGTGGCGATTCTCTACACGAAGCAGGGCAAGGTTGCTATGGCGATCACCGTCGATGAAATGCCGGAGGTGATTTGGTCGGTCGACAATCCGGGTTACCTTCTGATGTCGCGCCTCTCCGCGATCATCGTTGACTCAATAACGGCGAAGAGCGCGCCTCTCAGTTCACCACCCCGACCCAAAAATCCGTAAAAGATCCAAATTTCTGATTACTTCACTAAAGTTTTGTATATAATGCCCCTCCATCATTCGTAGAGAAACTTGGTTTAGCGCGAAAGCGCGCCGCTTTTCGGCCTAATAGAATTTAAAGTGACGCTGGAACGATAGCTGCGTCCAGCAAAACTGAAAACCACAACTTGCTCGGATGTCGGCATCACGGCTGACGATTCGAACAAACGTTACACACGCAACTAAATAGTTTTTGGAATTGGTTGGCGCTTCCCGCTGCGCGTTTCGCCCAGCTTCGGAACAGGCCTCAGAGCTTAACCATATTGAACGAGGAGGAACCTTCAATGAAGAAAGTCGTTGTGCTTGTCGCCACCTGCTTGCTGCTGATGATTTCAGCCAATGCACAGACTGGCTCATCCTCCCTGCGCGGCATCGTTACTGATCCTCAAGGTAATGCCGTCGCAGGCGCCACCGTAACGTTGTCGAATCCAGAAAGAAATTTTAACCGGAGCCAGACAACGAACGGTGACGGCGCCTATGTATTTACGGGCATTCCGCCCGGCGCGTATCAGGTAGAAGTGGAAATGAAAGGATTTAAGAAGGCGCTGCTTTCAAACGTCAAGGCATTAGTCGATACGCCTACGGACCTCGACGTGCAGCTTGAGGTTGGCAGCGTCAATGAAACAGTCAACATTACCAGCGGATCCGAGGCCCCACTCAACACGACTGATGCCACGCTGGGAAATACTTTCGAGAGTCGACGCATCAGCGAACTGCCGCTGAACGCTCGCAACGTCGTCGGATTGCTGTCGTTACAACCTGGCGTTACGCGGGGCGGCGCGGTCAATGGGGGACGAGCCGATCAGGCCAACATCACGCTCGACGGCGTCGACGTGAACGAGCAGCAACGCGGAATCGACGTGGTGACTGATCAGGCATTCGCCAGTGTGCTGCGTGTTACGCCTGACTCCGTGCAAGAGTTTCGGGTCGTGACTACGAATCCAAACGCCGAGCAAGGGCGATCCTCCGGCGCCCAGGTTTCATTGGTCACGAAGTCAGGAACAAATGACTGGCACGGCCTGCTTTATGAGTATCATCGGAACACCGTAACGACTGCGAATGATTATTTTAACAACGCAGCCAATGTGCCGCGTCCGCCGCTACTGCGAAACATCTTTGGCGGTACTGTCGGTGGTCCAATCAAGAGAGACAAGGCCTTTTTCTTTTTCAGTTACGAAGGGTTTCGCGAGGCCACAGCAACGACCGTAGTGCGCACTGTTCCCCTGGCCGATTCAATTGGCAATGGGATCGTTCGTTATAAGACAGCGTCCGGAGCCAGTGATGCGACTTGTCCCGCGGGAACGCCGTCGGGATATCGCTGTCTGACGCTTGCGCAAATCGGAGCGTTTTATCAGGCGGCCAACGGCGTCAATCCGATCGGCGGCACCGCTGCGCTGGACCAGCTGAAGGCTGCCGCCAACAAGTATCGGTCGAATGACACCACGACCGGCGACCTAATCAATACCGGCGGTTTTCGCTTCAACGCGATTACGCCGACCACCTACGATACTTACACAAGCAAATTCGATTTCAATCTAACGAATCGACAGACAATGTTCGTCAGGTTGAATTATCAAAACGATAAGGTCGGCTTAGCCCCCACGTATCCTGATCAAGTTGCGCCAACGATCTGGAATCATCCGACCGGCATCGCGATCGGCCATACCTGGACACTCACCAACCACCTGGTGAACAACTTCAAGTACGGTCGAACGCGTCTGGCGTTTAGTCAACTTGGGGATTCAGCCGAGAGCCAGGTGAGTTTTAGGTTCGTGTTTTCGCCGACGCCCACACGTACGCTCGAACGAGTTACGCCCGTCGATAATTTCGTCGACGATATTTCCTGGTTGCACGGAAAACACAATTACCAGTTCGGCACAAACATCCGGCTGATTAGTAACCATCGCAACTCGTTTGACAGCTCGTATGACTTCTTCCAAACCAATCCTTCGGGATACAACGCCTCGGGTGCTGTATTAACCAGCGCGGGCGCAGATGCAACCGGCGCTGCGATTTTTCCCGACGTCGCCTCAAGCTCGGTCGGGCCGCTGCGTAATGCTCTGAGTGCGGTGATTGGGCGCTTTTCCGGTTACTCCGCAAACCTTCTCTACGACGTTGATGGAAAACTTTTGCCCTTTGGTACATCGTCGGACCGTACATTCGCAACGCAGGAATATGATCTCTATTTTCAGGACTCGTGGCGCATGACTCAGAACTTCACGTTGAGTTACGGTGTGAGATGGTCAACGTCGACGCCGGTGTACGAGAAGAACGGGTTTGAGATTGTGCCAACGGTTCCGCTCGGCGGCTATTTCAACTCTCGGGTACAGGGCGCCGAACAAGGGGTGCCTTTCACCGTGCCGATTAGTTTCGATAAGGGCGGGAAGTTTTACGGCAAACCAGGCTTCTATCCGCAGGATTGGAATAACTTTGCACCTTCGATCTCAGCTGCGTGGTCACCTAGCTTTGGCAATAACTGGTTCGGAAGATTGATCGGTCGAGATAACCAGAGCGTCATCCGTGGCGGCTTCCGTATGACCTACGACAGAATTGGCAGCCAATTGGCGGTGAATTTCGATGGCGCAAACCGTTTGGGCTATCTCACTACGCTCTCGATACCGGTTAATACCTATAACGTCAGCACGGCGCTCGCTCCGCTTTACACCGGAGGAATTCCTGATGCGCGCGTCTTGCCGGGAATTGTTGGGAGTTTCGCGAATCAACTTAGCTTCCCGAGGACGCAACCATCTGATCAAGCCCAGCGCATTGAGACTTCTCTCGATTCCGCGCTAACGACTCCATACAACTACAACTTCAATCTTTCGTACGGACGCGAGATTGGTAAGGGGCTGTCGTTTGAAGTGAGCTACGTCGGACGCTTCGCGAGAAACCTGTTGGCTCAGCGTGACATCATGCACCTGAACAACTTCAAGGATCCGAAATCGGGCATGACGTGGTATCAGGCGATCAATCAGTTGATCGATTATCGCCTCGCTGGCGTCCCCGTCACTTCGGTTCAGCCAATCGCATGGTTTCAAAACGTGACACCAGGCCTCGCTGGCACCTTCAGCGTGCTCGGGGTGCCGACCGCGCTGACAGCAACCCAACGCGCCTATCAGCGAATCGCGATGCCCAGCGTCGGTGGATCAAACGTCACCGACTATACATTCCGGCAATTGCAATGGGATGACCCGCCGATCTCGATTCTGCGGGACATCTTTTTCCATCCGCAGTACGGCGCGCTCAACACCTGGGGCACGTTTGCGTACTCCAATTACAACTCGCTGCAGTTCTCGATGCGCCAGCGACTTCGTAAGGATGTCACCTTCGACTTCAATTACACCTACGGCCACTCACTCGATAATGCATCGGCGTTGCAGTCGGCAGGCAACTTCTCGTCGGGAGCGTTTATCTTCAATCCATTGGATCCCGATGGTAATTACGCTGATTCCGACTTTGACTTCCGCCACATCGTCAATGCGAATTGGTTAGTCGGATTGCCATTTGGCCGTGGGAAGACTTTTTTCCACGACGCCAACAAAGTGGTGAACGGCATTCTCGGCGGTTGGCAGATGACGGGAATCTTTCGTTGGAATTCCGGAGCGCCAACCGGTAGCGGTACTCGCCCGTTTGGCTTCCAGCGTTGGCCAACGAATTGGAATTTGTCGTCAGGCATGGTGCGCGTGCGGCCAGTAACTACGACTACGGCCGAGGTGAACGGAAATCCGAACATCTTTGCCGACCCGTTGGCGGCGCTGCTGAGCTACCGCGATGCGCGGCCCGGCGAGGCCGGTGACCGCAACGTGCTGCGACTGCCGGGATATTTCGCTCTGGATGCCGGCTTATACAAGTCGTTCAGAATTGGCGAAAGGCAAACTATTACTTTCCGCTGGGAAGTGTACAACGTAACCAACACGCAGAAGTTTACCAGTCCCGGAGGGTTTGCTGTGTCGGCCGTTGATCCGTTTTTGCAAGGTCAATTTGGGTTGCCGGCCATTACCACGGCGCCTTCTGACTTTGGTAAGTTTACGGCGACCCAGACGCCGCTCGGCGAGAACAAAGCCGGTCGCGTCATGCAGTTTGCGCTACGCTGGAGCTTCTAACTCATTCCTTAACCCATAACTTCAACGGGCTGGAGAGAAATCTTCAGCCCGTCTTTGTTAATACTCAAATTTACCGAACGTCTAAACATTTAGTGGGAATCCGGCCAGGACCGCGGAACCTTGCGGGCAGACCAGTCGTTTTCCAAACTGAGATTTGAAGTGATCGCGGAGGACTTGCGATGAAACGTGTAGCAATTGTCGTGATTTTGGTTTTGGCCGCAGCCGTTCTCGGCTTCTGGCGTTCGAGTGGCGGCGTGCGCCAAGGTCTCAGCCGCGTGGTTGGCGCTGCCGGCGAAACACAACAAGGCGACGCGCGCGAAGAGATTCGCAAGAGTTTTCAACTACAACCCGGTGCGCGCATTGAGATTGCCGGCATTAACGGCAAGGTTGAAGTTGAGACGTCCGACACCAAGACGGCTGAAGTTTACGTGCTGCGCATAGCCGGCAATCGCGACAGTCTCAATCGCCGCGAAGTCACCGTCGAACAGACTTCCACCGGGGGCTTGGTCGTCAAAGCTCGTCAGGTGAGCCACGGTTTTTGGGAACACCTGTTTGGCACAAAGGCGAATGAAAACGTGACGATCAAAGCGCCGCGCGCCATTGTTCTGGCTATCCGAGGCGTGAACGGTAGTGTGATCAGCGGCGATGTCGATGGCGCGATCGAAGCGAAGGGAATTAACGGCAAAGTCGAGTTAGGCGCTGCGAATGATTCAGCCGAAATCACCGGCATCAATGGCAACGTCTCCGTCGGTCTCAACAAGCTGGGGAATATTGGCGCGCGTCTGAGCGGCGTCAATGGCAACATCGAATTGCGTCTTGGAACGGGCCTGAACGCTGACCTTACTGCGAAGGGCATGAACGGCAGCGTGCGCTCAGAGATCTCTGAC
>DASYPX010000104.1:0-3983 GCA_036006125.1 Pyrinomonadaceae bacterium | reverse complement strand
TCGAAAGCGTTCATCTTTCGTCTTCGCGTAGAGTTGCCAAAGCTCTGCGGACCAAAACTCGCCGGTCCAGAAGAAACCCTTCTGCGGTTTCCATTCGCCCGTGGTGTTGTCGCCCTCGGTGAAGAAACCATCGCCTTTGTCACGCGCCGCTTCTTGCGGGGGAGTGCGAGAGACAAGCGATTCCCATTTCGCCGCATCGCGCACCGCGGACTGTTTCAAGAGATCGATTGCTTCGGCAAACGTTTTTTTCTTCGCCGGCTGTAAAGTATCAAGCGGCGCGGATTGCGCCGCTGCGGCCTTTGACAGCATTGTGACTTGCGCCGGGTGAGTTAGCCGCCGCGTGGTGGCGCGGACCCGAGTCATGAATTCATCGATATTCTTCGGCGCTGCGCCGGCCGTGGCGAGAGTGCCATAACGAAACCTGGTTCCGGCGTCCTGGGTTGTGACGGTGAGATTGTCAGAATTCTCCTGGTCCCATACGGCGCTCACGTACCAACTTGCCTTTCCGTTTTCGAATTGTGGCTGAACCAGCAGGTTGAGGGGATCATCCGTCGCGACTTTGCTATTGCGACCGCGGGCGATGATTACCAAACCAAGATTTTGGTCCGGCAACATGTGAATAGCCTGCGCGGGTGGTCCTTCTTCTTCAACCTGATGTCCCCACCACGCGCGGACCAGTGCCGGCTGGTCGGCGGCCGGCTCTAAAACTCTTTCCTGCAAATCGGGTTCGCGCACTATTCCGGTCACCAAAGTTATTCCGTCGGCATTTTCGGCTGTCACCTGATGCTCAAAGCCATGGCGTCCCGCCCATTGCGTCATACGGCTGGTAAGATTGACTTCCCGCCCGGCTACTTTCCATCCTTTGTAAGTTAATTCGACGATCACGCGGACGGGGCCGGCGCTGACAATGCGCCACTTGCGTTCCGCAACGTCGGAAACTCTGACCGCCTTGCCGTCGACGAGCGCCGCCACGGCTCCAATTCCGATCGCGTCTCCGATGCGATAGATGTCGCGGCCAAAAGGTGATTCCCAGTGATAGACGTATTCCGGCGCCCCCAACATTTCGAGATACAGACCCGGGCGGCGCTTGCCCCACACATCGATCGCGTTGCGCTTGTCAAAATAGATTCGCCAGGCGGCCGCTTCAGACTCCCAACCAAGCCCGTCAAACTTCATTGTGAATTTTGCCGCGGTCCGCTTTGGATAATCGCTGCGTAAGCGCTGAATCGTGGCCGCCTCTCCGTAAGCAATCGTGACTATCCTGGTCTGCTTTGGTTTCAGATCGATTTGAAAAGCGAGTTCGTCATATTTGTTATCGCCATCCAGGTCGTCTGCCTGTGAAGGAAGTTCGATTGTTTGCAACGTACGCGCATCTTCGTCCAGCGTCGACGCATCGCTGGTCGTCACGATGGCATCACCTGCTTTGAAATCAGGGGCGATGCGTTTCAATTCGGCGACGCTGATCACGATCTCGTCCGCGAGCCTGCTTTCGTCGGTTGGATTGGTGATCGCCAGCTTGAGGACTTTCACGCGGGGAGCTGCCATAACAGGTCCGGCAACTAGCAAGCAGGTCAGGATAAACAATTTTGAGAAACGCATTTTCATCTCACTTCAAAGTGAATCGCTCTTTCAGTCCACCGACCATGACATCAAATTCTCCGGGCTCAACCAATGGCTTATTATCGGCCCCGATAAATGACAGATCGTCGCGGCGCAACGTGAAACTTACGGTCCGGCTTTGACCGGCTGGCAGCGTAATCTTCGCGAAGCGCTTCAGTCGTTTGCGCGGCGGCGCAATCGAAGCGACCAAATCCGCCAGGTAAAGTTGGACCACTTCCCGGCCCTCACGATGCCCGGTGTTGGTTACATCAACGCTGACAGAAAGATCCTCATTGCCGGAAATGACCTTCTTGCTCAAGCGGAGATCGCTGTACTTATAGGTTGTGTAGCTCAGACCTTCGCCGAATTCGAACTGAGGTCTGGCGGGCCAATGTAAGCCGGAGCTTTCAAATGGTCGATCGTCATAGGTCATCACGCCATTAACGCGCGGATAACTGAAAGGAAGTTTGCCGCTGAAATTGACGTCGCCGAACAACGCGTCCGCGATTGCCTGGCCACCTTCGTTGCTCGGGTTATAGGCCATCACAATTGCTCCGGCTTTATCCACCATCTGATTGATGATCCGCGGCCGGCCTTCTACCAAAACGATTACTACGGGCTTGCCGGTAGCCTCGATCCCTTCCGCGAGTTTTAGTTGAGGTTCGCCCAGAGTGAGATCGGAAATGCTGCCGGGCGTTTCGCAATACGATCCTTCGCCGAGGCACAAGATCACCACATCAGAATTTCGGGCGGCTTCGACGGCGGCGGGAATATCAACTTCCTGTTCGATGTTCGTGGGCGTGCTGTTCGACGCCGCGCCTGGCGGACGGATGATTTTCGCACCCGGAAGATACGTAACGTTCGCCGTCCCGATTTTGCTTTCGATCGCTCTTCGAATTGTCGGCCGGTCGGTGGGGAACAGCGACGGCTCGGAACCCTGCCAAACATAAGTCCAGCCGTTATTCAATGAGATCAACGAATCCGCCGTGGGGCCGGTCACCAGCACTTTGCGATTCTTCGACAGCGGTAGTAAATCATTAGTGTTCTTCAAAAGCGTCAGAGACTCTTGCGCTGCTTGCAGAGCGACCTTCCTTGATTCAGCTAATCCGATTTTCGATTTCAAATCCGGATGCGGCATTGGGTCATCGAAAAGGCCCAACTCGAACTTCACCTGCAGGATTCGTCGCACGGCTTCATCAATGCGCGCCTGCGGCACGGCGCCTTCTTTGACCAGGGCGATCAAAAGATCGGCAAAGCTGTAATCGCCGGGAACCATGCTCATGTCGACTCCGGCCATCACGGCCATGCGCGTCGCATCTTTTTCATTGGCCGCAATTCGCCAATCGCTCACCAATCTTTTGATATCGGCCCAGTCAGAAACGACAAAGCCTTTAAAACGAAGTTCATTGCGCAGGATGTCGCTCAGAATGTGATGATTAGCATGCGCCGGCACGCCGTTGATGTCACCGGAGTTGACCATTACCGTGCGCGCGCCCGCCTGCACGCCTGCGGCAAACGTGGGCAGAAAATATTCGCGCAGATAGTTTTCCGGAATCCAGGCAGAAGTTCGATCTCGGCCGTTGAGCGGAAAACTGTAGCCAAGATAATGTTTCAGTGAGACAGCCACGTGATCAGGCGCAGCGACATCATCGCCTTCCATTCCACGCACGAACGCTACGCCCATCACTTTCGCGAGATAAGGATCTTCGCCGAACGTCTCCCAGAACCGCGGCCAGAGCGGCTGTCGTCCGATGTCGAGCACCGGCGAGAAACTCCACGGAATTCCCACGGCCCGCGTTTCCATGGCGCTAATCTCAGCCGCGCGTTTCATCAAATCAGGATTCCAGGTGGCCGCCATTCCAATCTCCTGGGGAAACAGCGTTGCACCCTGAACATAGTTAGCGCCATGGATCGAATCGATGCCGTAGATAACCGGAATGCCGAGCCGTGTCTTCTTCGCAGCAGCCTGAATTTGAGAAACGATCTGTTGCCACTTGTCGGGCGTGAGCGCCTGGTTGTAGCAATTGAGTATCGAGCCGATGCCATAACGGTTGATGGCCTTCTGCAATTTTGCCTGATCGATCTGAACGTTTTGGTCGTGACCAGTAACGACCATCTCGAGCGTCAACTGGGTCATCTGACCGACCTTCTCTTCGAGCGTCATTCGACTGAGCAGCGCATCGGCCTTTTGTGAGTAATCCGGAACGCGAGAGCGCGACTTGATGGCGGCCCGTAGGAATTCATCGCTGTCGATCATGTTCTCAGTTCTCTCCGGCGCTGATGATGCAATCGATGGGCGCGCACTCGCCACGCACAAACATGTGAGAATGGCGATGACCGCGGGGATGGATGTAAATCTTCTCATCTCGACGCTTTTTCAGTCT
>DASYPX010000103.1:0-18405 GCA_036006125.1 Pyrinomonadaceae bacterium | reverse complement strand
GTGCGCGCACTTACACGATCGTGTTCAGTTCGAACGCGCCTAACCCCCAGAGTTTTAATGGAACTGATCCTGGCCCGATAGCAGCCGATGGAGGGCGCACGCTTTCTCAGGATGCCAACGAGGAGCTATGGACATATCGGTTCTCAGTGCCGGAAGTTTCGGACCTAAGCCAGGGTGCTGATATTCCTTTTCTGGATTTGAGCACGGGCACGTTCTCCCGCATCACAAGCACACCAGCAAGCCGAGCTCCAACGGCCGGCTCTTCGACTCAGTTCCCGTTCGTTGCTGACGACAATCGCGACGCGACGATTAGCGATGACGGAGAAGTGATCGCATTTAGCTCGACCCGCGATCTTGTACCTGGAGGTAATGTCGATACGGGAGCACCCGCGCCGGATCCGGAGATCTTTACCTTCAATCGCGGGACAGGTTTGTTCGCGCAGATTACCAATACGAAATCTTCGACTAACCCATTTCAACCGGGGACATTCAACGACTATCCATCGATTGGTGGAAGCCCCGGTCTCTATACAATTGCGTTTTATTCGAACGCCGACTTGACGCCGACCGCAAGTCCGAATAATGCGGACCTGAACTCGGAAGTTTTCATGGTGTCGTTCAATGGCGCGGTGGCGAGCGGATTGAAGCAGGTTACGCGTACTAAGGATCCGGTTGACTCAACTTCCGGAACGATTCTGAGACCGGCAAACACTTACTTTTTTGGCAGACGCATCAGTCGCGACGGCAGATATGTTGCGCTTGACTCGGTCGCGACTGATCCCAAAGCAAACTCGGCAGCGAATGGTGTTCTGTCGAACTTTCTCTACGTCACCTTTGTCTACGATTCGGTAAGTGATGCCTTTGCGCAAGTTGGTCCGCGTCCGACGGCAGGTCTCGACGTCAATCACTACCCGACCTTCACTGATTACACGGGCACGACGCCTGGAACAGTGATATTTACTTCGGGCCTCAATATTAAGAGCGACGGAACTATCCTTGCCGAGGGCGACAACACCGGACTCAATCCGGTAGAGGTTTCGCAAGTCTTCGCCGTGCCGTTGACCTTCCCGTCGATGAGTACCGGCCCGTTCACGCGGCTGACGAACATTACGGGCACAAACGTATTGGCCCCGGTCAATGCGTTACCGAGTAATTCGCGACGCCGGTTTGTGTTTTCGATGGGCGGCGCAGAATTAGGTGGCGGCAACCCGGACTTTAACGCCGAAGTTTTCTACAACCTTTCGCCCCCAAATACGGCGGAATCAGCAGGAACAATTTCCTTGTTGACAGGCGCTAGTTTGATTCCGGTCGCCCCGGCATCGCCAACTCCCACCGGGAGCCCGACACCTTCGCCCAGTCCAACACCGGCTGGTTCGCCGAGCAGCGGCCCGCTGGTGGCTACTGGATTAGCAGCCGGAGAGCTTTCTGTGCTCAATGCCACAGTGTCGTTAGCGCCGTCGGCGGCGATGACCGCGAACGCATCAGAATTGCAATTTGGTCCACCATTGCCGGTTGAGTTGAAGGGAGTTTCGGTGGCCATTCGTGGCGTGGCTTGCGGGATTTATTCAGTAAGCTCGACGGCGATCTCGTTCGTTGTTCCGATTGGACTTTCTCCCGGAACTTATCCGCTTGTCATCAACAACAATGGAACAGTGATTCGCGGCAATATTACTCTCGTGGCAGCGCAACCTGATATTTTCACGTCGAGCAATGGTCCTAACGGTCGCGCGTCAATCTGCAACATCACGGATCCGACAGTGTCCGGGTGTATGCCTGAGCCCTTCAACGTGACAGCGCCTCCAAGCCCGGGCGGTTCTCCCGTGCCAACGATTCTTGAGGTACACGCAACCGGCGTTCGGGGGACATCGGCGGCCAGTATCAGTGTGGTTATCGGCACAACCTCAATTACTGCAACGGCGAATATCGCCAACGATCAGCCTGGCTTCGATAACATAGTCATCACGCTACCGTCGACGGTCGATCGGGGAGACAACTTGCCGGTCGTCGTAAAGGTTGGCGCTGCCACCAGCCGGCCCACACCGGGTGACAGTCCACCGCTGGTGAAGATCAATCCATAGTTTAAAGAAGTTCCCAGCACAGCCCGCGCGATCGAGTATCGCGCGGGCTTTTTCGTTCAAAACCCCACACACGCTTGCGCAAGACTGTCAGTTTGCGTTACATGACTAGCGATGACCACCGCCCTGCGCGTCGAAAACGTTTCCAAGCAGTATCGCATCTATGCGACGCCTGCCGACCGCTTGAAGGAGTCGCTGACGCGTGGCCGGATGAAGAAGCATCGCGAGTTTTGGGCGCTCAAAGACATCAGCTTCGAAGTCGAGAAGGGCACAACAACCGGCATTATCGGTCCGAACGGGAGCGGCAAATCCACACTCCTGCAAATCATCACGGGCACGCTCAATCCGACGCACGGCAATGTTGAGTACGAAGGACGCGTCGCCGCCCTGCTTGAATTGGGCTCGGGATTCAATCCAGAGTTCACGGGTATTGAAAACATCTTTATGAACGCATCGCTGCTCGGTTTCTCGCGCAGGCAGACCGAGAAACTGTTGCCAGAGATCGAACGCTTCGCAGAAATCGGTCCGTTCATTCATCAACCAGTCAAGACCTATTCAAGCGGGATGTACGTCAGGCTCGCGTTTTCAATTGCGGTGGCTGCCGATCCCGAAATATTGATTGTCGATGAAGCGCTGGCGGTCGGCGACGCGGTGTTTCAGCACCGCTGTGTGCGGCGCATTAAGGAGATGCAGAAGAACGGAACGACGATTTTGTTCGTTTCACACGATGCAACTGCTGTTCGCGCGCTGTGCATGCGCGCAATTCTTTTGAATGAAGGACGGATGTGCGCTGATGGTTTGCCCGTCGACGTGGTTAATCAGTATCGAAAGCTCATCATGTCGCGGACGGTGGCCTTCGACGCGATCGAAACTCACACAAGTGCTGAGGAGTTGCCTGACTCTGTGAGAGTCGATCAGTTACGCACTCCGCTGAAACCTTCTTACCGTCATGGCGACGGCAGCGCTGAAGTGTTGAGCGTAGATTTGCTCAACGCAGATCTCTCGCCGGTGGATGCCGTGGAATCGGGCCAGTCTTTGCTCGTGCGCATGCGCGTGCTATTTCACGAATTTCGCGAAAATCCGGTTTGCGGTTTTCTGATTCGCAGTCGCCTTGGCACTCATGTTTATGGCACCAACACTGAGCTACAACAAGTTGACCTTGGGCCGGCCAGACCCGGCGATGTGATCGAGGTGACGTTCTCGTTCCAGGCGTGGCTGGCGCCGGACACCTTTTCCGTTTCCGTGGCGGTTCACAGTTCCGACAACATCAGTTTTGATTGGCTCGACGGCGTGAACTTTTTCCGCGTGACCGCGATAGAATTTGGGGATGGGCTCGTGAATCTAAATGCCGCCGTCGATCATCGGCGCATCACAACCGACAAGAGTTCTGCTGTTACAGATAATCAGACGGCTGCCGCTCGCTTCTAAACATTAACTTCCAGAGCGTTCAGCGCATTTGTTTCAGGTTTGAAGCACAGGAGCGCCGGTGGGGCCGTGTGATTGGTGGCCCTAGGTATGTGAAGAGCTTGTGCTCGCGGTGTTAACGCGCGTCCCGAGTTGGCCGGAAATCCATTCGTACGTCCGGCTCAATCCTTCTTCGAGCGAAATCTCAGGCTGCCAGTCGAGCACCTCGCGCAAGCGGCTGTTGTCGCTGTTGCGGCCGCGCACGCCCTGAGGTTTGTTTTCATCGTAACGCTTCGCGATTTTCTTGCCGGCAATCTGCGCGACCATTTCAACGAGTTCGTTGATACTGATCATGCGGTCCTGGCCGAGGTTCAGAGGCTCGCGATAGCCGCTCCTCATCAGACGGTAGATTCCTTCGACGCAATCGTCGATATAACAGTACGAGCGCGTCTGTTGACCGTCTCCCCAAACTTCGATGTCATCGCTGTCGTTGGCCAACGCGACCTTGCGACAGATTGCCGCGGGCGACTTTTCACGGCCGCCATCGTATGTCCCCAGCGGTCCGAAGATGTTGTGAAAGCGCACGACGCGCGTCTCCAAGCCAAAGTCTTCGTAATAATGGCGGCAGACCCTTTCCATGTAGAGTTTTTCCCAACCGTACCCGTCTTCCGGGTCGGCGGGATATGCATCCTCTTCGCGCAGCGGTGTCACATCGGTCTTGTTCTGAAGATATCCAGGATAAATGCAGGCGCTCGATGTGTAGAGGTATCGCTGCACGCGATTCTGACGCGCGGCTTCAATCGAGTTGAGGTTGATAAGCGTATTGTCGCGCACAATTTCTGCCTTATGCGTCTCAATAAAGCCGATGCCTCCCATGTTGGCTGCAAGCCCGTAGACTTCATCAATGCCGTGGCTGGCACGATCGCAGTTTTCGGGCACGCGCAGATCGAGCAGCTCAAACTCATGAGCGCTCGTTGATTCATACTCGGGATGCTTAATGTCGACGCCGCGGACCCAATAGCCGCGGTCCACGAGATAAGAAACCAAATGATGGCCGATGAAACCTCCGGCGCCTGTCACTAAACACTTCTTCATAGTATTCGGTTAAGAAACGGCTGCGACCTCATGCGGTGTCGCGCTCTCTCTGTTAATTTCTTGGATATCGCAAAACCATGCGTCGAGTAAATCGAGTTCTTCCTCGCCGACAAGACGCATGCGGACCATGTGCTCGTAACAAGTACGCAGATTTTGATTTAAGTTCTCCACGCCCGGTTTCAGCGGGAGTTCGCCGAGTGCCTGGCAAAGTTCCGCATTGTTCAGATATCCGGGTACCTCGTCACGAAAATCGCGCATTAAGTTATGTTCATTGCGCTCTTGCCAGACCGTCGGCTCGTGAAACAGGACTGCCCAATTGTTCGTCCAGGCGATCGTCTGAGCCACAAACCCACGCCAGATGTCGGTCATGCGGATCGAACAATACGCGGGCAGGTAAAGCAGCGGAAAAGCCTCGCGCCACCACGTCGTGTTCTGGCTGTTGAAAGGACACCACGACTTTAGTAATGCCAGCCGGCGATCCGTGCGAAACGATTGCGGCAAGGGAAGTACGAGACGATAAATTGCATCGACATCGGGATTCTCATCGGCCAAGCCGAGTTGGATTGGACAATCGATTTCCTGTTCGACGAGTTCATCGTACGGCGATCCCCGTTTGTCGACTTGATCCAGCGGTAAGCCGCGCGGCCAGATGTTCGCATCGGTAAAGTAGCGGTAGATGTTAATCCAGCCACCGTCTGAAATCGCGCGCACACGCTGGTGCCGGCGGCGCGTTTGCCAGAATCCCGCGCGGGGAAAGTTATCGTCATCGGTCTCGATCAAAGTCGTCGCACCACCGCTCATTGCCAGCAGGTATCCGATGTTCTTTCGCGCGTAGCTTCGGGTCGGACACCTTTGTGCGAAGCTGAAGTCAAGCTTCCTTTGCTCCACTAATCCGTAAAATCGGCAGCCGTCCAACTGAAAGTCAGAAGGACTGGCAGCATCACCGATAACGATAAATTCAATATCGTGCTGGCGGCAGCCTTCGGCCAACATGCGCAAGGCCGGGTTCGGCGCAGAAATTGAAGTGACAACGAGAGTGGTTTTGTCGCTCATCGGCTTATGTTTGATTCTGCCGTTTGAGGCGGTACATGCGCCACAGATTACTCAGGGAATCTTTGATCACGCGTTGGTTTACACTGTTACTTGCTGCGCGGTAATGAATCGGCACTTCGACGATTTTCATATCGCGGCAGTTGATTTTGATTTCGGTTTGAAAAAAGTGGCCGCGCGACTTTATGCCCTTCGCCAAAACATGCTCGAGCGCAGCGCGCGAAAAGAGCTCAAAGCCGCTGGTCATGTCTTTAAGCTTCGTGCCCATCAATGCATTCGTCAGAATAGTCCCGCCACGGCTCAGAAGCTGTCGCTTGCGCGAGCTGTCAGTGATCTCGCCGCCATCACAGAAACGGCTGCCGAACACGCAGTCGTAACCTGCACGCATCGTTTGAAAGAATTGCGGAATGTTTTCAGGTTGATGACTGAAGCCGCCATCGATTTCCAGGATCCAGTCGCAAGCGGAGTTCAAAGCCTCGCGATAGCCGCGCACATAAGCATCAACCACACAGCGGTTCTCGGGCGCCCAAATCACCCGCAGTCTTTGTTCGCTGCTTTGCAGTTCTTCGAGCAGGAAGCGTGTGCGGTCGTGACAAGCGTTGTCGAGGATAGCGAAGAATCGCGTCGCTCGAAACGGGAAAGCCGCGCATTGTTCCAGCACTGCTTTAACGAACCTGACCGCGGACGCCTCTTCGTTCGCCATTGGGCACACGATGCCGAGACTGATTGCAGCGAAACCGTTGATGCTTGCCGCGGACATCATCAACGAATAATCAGTTAAAGATTTTCTTTTTGCAAATGCATCGGGACGCAGATTGACCGGTCCCACTATCGAACAGTGACCTTCATGCGAGCGGTCTCCCCGACTTAGAAGACGTTGATTTTTATTCGGACAGACTGGGAATTTTCGTCGGCAAACCAGTTAACGCGCTCCTGCACCATGTCGAGCTCCAAAACGTAGTCACCCGGTGACTGCGGTGTCGTAATCGTCAGCACCAGTTCAGCGCTGCCGCCAGGTGCGATGTCGAAAGGCAACGCCGCCCTTCCGTCATCGAGTTGTAACATCTTACCGGCCGCATCACGCCAATGATTGCCGAGGTGCAGTTTAAAGGACCCATCGGCTTCACCTTCGGCTGGCCAAGTGATCCCACTGATGTTTGTCACACGTACGCGCAGTTTAAGAGTTTGGCCGGAGGCCGACCGCGATGGCGCATCAAGTGGTTCGATCCGTGCGCTGTAGCCACCAATTGGCAATGCCCCACGTGCGACGGTTTTGTCCCCGATTTTTTTCGGTCCGTGAGGCGTGCGCACTTCCATCCAAAATACCGCGAGCGCTAGCTTCCGAGGATCGCGATTCAGACCCAGGGATTGGGGTGTCCGCGCATCGGGCAACTCGAAGATCAAACTGTTCTTCGTGCGCAGCATTTGTTTTGGTAAAGGAACAGAGAATTCCTGCGCGATCGGTTGCGTGAGCGTCAACATTGTTAGTGGTTGATTGTTCAAACGAATGTTCACTCGTTGCTGATCGAGTTTATTAACCACAATCAGCGGCGAGGCTTTCATGAGAAGTTCCGCGTCACTGATCTCATCAAGTCCAAAAACGATTGCAGCCTCACGGGCACTCGTCCAGCGAAATTCCGGCTCGTTCACGCTCCATCCGTACCACAGGTACGGTTCGGCTGTGGTGCGCGAAAACTCGATACGAACGTCTGCCGATGGGAATTCGGCCGGGAGCGGTGGGCGCAAAAATCCTGCGAGGAATTGCGGATAACGCCAGTCCCACAAACGGCTCGGTTGTTTATCGACGCTGGTGGGATGTTCGTTCCAGGCTTGGGTCTCGCCGACGACCGCCCCCATCCCGTTCATCGCAATGCTGACTAACAAGAGGACTACGCCGGCAGCGTTTTGTACCCTCCACGCCGCTTCTTTCGGAACCCGTGTGCGACGCATCGCGTCGATTCCGAGAATAGTGAGGAGAACGATCCACGGCACGACTCCTGCCATCAATCGCGGACCATAGCTATTGCCGCCCCACCAGTGTGGAAAGCTTGAATTCGCCAACCAATACAGCAGGCAAATCACAAGACCCACCCAAAGCAAGCCGCGGTACGCAATCGTCCGTCGGTAGACCACGAGAAGGTAACCGGTGAAGAGAAGCACGGGGACGTAAACGAGTAGCCCGCGCGCTGGACTGATTAAGTGGCCCAGCAGCGCCTCACCAAAATGTTCGAAGCTGAGGCGGCTGGCGCGATAGTAGTTTGGCAACCAGTGGCTGAAATGCGTGCGCGAGTAAATTAGAAATCCCGTGAACCAAAGCAAGCCGGTTGCCGCATATGCCAGGAACCATTGGCGGTGACACAAGACGATGTAGATAGTGACGACTGCGATGGCAATAGAGTTGGTCGGTCTTACGAAATACGTCCACGCGAGCACCGTCGCCAGCACAATCGGATTCAACTTTGCGCGACCGATGATGTTGGCAACCAGCAGCAGGATAACGATGGATAAGAGGAAAACGCCCCAGGTGTCTGACCACATGCCTCTTGACAACGTGCTCCACACCGGAGTTGCCCACGCAGCGCCCAACGCGATCAACGCGCTCCAGCTGAACGGCAAAACCAGCCGTGCCGTGAAATAGAACACCACTGTGGTCAAAGCCATCAGCAGTCCGGCGAGGATTCCCTGCAGCTCCATCTCGTTTCCTGGGTTGTAAGTACCATCCGGATTGATACACGAGAATCCGAACAGATCCATAACGGCGACATACGGTACTGACAAGACGGAACTTCCCGGCGGGTGATAGTAATAAAGACGCCCGTTGCTCCACTCTTGTTGATAAATGTGTCCGTTGCGAACGTAATTGCCGTTGTCTTTGGGTTCAAGACGCGGCAACGCAAAATGATCAAGCGCGAAACTATGGTGTTTGAGCAGACTTTCGCTTACGACAAACGTGTACTGCGAATCTGAGAAGCCATAATTGGGGGACAAGAGGAAAGCCGTGAGCGCGGCGCTAAAGATCAGCAAAGCGACCAGGAGATCCTCCTTAAAGGGGAAGTTTCGCCGGTGCGGTTGTTGGTTCATTGTTGCTCGACAGAAGTCTGATCGAAAGCCATCCAAGTCACCGCACTACTACTTTTATTCGTGCCACCTGTGATTGTTCCTCATTAGCGAACCAGGCAACAACCTCTTGAACCATGTCGAATTCAAGAATGTACTCTCCCGGCGTTTGCGGCGCCTGAATCGGCAATAGAAGTTCAACCTCTTGCCTCGGCCTGAGATCATAAGGAAGCGCGGCACGCCCGTCATCCCCCGTAACAAGGCGGCCGCTTGCATCGCGCCAGTGATTTCCGAGACGAACCTGATATTTATGGCCGGCCAGTCCGCCAGCTGGCCAGATAGCTCCGCTGATGTTCTTGATCTTCACGCGCACGTTTGCGGTCTGGCCTGTCCGCAATTCGGAAGGCACATCCAACGGCAACAGCTCGGCTTCATAACCGCCAACCGGAAGCGGTGCGTCTGCGACCGTTTGTGTTAGCCGTGGAATACTCTCGAAGGCCGGCTTAATCTCCAGTGAAAATATCCCAATTCCCAACTCGCGTGGGTCATCGTTTAGACCCAGTGCGTGTCCCGATGTCGCATCCGGCAGGGTGAAGGTTAAAACATTATCCCGCCGGAACGTTTCCTTAGGCAGCGCCCGCGAATACTCCAGCGGGGCAGGATCCTTTAGCGTAAGTGTTTCAATAACATTTCCATTCAAACTAATAGTGGCACGCTGCTTCTCAACCCTGCCTGGCACGAGCCAAGGCATCACTTTCATTCGAAGATACGAATCCGTGGGCTCATCAAGTGAGAAAATCACGACGGACTTATGGCCCTCGCTCCATCGAAACTCGGGCTCGTTTCTGCCCCAGCCGTAGAGCAAGTACGGTTCGGACGACTTGCGCGAAAAATCTATTGGCACATCACCTGGCGGGACAAGTTTCGGCAGCGGTGGATAAAGAAACGGCGCCATGAACTGTGGATAGCGCCAATCCCAAAGACGACTGGGGCGTTTCTCCAAACTCTCAGGTTTCTCATGCCAAAAAACTACCGACGCCGTTGTGGCGCCGACTCCATTTGTGAAGATGCTGAACACTAAGAGCGCGACGCCGCCGGTTAGTTCCAGCTTCCCTAACGTTCGCGATTGATTGACCAGATGCTCACGAGCCCGCAACATGGCTTGAACGCTGAAGATACCCAGCAAGACAATCCAGGGGACAATTCCGCTCATCAATCTTGGGCCATAGCCCATGCCTCCCCACCAATGCGGGAACGCGGATACGGCCAGCCAATGAGCGGCGAAAATACTCAGCGCCAGGAAGAGGAGTCCATGAAAACCCACATGCCGGCGATAACGGCCGAGTAGATACCCAACGAACAAGATCACGGGCACATAGACGAACAATCCGCGCGCCGGGCTGATTAAAGTACCGGGAAGAGCTTCACTGAATCGTTCAAACGTCAGCCGACTGGCGAGGTAATAATTAGGGAGCATCTTGTGAAAATGCCACCACGAGTACGCAACGAACAAAACCAGCCACGCCAAACCCGTAACACTGAACTTCACGAAGGCCCGGCGGTAGTAAATCAATAAATAGATCGCAACCGCGAGCACAGGAATCGAGTTAGTCGGTCGCACAAAATAGGTCCATGCGAGGAGTGTGGCCAGCAGAATCGGCCACAGTCGGATTCTTCCTAAATGCACTGCGAGCAGTAGCCATATCGTTACTGCCAGGAGAACCACGCCCCACGTGTCTGCGTACACGGCTCGCGACATCGTACTCCATACTTGTGTGCCAAAGGCGCTGCCGAGCGAGAGCACGCCGCTCCAGCTTATCGGCAACAGCAGCCGGCTGGTGAAATAGAAGACGACCACCACGACCGCCATCAGGAATGATCCGAAAATTGCCTGCAGTCGCTGTTCAGCTTCCGGGTTGTAAGTGCCATCAGGGTTCATGCTCGAAACCCCGAACAGATCCATTAATGCGACGTATGGTATCGAGAGGATCGAACCGCCGGGCGGCGGATAGTAATAGAGGTGACCGTCCACCCACTCTAGTTGAAGAATCGATCCGTTTTGCGTGTAGTTGTAATAGTGTCTTGGCTCCAGATGCGGCAAAGCAAAATCATCAAGCGCAAAACTGCGGTGCTTCAACAGACTTTCGCTCAGCACGAACGTGAATTTTGAATCGGAAAATATGTAAGTCGGCGTCAACAGAAACACAAGCAGGGTAATCGCAAAGATACCTATGCCGATGATTGAATCTAATTTGCGCGCTGGGAATTCATGTGCCGCGATCTTTTTTCGCATTAACGCGTGGCTTAACGTCGCCGGACATTTTCAAGCGACCTCAGCCGAGTTCGGACAGTTTATTGATTCAATCCCTTGAAAATGAGCTGAAGCCATTGAGCGGCGACCTTCTCAAGACTCAGCACGCGGCTCGTAAAGTCAGTCGCGTTGGCCGACATCCTGGTTCTCAGATTTCGTTCCGAAAGCAACGCCGTGAGGTACTGAAACAAAAGCTCCGCTTTGTCTTTACCGTGATCGATTTTCCAGCACACCGTATCAGGAAACTCGCGGTACTGATTTACATTGCTGACGATCGTAGGCCGGCCGGCCGCCAACGCGTGTGCCAATGTTCCGGAAGACTCGCCCATTGTGGGGTTTCGTAGATTGATAATGACGTCGGACGCGAAAATCGCACTGAAGTAATCACGTTCATTGAGATAGCCGGTACAAATGACGTTTTTCGAATAGCCGTCCAGCTTCGACTTGATCAGCAAATCCAAAACGTCAGGAGCGGGCTCGCCCGCGAAAACCAAATGCACCGGATAACCTTCGCCGAGGAGCCGTTTGACGACGTCGATTTGCAGCGCCGGCAGCTTGTTCAGGTTCACGAAACCGAGACACGTTATCACAAAGTGATCACTCCTCAGCTCGAATTGTTGTTTGAACCGCGCAATATCGAGTTCGGTTGGGGTGTAGTTAATCCGCGCGAAGTGCGGAATGACTTCTACCCGCGGGTGATCGGCGAACTGGTTTCGTGCCCAGCGGTGATGCACGATGACTTTGCGGCTCCGGTCCACGATGGCATGTGACATTGCCGCTTGTCTCTCGGACACTTCGTTGTGCTTAAGCTGGACGCGCAGCATTGCTTGGCGATACAGGTGTTGAGGGTAGAACGCTTCACGCATGAAACCGCTGAGATTGTAATCGTGAAGTACGATGGTTGCAGGATGCTGCCATGCCAATTCGTATATGCGCTTATGGAACACCGCGTGATTGCCGAGGTGATAAATCACGTCGTCGTAATCCCGAAACCGGGCAGGAAACGCCGACAGCGGGCGTACGACAAAATTCGCGGCGAGTTCCGGAGTTAGTTGCTCATTGCTGAAAAGGTCAATATCGAGTTCTGCACTCAGAGCTTTGATCAACCAATAACTGTAATTGGCGATACCGCTGCGTTGCGGCGGGAAGGGCGACAGCCAGGCGATTTTTGCGCGCCCAGTGTGGGTGCCGCTCGCTTCATGAACTGAATCATCGGCAAGCATTTGTAATGAATTCAAGGCCGCGGGAACTTCGCGCGATATTCACCCGAGTTTAGAAACCCACGGATTACCAACATCGCGCCGTCTGGGCCATTTTTCGCCACTTGAACCCAGTGATTAAGACCACCTGGATCCGGGTCACGCTTGAGGTAGATAAAGTAGCACAGCGTTACAAAGGCTTCATTGTCGGCACTAGCCAGTCGAGATCTGCTCACAATTTCCCACAACGCACCGGCGCGAGTCATCCCGCCAGTGTTCAGCGCGTTGACCCACTGCGCACGCTGACTCTCGTTCGTAACCTGCCCGGCCATTTCGCATAGCCGTTCCACGTATTGACCATTGTTCAAAGAACCAGGATAGCGCTCACTGAATTCAGTTTGCCGCGTCCAAGCTTCGATGAAATCCCGCATCACGTCTTTCCCGGGACTATTTATCTGCTTTCGGTCGCGTTCCCACTCCCAGTAGTTCGGTGCACGACCCAAGGCAATCCGATAAAGTGGGTAGATGAAACCGCTGCTGTTTTGAAATTCATCAGAGCGAAGCAGCGTCAGGTTTTCGTTCACAATCCGATCTTCAATGCAAGCATCGTCTGCGTGGCAGTCACTACTTCGTGAGACGAATGATTCCATTTCGTCCGGACGCGGCTCACGCTGAACGATTTGCAGGTGCGTTTGGCGCAGTAGCGACTTGATCTTGGTCGTCTCGTCGCTCAGGGCCGGACCTACGGCTTTAATGTATCGCGCGAACGCGAAGACGCCGTTGTCATACACTCTCGGCTCGGCTAATTGAAATTGGTTTCCATACTGACTGAGACGTTCCGAAGGCCGCGCAGATTCTTCCAACTTCGAACCCGGATACTGCAGCAACACGCCGGTCGTGTTTCGTACTATCTCTCGCGTCCATGGCATTCTGTTTTGCTGCCCCTCAAAGGGCACAGGCGTAATGCCATTCGCCGGTTGCAAGGCCGCAAAAACATAAACCGCCCAATAATCTCCCAAGAGAACCGCGCGCGGGGCTGTATGCATCAAGGTTAAGGCGGCATCTTGAAACGATTCGTATTCCGGCCGATATATTTTTCTGGGAAACGTGATGGCGAGGAATATTAGCGTTAACAATAGGAAGGCCGTGGTCCAGTGCCGCCGGAGTTGGCTCTTATGTACCGCGAAGTCAATGGCGAGAAAGAGTGCTAAGAGGCCGCTGAAGGTCCCAAAGACATTCGTCAACAGCAGAAATCTATCGTCATATTCATTAATGCGAACATGAGTGGTCGCCACCGCCAGAACAAAATTGATGAGTGCGATGCCATACGCGCCGAAGGCGATTATCCATGTTTCGCCGTGCCCTCTGAATATTTCGCGAGACTTGGCGCTCCTGGTTCGAAAGCAATAGAAGGATGCGAATGCCGCCGCGACCGTAGCGATCAGGGTAAAGAACAGGGGCCGCGAAAATTCAGTCGCAAGCTTAACTGATTGAACCCCCACATTGTGAAACAGAAAACCGAAGTCAATTCCCAGTGGTGTCCTGAAGTCAACGCCGAAGCTTCTCATGGCGGAGCGGTGATAAAGCATTACCTGTAAACGCTCCCCGACTATTGCCGCGACCACGACAGTCAATCCCGTCAACAATGATCTGAACGAGAAACTATTGTGACGAGCGCCGTCACTTTTTAGATATGCCCGTACACTTTCCAGACCGACCAGAAAGAGCAGAAAGGGCGCGCTCGAGATAGAACTCCAAATTGCCAGATAGGAAAATAGAAAGGTTACGATCAGCCAAACCACTCTCCGCCGTGGCTGCTCATTTGGTCGACTGTGGTCAAGTAATCGGCGAAGGCCGGACCAGCTAAGAAAGAGTGCCGTGACTTGCCAGGCGTAAACATGACTCAAAAAGAAAATCAGGTGACCTGCATCAGCCAGCACACAAACTGACACCAGAAACAGGAATGTGATCACTATCCAATCGCGACGACTTAATGCGCTGATAATCAAACCGCCGACAAACAGCCAGATTGTCTGCCCCGTCGATAAATTCTGTGCAGTCCATTGATGGTTGGTCAGTCGGCGAATGATTTGCGCCCCCAGAAAGGGCCAGCCGCCCCATCGATCATGGCCGTAGTAATAAAAGTTAAAGAGGGTGATTGGCCGATTGTCATTTGCCATCAATACGGGGACGGCGCAATCTGAGTTGAATACCACGCCCGAATAAGCGCCGGGCTTGAATACGTCGATCCCACGCCAAAGAAAAAATGACCAGACGATGAGAGCGGCGGCGGTGAGAACTAGCTTCCGGGACAGAAAAGGCGGGCGGTTTTGGCGTTGGGGGTTCACACCGTTTCGACGCGCGACCTCAGTCAGAAACGCAACAAACGCGAAAACAATTTGCGGCGCGGCTGTCTTGGAAGCTCCAACGCAAGATTCAAATAGGCTTGTGACTCATCGCGCGCAAATTCCTTCCGCTGCTGCAAGATTTCCATCACCTCTAAACTGTTTGAAGCCTTCCCAGAACCGTGGTCGCTATCATCCGTAATCTGCTCGTTATCCATGTCAGACGTGCGGAGGATTGTGGCGAAGTAGCCGGCTGAGAAAATTTGATCGAGAAAGTCAGTCGTGCTCGTGCGCGAATGTCTCTCTAACAATGCGGGAAAGAGTTCCATAACGATTGTCGGGTGATGTTTCCGGATTGTTTGCTGCATACCGCGCCAGGCTTTTGCTTCTGAGCCTTCGATATCCATCTTAATAATGTCGATGCGCGGTTCGTTTTGCAGCAGGAAATCCAGGGTGACGGCAGGAACAATCAAGGCGTCCTGATCATCACGCAATTCGTCCACCTCTCCGTTACTAAAGCCCGCGGTGAGACTTAGTAACTTCTGGGCGTCACTGACCGCAAACTGGTACACGAGCGCATTCTCAATGCTGTTGTGATGCAAGTTCAGATAAATCAGCTCGCAATTCCTTGAATTGCATTCAATCGCAATCGTCCGACCAGTTCGGCCCAACAGTTTGGCAGCCAGTATCGTGAAGTAGCCGACATTGGCGCCCACATCAACGAAAGTGAAACCAGGCTGCAGGCGGTCTTTCAGAAATGCGGTAACATCGGGCTCATACTGTTTCTTCTCCAGCATCTGTGCGCCTACGTCCCAGTCGTGTTCGTAGACATACAGCTCGAAATCTTCAAGGGTAACCAGTTTGAGGCCGCGCGCTCGTGCGTTTGTCAGATATTCATGTGATTGACAAAAATATGCGGCCAGCTTCGTGACGGTGAAATCTTCATCGGCAATTTTCTTGCTCCAGAAGTTCCATCCCTCATCGTCCGGCTCTCGTTTCAGGAGCACCCGATAACAGTAGTAGAGATCGTCAAGCGTGGCTTGCTCGGACGACTGGCGTTGTGGCCAAGGATCACTCATGCGATTACACGACTTCAATTGGCAACCGCACCGGCATCGAGCCATTGTGTTCGAACCAGCCCACTCCTTCACTGACTAGATCGCAGTGCAGGATATATTTGCCTGCAGGCGGCATCGGCAGTTCAATGGCGAATTCGACTTGTTCGCCGGGATCGATCTCGCGTCCTTCATCTGGCGTCAGGTGATAGCGAAAATAGTCAATGTCCAACAACTCTTCTGTTTCGCTAAAAAGTTGAATTCCCAGACGCACGCCACCCACGCGTGGCGGAATTCGATCGGGCCCCATGTGCGGCTGGCGCCCAAAACGCTTCAGTGGACCGTGTTGCCACCATGGTGGCGTGGCTTCTGCGGTTGGCAGCCAGACGGAATCTCCTGTGTTCTTCGCGCTGACCGTGAGTTGAAGCCGTTTGCCGGCCGCCACACGTATTAAGGGCGATCGCACTTCCAGTTCAGCACGCAGTCCATCGCGTGAACGGCTATCACGAGGAAGCGTGGCGTCGCCTTTGAATAGAAAGAACAGCCGCCGCTCCTGCATCTGCCGGCGTATTTCGGAACTAACGAACTCACCGCCGGAGGCACCTTTAACGTAACTCTCAAAATCCGGCAATGCGACGAGTAGGGGCTCAGCATTGAAAACAGCCACTTTCATGTCGGTGAAACCGGCGTCCTTGGCGATGTCCCAGATTTCACGAACATTGATGTCGTTCTCGATCACTCGGTTCGTCCGCATTTCAGATTGTGACGCTTCGGACTTGGAATGCTCGGGGCCCGGCTCAGAAAAACCGGCGATGCCGCCGCACTTGAGTACTCGGCCCATTTCCTGAATTACACGGTCGGGACTCGAAACGTGATGAAGCGCCTCCCAACAACTGATTCGATCGACGCTTTCATCCGGCAAGTCGATCGTGAGGCCGTCAAACAAGAGGAACTGTGGCTTTGGACGATGTCCGACCATCGGATGGCGGCGGTATAGCTTGCGGCCAAGGTTCAAAGCCGACTCCGAAACGTCGAGCGCGATTACCTTCAACCCGAGCTGGCTCAGAAAGTGAGAAGTCCAACACGTGCCAGCCCCGAAATCGAGGAGGGTCATGTCAGGCAAGAGTCTCAATCCGCGCACTACGTGTGCAAAGCAGATCAGAAGTTCGGGTGATTCTTCAATCTCGGCAAACGGCTTCGCCTGTAAGCTGTCCCAGTCGATGCGATTGGCGAAGAACTGTTCGGCGGAGCGACACAGTTCCTCTACGCTCACTTCTTCTATGAGCTTGCGGACGTCAATGAATTCGGTTGAGCTGTCGTTGGCAATCATAGCGAAGCTGTGGCGGCGACTGGCGCAGGGCGTGGCGCGTGGTTCGAATCTGAGAACGCTTGCAATGTGGCAAGTGCAGTTCTTTGCCAGGAAAACTGTTTGGCGTAGTCGTAACGCCGCCTGCGCGATTCGAAATCGACTGGCGCATTAAACGCTGCGTAAAGCGCTCCAGACATGGATTCGACGTCCAACGGATCGAAGTAACAGGCGAGACTGCCGGCAACTTCCGGAATCGACGAACAGTTCGAAGCCGCGACCGGAAGTCCGCATGCTAATCCTTCGAGCACCGGCAGTCCGAATCCTTCGTACAACGACGGGAAGAAGAGACAACGGGCCTTCTGATAAAGGGCCACCAGTTCCGCGTTACTCACAAATCCCGTCAACCGCAGGTGGTCCGCGATACCGAGTCTCGACGCGCGCTTTAGCATTTCGGACTCAGACGCCGCTTCCTTATGGCAGACGATGACAAGATCAGTTTCCGCGACGCCGGGTTCGCCGGAATACTTTCTTTTCATCGCGGCAAAGGCTTGCAGGGCGCGATCCATGTTCTTCCGCGGATCAAATCCGCCTGGGTAGAGAATATAGTCTCGCTCCACCGGAATTTTTGGAAACGGATAAGGACGAAAAAATTCGTCCGCCGCCAGCGGCGTCACAACGTGTCTTTTTCCATCAACGCGAAGCATTCGTCGAACGTCGGACTGTGTATATTGCGAAATGTGCAGAAACAAATCGTAATCGCGCTCCAGCAACCGTAGCCGTTCTTTGTACTGTCTCAAGGTCTGCGACGGCCAATGCTTGCGGAAGTGGTTCTCCATCGCCGCTGGAATCAAGTCGAAAATTGTCGCCGCGAAGCAGCAGCCTGAGTTTCCATTGGCGGGAAGGAAAACATTGAGCATGAGCGGATTGGGAGACCAGTAAATATCGATTTGCTCGCGAGAAATCGTTTCATTGATCAGATCAGAATAAGCCTGGTTCGACCGTTCATCGGACGCTTTAGTAAATTCATGCGCGTCTGGGGCGACGCAATGAAGTTGTTGCCGGAACCACGGTGAGAAGTGCGTGAGTTCGTCCGGCGGCGTCCCAATGATAAAAAAATCGTTGGTGAGGTCGCTCGCGAGAATCCCTTCGACGGTCTTTTTGAAATAGACACCGATGCCCCGATTGATCTCGGGTGTACGAAGGGTCTGTCCATCGATCAGAATTCTCATCTGCTCTGCGTCCAGCGAACCGTATCCAATCGTAGTTTTGAAAAGATGCGATCAGCCCGCGGCTGCAAATTGCTGCTCGTTCGAAAAGCAGTCGAGATATCGCGCCAGTACGCGATCGAACGTGAAATTGTTAGCGACGTACGTTTGGCCGTTTCGAGCCAGCCTCTCCCGCATTGCTTCGTTGGCTTCAAGAAATTCCAGCGCCGCACAGAACTCATCCTGGTTCGCGACGAACAATCCGCCGTTGCAACGTTGCACGTGACCTTTCGTCACCGG
>DASYPX010000102.1:0-7153 GCA_036006125.1 Pyrinomonadaceae bacterium | reverse complement strand
CGGCAGTTTTTCTTCACTCGCGATAATCAGAAGCGCACGCGCTCCAGCGGCACGGGCCGCCGCTACTTTGAACCGAACCTGGCCTGCCTGCACGAATTGCCCGTGTGGGTTGTCGCCGTCGGGCGTTCCGGCAAAAACAATTGCGATCCGATCCCTCACATTTGAAACAGCATAGTCGTCATATTTCAATTCGGCGGATGAAATTCCGTACCCGGCGAATACTACTTCTAAAGCTGGAACGGAACCGTTTGACGAAAACCCCAGGGGCATCCAGTCTTCGCCTACACGGGCGCCGACTCCATCAACGGGATGTCCGTTTAGCGTGAGCAGGTTTCCTTTGCCGATCTCGACTTTTGACACATAGGGAAAAGGTTGCAGGTAACGTGCTCGATTTTCTCCGCGCGTGCGTCCGCCCCCTGGCATTCCGGGACGAAGCCCAAGCATGTTGAATTCCGCCGCGATGTAATGCGCCGCATCGTTCGCGCCTTGCGTCCCCGTGCGCCGGCCTTCCAACGCATCCGACGCCAGATACATGATCGTATTGCGAAGTCGATCGACGCTGGGCGTCGCGCTTGGTTGCTGCGCGAGTATTGCAACCGAGAGCGACGCGATCAGAACTACATAGCCGGGGAATTGCTTCAATCTGAATTTCATTTATTTCTTCCTCTGTGTTGCTCTGTGACCTCTGTGGTGAAAAGGATCTAGTGAGCCACAAAGGTCACAGAGAAATCACTCAACCCAATCCGCGATGAAAATATTAGTCTCGCCCGGCTTCGCCGCGTTGCGGTTCGATGCGAACACGAGCTTCTTTCCATCGCGCGAGAACATCGGGAAACCGTCGAAGGTGTCGTTATAAGTAATGCGCTCCATGCTAGTCCCATCGGTTTTGATCATGTAGAGATCAAAGTCGCGTCCTTTCGGATCGGCAACGTTCGACGAAAAAATGATGCGCTTGCCATCGGGAAAGAAGTACGGCGCAAAGCTCGCCTTGTTCAGGTGCGTCACCTGCCGCTTGTTTGAGCCGTCGGCATTCATTACCCAAATATCCAACACCGTCGGACGAATCAGGTTTTGCTTCAGCAGCGCGACGTAATCCGCCTTCTCCTTTTCGGTTTGCGGATGATAGGCGCGATAGACAATCTGCTTTCCGTCGTAAGACCAGAATGGTCCGCCGTCGTAACCCAGCTCAGTAGTCAGTCGCTTTACGTTCCTACCATCAGCATCCATCCGGTAGATGTCCAGGTCGCCGCTCCTCATCGACGTGAAAACCAGTTTGCCCTGCCGATTAATCGTCGTCTCGGCGTCATATCCACGCGTCGTGGTCAGTTGTTTCAAATCCGATCCATCCGGCTTCGCGGTGAAAATGTCGTAAGAAGGATAGACGGCCCAGACATATCCTTTCGAATAATCCGGTCGCGGCGGACACTCTTTCGAAGCCAGGTGCGTCGACGAATACAACACGCGTTTTCCATTCGGAAAGAAATACGCGCACGTGGTGCGACCTCTTTCATTGGAAATCAAACGCACGTCGCTGCCGTCGATGTTCATCGTGTAGATGAGATCGCAGCCGTAGCCATCGCGCGTCGATTGAAAGATCAGCTTCTTGCCGTCGGCGGAAAAGTAAGCTTCCGCGTTTTCGCCGCCAAACGTGAGTTGACGAATATTGCGCAAATGCTTTTCGCCCGGCACTGGGTTGATACTCTGCGATAAGGGAGTTTGATTCTGTGCGACGTTATTTGCACCAGAGAGGACACAAAGGCCGACAACCGCCAGCGGCAAAGCGGAAAGAGCGAACCGCAATGCGAGCCTGATTGACATTTGAGTGACCGCCCTTAGCTCTTTGCCCTTATCTCTTTGCTTTAGGTCATTACCCATTCTTCTGCTCGAACTCTTTCATGAACTGAACCAGGGCCGCGCAGCCTTCTTTCGGAAACGCGTTGTAGATGGATGCGCGAATGCCGCCCACGCTGCGATGGCCTTTCAAGCCGTCCAGGCCCTGCGCCGTCGCTTCGCTCGCGAACTTCTTTTCCAAATCCTCTGACGGTAAACGGAACGTCACGTTCATCGCCGAACGCGAATCAGGATCGGCGTGCCCGCGATAAAAATCGGTCGCGTCGATTGCATCGTAAATTGACTGAGCCTTTGCCTCGTTCTCGGCCCGCATTCCCGCAAGCCCGCCTTTGTCTTTCAGCCACTTGCAGACCAGATTGAGAATGTAAATGCCCCAGGTGTTCGGCGTGTTGTACAGCGATTTGTTTTTCGCATGCGTGTTGTAATCGAGCATCGTCGCAATGCCGGGACGCACGCGTGGCAAAAGGTTCTCGCGCAGGATTACAACCGTCACGCCGCTCGGGCCCATGTTCTTTTGCGCGCCTGCATAAATCACTCCGTACTTGTCGACCGGAATTGGCTTCGAGAGAATGTTCGAGGACATGTCCGCAACCAGCGGCACGTCACCGACTTCGGGTTCAGTTTTGAACTCGACGCCTTCAATCGTTTCATTCGAAGTCATGTGCACATAAGCCGCGCTGGGATTCAATTGCAATTCGTCCTGGTTCGGCACGCGCGTGAAGCCGCCGTCCGCGAGATTCGCAGCCAGGTCCACGTTCCCGAAAATCTTCGCTTCCTTAACGGCTTTCTTCCCCCAACTTCCGGTGACGATGTAATCGGCAGAGTCGTCAAGCGAAAGAAAATTCATCGGCACCATCGTGAATTGCAAACTCGCGCCGCCTTGCAGAAACAGCACCACGTAATCTTTCGGGATACCGAGCAGTTCGCGCAGTCCCGATTCCGCGCCTTCGATAATTTCATCGAACGTTTTCGAGCGATGGCTGATCTCCATCACCGACATGCCTACTCCGGGGAGTGACAACATCTCATCGCGCGCTTGTTCCAAAACCGGCACCGGAATCACCGCCGGGCCGGCGCTAAAATTGAAGATTCTTTCAGTCATGATTTTTTCATGGGCGTTAGAGTGCCAACTTCGGTCGGACCTTCGGACAACACCTGAATAAGTCGGTACTCTGAAGGCTTTGTCAGATTTCCACGGCCATTCGCGCCGCAGTTTCATCGCGCGAATGCATCGTCTCGGCTTCGCGCGTGATGCGCGTCGGATATTTTTCGTTCCAGCAGGCCACGCAAGCTTCTTCAGGATTGAGACCGGTGGCACCGAGCATGCCTTCAAGCGATAGATAACCGAGCGAATCGGCTTCGATAAAATCGCGGATGCCTTCGATGGAATAGTTGGCGGCGATCAGCTCAGATTTGTTCGGCGTATCGACGCCGTAATAGCAAGGGCTGATGGTCGGCGGACATGAAATGCGTACGTGAATTTCTTTCGCGCCGGCTTCGCGCACCATGCGCACAATCTTTTTTGAAGTAGTGCCGCGCACGATCGAATCGTCGATCAGCACAATCCGTTTGTTCTCGATCAGATGACGCACTGGGTTGAGTTTGATGCGCACACCAAAGCTGCGAATTGACTGCTTCGGTTCGATGAAAGTGCGGCCCACGTAGTGATTACGCACCAGGCCCAAACGAAACGGCAAACCACTCTCTGCTGAATAACCGATGGCGGCGGCAACGCCCGAATCGGGAACGGGCACGACGATGTCGGCATCGGCCGGTTGCTCGACCGCCAGTCGCTGGCCCATTTTGTGGCGCGAACGACTTACTGATTGTCCAAAGATAATCGAATCAGGCCGCGAGAAATAGACATGCTCGAAAATGCACATTGAGTGTTTCTGCGGCCGCAGCGGATGCGAAGAACGCAAACCGTCTTCATTGATCACGATCATCTCGCCGGGCTCGACGTCGCGAACGTACTTCGCGTCGATCAAATCAAAAGCGCACGTCTCGGACGCAATCACCCAGCAATCGTCCAGGCGCCCGAGCGCCAGCGGCCGAAACCCGCGCGGGTCGCGAATCGCAATTAACGCTCGCGGCGTGAGAAACAACATCGAGAAGGCGCCTTCCGTCTCGCGCAGTACCTCCGGAATTGCTTCAAGGACGCTGGCCGCGCGTGAACGCGCGACCTCGTGCAGGACGACTTCAGTATCAGAAGTCGAAGAAAAGATTGCGCCTTCACGTTCCAACTTCTTTTTGTCTTCGCTGGCGAAAGGCAGGTTGCCGTTGTGACAGATAGCGATTTGCCCGTGCTGACACGTGACCACGAACGGTTGGCATTCGCGGATAGAAACTTCACCGGCGGTGGAATAGCGTACGTGTCCGATTGCGCTGTGGCCTCTAAGCCGATCCAGCCGATCTTCTTCGAAAGCGTCCCGCACGTGGCCCATCGCGCGCTCGAAAACCAGTTGCGTACCGTCGGACGAAACGATGCCGCACGATTCCTGGCCACGATGCTGCAGCGCATACATTCCCAGGTAAGTGAGGCGCGCGGCATCCGGATGGCCATAGATGCCGAACACGCCGCACTCTTCGCGCAATTTATCGTCCGAAACGGTGAACACGGAGTGTTGAGATTATCGCGCCTTCACGTGTCTTTCAACCCAGACTTGTCGAAGCTGCGCATCACGGGACAAACGAAATCGAATAGGGTTATAACTATCGCGTACTGCTTCAGTCCGATTCGGAGGAATCAGATGAACAAACACCGGGAACTGTGGCTTGGCCCAATCTCCCTCGGCGTTCTCTGCTTGTTGGCCATTACCGGCATCGCGCTTCGGCTCGCGCCGACGAATGTGTCTGCGGCTGCTGCCGACGCGGGTACGACCTACAACGCAAAGTGCGCAAAATGTCACGGCCGTGATGGACGCGCACGGACGACCCAGGGAAGACGTACGCACGCGCGCGATATGACCGACGGGAACTGGCAGAACGACGTGACTGACGAGCGCCTCTTCAATTCAATCACCAACGGCCGCGGAAAGATGCCCTCGTTCAAGAAGTCCCTGAACGAAAATCAGATTGACGAATTGGTGAATTACGTACGACGGCTGCGACGATGACAAGCAACTCACAAAACTTCCAGCGCCCAAGCTTTCTTTTGCTGGTGGTGCGGGTGTTGTTTGCTTTCGGCTTGCTCGCCGGACTCTTCTACGCGGGCTATAGGATCTATCAGCGACTGCCGGCTGATGCGTCTGGACTGACCAGCGACTACAACACGCCGCTGACGGGCACTCGCGTCGTCGTCCGCAACACCATTCGCAACGCGACGCTGCATTCGCCGATCGAGTTGTATCACTTTGACTTGCCGGCTTTGCGTCGTGAGTTTGATGACTCGCCGCGACTAGCAAAGCAGTTTGACGACTTCCTCGCCAGACGTATGCACGATGTTGCGCCGTTGAAAGCGGAGGTAACAAACGACGGGGTTGCATCAACTTTGTTGAGCCAGGGTGATTGGTGGCTCCGGGCGACGGCGCAACTCGACAGTGGTGAAGAGATCGAATGGCGCTTGCCGCTGACTGTCAGCGCTCGCGATCAGGCAATCGAATTGTCATACGAGAATTCTTACGAGCGAACGAAGAAGTTTTGAAAAAACAGACATCAGATATCAGACATCAGAGGTCAGACATCGGGTCTTTCATGCCGACTCTCGACATCCGATGCTAATGTCTAATGTCTAATGTCTAATGTCTAATGTCTGATGTCTGACTTCTGACATCTGGTTTATGAACGCCCTTCGCTACGAAAACGGATCGCTTTTCATCGGTGACGTTCCCAAGCCACTCGCTGACGGCGAGGCAGTAGTGCGCGTGACGCTCTCCGGCGTCTGCAACACCGATCTCGAAATCGCGCGCGGCTATGCGGGATTCGAGGGAACGCTCGGTCATGAATTCGTTGGCGTGATCGAAGAAGTCGGAGCGCAGGCATCCCTGCCTGCGGACCACCGGCATCCTGCCGGTCATACCGTGCCCGGCACTCGTGTCGTCGGCGAAATCAACGCCGGCTGCGGCACTTGCGACCTTTGTCGGGCCGGCGATCCACGTCATTGTCCGAACCGCACAGTGCTCGGCATTGTCGGTCGTGACGGCGCACATGCGGAGTTTCTGAAATTGCCGGTCGCAAACTTACTGCAAGTGCCTGATGAAGTCAGCGATGAGTGCGCGGTCTTCACTGAGCCGCTTGCGGCCGCCTGTGGAATTCTCGAGCGCGTTTCGATTACTGAAGATACTCGGGTTGCGGTAATCGGCGACGGCAAACTTGGATTGCTTTGCGCGCAAGTCATCGCGACGACGGGCGCGAAAGTCACTCTGGTCGGCAAGCACGAAAACAAATTGAGAATCGCCGCGCGTCGCGGCGTAGAAACCATTACCGTGAACGAAGCTGGAAAGCGACCGTCGCAATTCGATGTTACGGTCGAAGCTTCCGGATCATCGTCCGGTTTTGCGCTCGCTCAACAATTGCTGCAACCGCGCGGCATCCTCGTTTTGAAATCAACTTTTCACGGCAAAACCGAAATCGATGCGGCCCCGCTCGTGGTGAATGAAATCAGTGTGGTCGGTTCGCGTTGCGGCCGTTTCGCACCCGCGCTTGAACTGCTTAAGAATGGTGTAGTTGATGTCGAAAGCCTGGTTGACGACCTGTTTCCCCTGACCTCCGGTGTGACGGCGATGCAGCGCGCGTCGCAGCCGGGCGTCTTGAAGATTTTATTAAGGCCTTGAGCCCGCAACTGTTTTAACAAATCATTAGGCACGCGTTGGCCGATACTTCCCTTAAGGGCCAGAATCCGCCTCATCCTCACAAACCGGTGAAGGGCACGCCGGATCCCGTCCGGCGAATTCATTGACTACCCAAAGCCGCGAAAATAGAATGCGCCGCGAAAGTCAGCCAAGTTGGTTCTCGACCGTCCCGCCGCAAACATGGACGACGCCATAGGCCTAATCATCGCGTTGGTGCTGCTCGCGTTACTGGTCGGCGGGATCATTCTTCCCATCGTCGCCCTCGTTGTTTCCATCCGTACGCGGAACAAACTCAATCAGCAGCTCTCGCGTTTGCAAGGTTCGCCCCAGCTTGCGCCTGAAAGCCAGGGTCTTTCGCAGATTGTTCAAGAGTTAACCGCGCGCGTCGCTCGTTTGGAAGCTGCGCTCTTACAAAGCCGCCCAGTCGTGGCACCTCCGCCCGAAGCTACGAGAAGTGAAGTCGAAGGGCGTCCACGACTACCGACTCCTCCGCCATCGGCTATTGCTCCACC
>DASYPX010000101.1:0-14422 GCA_036006125.1 Pyrinomonadaceae bacterium | reverse complement strand
CGCGAGTGCGCAAGCAGATTCGCCGTCATGAACGCGCCATAGCTGTGGCCGCCGACGCCGATACGATCGCGGTCGCCGACCCCCATGTCGACGACTTTGTCGATCGCGGCTTCGGCGCTCGCGACCAATTGCTCAACGTAATGATCGTTTGCGGTCTCTCCGGGTCCGACAATCGGCATCGTCGGGTTATCGAAGATCGCGTAGCCGGACAGCAGCAGGAACAGATGCGAGTATCCGCTCACCGTGGTGAAGCGACTTCCCGAACCCGTGATTTGACTGGCTGAATCGGCGTCGCCGAATTCGCGCGGGTATGCCCACATGATTACCGGCAGGCGCGTACCCGGTTTGTAGCCCGGCGGCAGATACAACGTTGCGGACAACTTCACGCCGTCCTTGCGTTGGTAAGTGACGAACTGATGCGTGACTCCTCGCAACTGCGGCTGTGGATCCTTGAAGTCGGTGACGGCGCGCCGCGCGTTGCTCGTCAGATCCCGCAGGTAGTAATTCGGCGGATCGTTTGGAGTTTCGTAGCGTGTCAGGATCGTTTTGCCTTCATCGTCGAGTGGCGCAATCACTGTTTCGTAGGATTTTGCGTCGCTGCGAAACAGCCGGGTCGTTTCAAATGTCTTCAGGTTCAAACGATCGATGAACGGGCGATCGCCTTCAGGCGAAGAGCCCAGGCCCGTTAGGTAAATGTAATCGCCGCTCTGCATGATTGCGCCGGCACCGGTGCCCGCCCCGAAACCGCCGCCACCGCCTCCACCGAAGATGCCGGCGCCGCTGTCGCGACGAATCACCGGTGTACCGGGATTTTCATACGCCGCATCCTGCCGACGGTCCCAAAGTTTGCGCGGCTCGCTGGCAATCACCCACGTGCGAATGCGACGCGTTGCGCGATCTGTTTCACTGAGAAGCGCCACGCCTTTTTCTGTGAACGAAATGTTCGCATAGCGCCATTCCGTCTTGGCGAACTCAGTCGGCTCGCCAGCGAAAGGCGCGGACAAAGACATCACTCTGTCGCGGAACGGAACTTTGTTTTTCAGATCGCCACCATCGAGCGCCTCAGCCCAAACAACCGTCGCGGGTTGATCCTGCCGCCAATGAATCCCGCGCGGGCCGGCCTGCACTCCCGTCAGCGAAACTCCTTCACGCGAAGGAATGTCGGCAATCTTGCGAACGACCTGATTGGCACGCGACCAGACTTCGACATCTTCGGGAAACCCGTTCATCGGAATCAGGTGTGAGAACGGCCGCTTGATTTTGGTGACCAGAAAGAATTCGCCGCCCGGCGCAGGCGTGACGTTGTCGAAGATTGCCGGATGTCCGAGCAGCGTCTTGCGGCCCGTGGTCACGTCTATCGTGGCTAACTGACTGCTGAAGTAATATTCAAAGAGGTCGTCATCGTGCGCCGTCTTCAACATGTCTTCAAACGTCGCCACGGGAGCCGCCTTGCCGCTGTTTTCCTGAATGTTCGGACCTATCGGGACCGTTGGCGGGGCCGGCGCCGGTCCTCGCGCCGCAGGCACCCAGGTGCAGACCATGGTCTTGTTGTCGCGCAGCCAATCGCACGGATCGCCAGTTGTCGCATTCAAACGATCAGTACCGCTGACCATTCGCGATCGCCCGCTCGTCGTGTCAGCAATCCATAATTCGATGCCGCTGCCCTTGGTGTTTAGAAACGATACGTGCGCGCCGTCCGGTGAGAAGTGAACGTTAGAGAGGTTCGCTTCCGGCGGCACTGTCACTTTGATCTCGGTACCATCCGAAATTTTCTTGAGCGTAATTCCGTAGATGTTACCGGTGCGTTGCGGACCGAAAGTGCCTGGATTCACGCGCGCGCCCGCGAGCCGCAAGATCGGCTGCGATAGTTCGGCAATCGTTGGATAAGGCCGGCGGTAAGTCAGCGCCAAAACTTGTTTGGTCGGGCTCAGAATTGCAGTTGGTAATGGCGGCGCATCGAACGCGTCGATCACCTCTTTCGGCGGCAACTGATAGCGGGGCGCGTTGTTCGTTTGCGCCACCAGGACCATCGCAGTGACAACAACGACCAGGATTGCGTACGCGTGATTTCTCGTTCGCACGGGTGTGAACCTCCGGAGACTGATTTTGTGAGAGCGCGGCGGATTCTATCAGAAGATGGGGGTTAGAGGGAGGCTAGAGACTGGAGGCTGGAGACTAGAGACTGGAGGCTGGGGGCTAGAGGCTAGAGACTGGAGACTAGAGACTGGAGGCTAGTGCGACTGTCGCTCTCGTTTCCCTCACCAGCCTCTAGCCTCTAGTCTCCAGTCTCCAACCAGCCTCTGCCATTTATCCCCGCACGAATCGATAAGTGATGTGCAGTGTCAATTCGGTTGGCGTAATCTCAGGGCGCACTTCTGTCGCTTCCAGCCGCAACGCGCCACCAGCAGGTTCGATGTTCGCGCGCGTGGAGAGCTGTTCCAATGTGAACAGTTCGATGGGATTGTAGCGACTGTCGATTGCGTTCTGGACCATCTTTAACAATGGTGCGTTTAGCATTTGCGGCGTGTTGTTCAAGTGAATGTCGCGCAGAAGAAACCGAGCCAGCACGGCACGCCGTTCGCGGCTAAATTCCATCTGGAGCTGCGAATCTGCCCAGCCGGTAAATGAAATGCATCCGAGCAGCGTCGAGTTGTAGGCGCCGGCAAAAGCCAGCGGACCCGTGATCTTTCCCTGCTCAAAATGGACCGCCGTGCGCACACCGTTCGCCTCGCGCTTCAAACGAATTTCGCTCGCGCATTCTGAGGACGAAGTTGCACCGCCGATCGTGAGGGGCATTGCCGGCTCCTGCAAGTTATCAAACATGCCAGTAAGAAACGAATTCAGGAATTGCTCGTTGACTGAGAGTGTGGCTTCGGGCTGGGACGGGTTCGCGAGCCGGCCACGCGTAGAGTTGCCCTGCGCATTAGCCACTCCGAGGCAAAACAGAATCACAAATGGAAGCAAATAAGTGGCTTTCATCGAAATCACCTTTCTGAGTCACGGGGAGAGGTTAGATGAGTTCTGGGGTCACGCTTCAATTCACAATCCGCTTCGCACGATGTCATGCAAACGAATCAGCCCGACACACTTTTGCTCTGTGTCCACCACCGGTAACACGTTGATTTGCGATGGCCGGTCTTCCATCAAACGCAGTGCATCGTAAGCAAGTGTGGCAGGCGTCGTCACCACCGGATCGCGCGTCATCAATTCGTCGCAGGTGATGTTCGCGAATGCCAGATCCTTAGCGCCGATCCGCTGCAGCGACCGCCGCAGGTCGCCGTCAGTGATGATTCCGGCGAGCCGGCCATCGGCGCTGACTACGTTGACCGCACCCAGACCAAAGTGCGTGATGGCCGAAACAATCTCCATCCAGGCAGCGTCTACCGCAATCGTGGGGTTTTGCGAACCGCTATGCATGAGATCGCCCACGGATACCGTGAGACGTTTGCCCAATTGTCCGCCGGGGTGATTCGAAGCAAAGTCCGACTCGGTAATGCCCTTGGCGCGCATCAAGGTCATTGCGATCGCGTCGCCGATCGCTAATGTGACCGTGGTGCTTGCGGTGGGCGCCAGATTCAACGGACAGACTTCCTGATCTACCGACGCATCGATTACCACGTCAGCACGCTGTGCAATCGACGATTTCACATTGCCAACGATTGCCAGCAACGGAACGTTCCGTCGTTTCAAAGCCGGCAACAGTTGCAGCAGTTCGTCTGCCTCGCCGCTATTGCTCAAAAGAATCACGACATCGTCGGAGGTGACGATGCCCAATCCACCGTGCAAAGCATCCGAGGGGTGCAGGAATAACGCCGCTGTTCCGCTACTCGTCATGGTCGATGCAATTTTTTGTCCGATGATTCCGGATTTGCCGACGCCGAGAACGATCACTTGCCCATTGCAGTTTTTCAACAACTCTATTGCAGCGTCAATCTCGTTTGCTTGTAACCGCGCAGCGGCTTTCGCGATCGCGTCGGCCTCAGCCCGCAATAGCTCCGTTACTTGTGAATGCGCTTCGGACATGCAGCATGTTGATATACGACCGCGGGCAGAATTTGCAAGGCGTGACTGATTTACTGACGTGCGTTCTGGCTCTGATTCGCACCAATATGCTATCGTTTTGTATACCCCCCAGGCCCGCGTAGCTCAGTGGATTAGAGCGTTCGCCTCCGGAGCGAAAGGTCGCAGGTTCGACCCCTGCCGCGGGTACCAAATGCTTGCCCCTCCTCCAAAGGAAGTAAATAATGCTGTCCCAAGCTACGATCGATCAGACACACTTGCAGAAGACTATTCTGCTCGTCGAAGACTTTGACGACACTCGTCTAATGACCAAACTGTGGCTTACGAAGAAGGGGTATCGAGTCGTGGAAGCCGAAAACGGCGAAGAGGCCGTGCAGATGGCCCAACGCGAGCAACCGGACCTGATCATCATGGACATGATGATGCCGGGCATCGACGGTCTTGACGCCACCAGGCAAATCCGCGAGTATCGGTCTCTCCAGGCAACGCCGATTGTCGCAGTTTCGGCATACGGCGCTGATCAATATCGACACAAAGCGCTCGACGCCGGTTGTAACGAATATGTGCCGACGCCATTCGATCCCGACAAGTTGAGCAAGTTGATCGAGAGATTGCTCGCTGCATGAATGCTCGTTCACGTTACCCTGTCATTATTTCATTCGCCATATTGCTGATCGGTTGCGCGCAAATCGCAACCGCGCAATGCACCCTGAAAAGCGATCAGCTTTCCGATGCGCCTGAGCTGCATGGCTTCCGTTTGGGAATGACCCCTGAACAAGCGAAAGCGCGCGTGCCACTCATTCAGTTTGGCCATGCGGACGAGATCGGCATTATTAAGACCTCAATCAATCCGCTCTACGATCCGCATTTCGATAAGGTCGCCTTTGGCGATGTACGCACGATTTCTCTGGATTTTCTAGACGAAAAATTGACGACTCTTTGGATTGGGTACGAGAACACGTTCAAGTGGCAGACTGTCGATGCCTTTGTCGGCGGCATCAGCAAATCGCTGAACCTGCCAGCGGCGTGGACGGTGAAGCGAGGCGGCCAACAGATACATTGCGACGGCTTCACGATTGCGGTATCGCTGATTGCCGGGAGCCCAAGCGTACGTCTGAGCGACGACGCCGCGGACGAAACTATTGCCACCCGGCGCGAAGAAGCCGCGGCCGCCGCAGAATCGCGCGTCACTGGCGACAAAACCTCCAAACTGTATTACCCTGCGGACTGCGAAGCTTCGGAAAACATACCCGCACAGAATCGCATTGTCTTTAAGAACAAGGAAGAGGCGGAAAAGGCTGGCTATAAACTGGCGAAAGATTGTCAGTAGCCGCCGACTAATAGTTCGTCGTTCTAGAGGCGGGCTACTGCCTGCCGCGTCTTGTCGGGCGGTAGCTCGACTCTAAACCTGGAGGCACTTCAATGCTGAAAGAATTCAGAGAGTTTGTCGCGCGCGGAAACGTAATCGACCTTGCTGTCGGTGTGATCATCGGGGTCGCATTCGGAAAAATTGTTACATCGCTTGTCGAAGGCATCATTATGCCGCCTATTGGAATGTTGTTAGGAAAAGTGGATTTCGCAAGCATGTTCGTCGTCCTTGATCACTCGAAAGGAGATCCGCTGTCGCTGGCCGACGCCAAGACAAAAGGGATTCCCGTGATCGCTTACGGTCAGTTTTTCAACGATCTCGTGAACTTTGTGATCATTGCGTTCGTGATTTTCCTTTTGATAAAGATGGTCAACCGAATGAGGCGCAAGGATTCGTCGATGAAGGATTGTCCACAGTGCCTGACCGCGATTCCTTTGGCGGCCACTCGCTGCGCTGCTTGCTGCACGGAATTAAAGGCGGCATAGCCAAAACGGCCCTTCTTGACCCAATTCCGCGCGGTTTTTACAATGAACTTTCCCCTCCAAAACCGCGTACAACGGATTTACGAAGATAAGGAGCAAGTGTCACATGAGCACCTCTTATGAATCACCAGGGAATGGGTCAGAACAAAGGAACGAATTGATTATGCGAGAAACAGAACCAGAGCCCATGGAAGATAAGTCTAACGTCGGGGCGTCTGTGCGCGACATGGCCGCGCGCATCCCGGAACAGCTTTCCGCGATCGGGCGCGACATCAGCCGAACGATTGAAAGAGCCATCTCTGCCAAGGACGATTACATGCTGGCAGTAAAAGTCTCTGCCGACGCGTCGCACAAGCTGGGCCAACTGGTGCAGGCCGGCGTGTTCGGCACGCGCGCTGAGGCCGCATCATTTTTGATTGACGAAGGGATCAAGACGCAAACCGAGTTGTTCGCGCGTGTGGAACAGAAGCTCGCGGAAATCGAACGCCTGCGCGCTGAGCTTCGCGGTATGGTCGGCGAACGAAAGACCGAAGAACCGACAAGCTGATTTTGCCACAAAGACACAGAGACACTGAGCTCTTACATCCGTTAAGTATCGCTCGGTGCCTCTGCGTCTCAGCGGCTGATCATTCTGCTTTGTTAATCCCCCTCCGAACGCGGTAAACTTCTCCCTCGTTCAGTTCTTCAGCTTTAATTCGGATCGCTCTCAATTCAACGTGCAGAAAACTTTCCAGGTTCCACACACGCCGATTGAACAATACACTCTCGACAATGGACTGCGTGTTGTACTCAATCAGGACCAGTCGGTGCCGGTCGTTTCCGTCAGTGTCTATTACGACGTTGGATCGCGCAACGAGCCCGAAGGGCGCACCGGTTTCGCGCATCTCTTCGAACATATGATGTTTCAGGGCTCTGAGAATGTGCCGAAAGCCGCGCATTTTCAATACATCTCGAACGCGGGCGGCACGATGAATGGAACCACATCCAGCGAGCGGACGAACTACTTTGAAACATTGCCGGCAAGCGAACTTCCTTTGGCGCTATGGCTCGAAAGCGATCGCATGAGATCGCTGAATGTGACACAAGAGAATCTCGACAACCAGCGTGAAGCCGTCAAAGAGGAAAAGCGGCTACGTTACGACAATCAGCCGTACGTGAACGGATTTTTGCGGCTCTTTGAGATGAGTTTCAAGAATCCGGCAAACGCTCATTCAACAATCGGATCGATGGAAGATCTCGATGCGGCCACCGTCGATGACGTGCGTGAATTTTTCCGGATTTACTACGCGCCAAATAATGCGGTGCTCTCGATCGCCGGTGATTTCGATCGATCCGAAGCAGGTGAATTGATCCAAAAGTATTTCGCGACGATTCCGCGACAACCCAAGCCACCGCTCGTCGATGTCGATGAGCCGAAAGAAGTTGCTGAGCGCGTGGGCGAGTTCATTGATAAGCTCGCACCCGTCCCGGCATTCGCGCTTGGCTGGAAGATTCCCGCGCGCCGCACGCCGGCGTTCTACGCGTTATCGCTCGCCAGTCACCTGCTGTTCGAAGGCGAAAGTGCGCGCCTCTATCAGAAGCTGGTAAAGGGCGAAGAATCCGTCGTGCAAATCCAGGGCGGCATCGATGAGCGTCGTGGTCCGTCAGGCCTCTTCATTGTCGTAATTCCGAAACCTGACTGTGAGGGAACGCAAATTCGCGACACGATTTTCAAAGAGATTGCCGACCTGGCAACGAATGGTCCGAGCGATGACGAGATGGAGAAGCTACGCAACAACCTATTCAACGGAGCGGTGCGCAGCCGTCAATCTTCGCTGTTTCGGTCACAACAGCTTGCCGAGTTCACGCTCTACGATGGCGACCCGGAGCTCTTCAATACTGATTTGCAAACCTATTTGGACGTGACGGCGCAGAAAATTCGCGAGGCAGTCGCGGATTATCTGGACACTGACAACCGCGTGTTGCTGGAAATTGTCCCCGCGCCGGTCGAAGCAGCACCCGCTGCGCCTCAACCACCGGGCGAGCCGGCACAACCAACAGCGCCACCACCGCAAGTTCCATCCCCACCGGCGCGCGAGCCCGTGCCGACCGGCCCAATTGCGGCTTCTGATCAACCAGCGGAAAAATAATCCGGTGTCGGGTGTCGGGAGCCGGATGTCGGGTACCAGCTGGGCCTTGGCGTCTGAGGCCCGACACCTGAAACCCATCACCTGTCACCTGACACCTATTTTCGGATCATCTCGTATAACAGTCTCACCGGCAGACCCATCACGTTGAAGTAATCGCCCTTGATTCCTTCGATGAAGCGTGACCCCTTTCCCTGAATGGCATACGCGCCGGCTTTGTCCATCGGTTCACCGGTTGAAACATACCAGTTGATTTCAGCTTCGCTCATCGGGGCGAATCTCACCTCGGTCATTTCCACATCCACTTCCGTGGCGGTTCCACTGAGCAGTGCGATGGCAGTCAGTACCTGATGCCAACGGCCTTGCAGCAGTTGGAGCATGCGCTTTCCGTCTTCAACATCGATCGGTTTCGCGAGGATATGCTCATCGACCATGACGGTCGTGTCCGCGGCCAGCACAGGCCGATGTGCATGAACTGCCGCGGACGCGCGTGCCTTTGCGTCCGCGAGTCTCGCGACGTATTCACGTGCGGACTCGCCGTCGCGCAACGACTCGTCAATTTCAATTGGTCCGAGTTCAAAAGGCCAACCGATCATTTGGAGAATTTGCGACCGTCTCGGACTCGACGACGCGAGTAGAAGCTTCGGCAAATCCGGCGAGGCGGCGTTTGCGCCTGCTTGCGCAGGTAAATCTTGCGACTGGTGTGTGTCCGCTTGGTTGTTGTGCGTTTCTTCCATTACACTCCGAGACTTGATTGATGGTCGGACATTCTGAGAGTTTTTCCTGGCAAGTTCAAACTTAGATCATGATCGACGCTGCACTGCTATTGCCAAAGATCCTCGAGCGAGCCGGTGAGAATCGTGAACTCAGCGAAGCGGCGGCCATGATTGCGTGGAAACGCGTCGCCGGCGAAGGGTTGGCGAGCCACACGAAGCCGACCATGTTGAGCCATACGACGTTGACCGTTGAAGTTGCAGATGAACTCTGGAAAAAACAGCTTCAGCGAATGTCGTCAGAGTTGATTTTGCGTGTAAATAAGTTGATGAAGCGCGAGCTCGTCACAGCCATTGATTTTCGAATTAATCCGGCACTCGGAAGACCGAAGACCGCTGCACGGAAAGACGATCATGAACCGCTGCCCGACAACGTGGTTTCCGCAGCGGCGCAAATCGATGATCCTGAACTGCGCGAGCGGTTTATGCGCGCGGCATCAAACTGTATCAACCGCCGCGAGGTGATTCAGCCATACAAGAGTGCCCCAATCTCAAATCGAAAATCGCAAATCTAAAAATTTGTCGCCATGCCTATCTCAGAATCCGACATCGAAAAAATCGCTCAGCTTGCCCATCTGGAGATCACCGATGACGAGCGGAGGATGTTCGCCCCCCAAATGGCCGAAATCGTCACTTATGTCGAGCAACTTAACGAGATCGAAACGGCCGCAGTCGAGCCGGCGCTGGGCGGCTTGACGCCCGAAGGCGAGCGCACCGAATCATCGCGCCCCGATGAAACGCAGGAGTCACTTGGGCAAAAGATCGCGCTAGATCAAGCGCCGGACCCGGCGGCCGGACACTTTCGCGTACCAAAGGTGCTTTCCTAGCCTCTTTCATGACAACCATCGCAGAGAGAATTGAGAAACTTGCTCGCGGGGAAACGTCCGTGCGGGCCGAAGTTGAAGCGGCCCTGAAAGCGGCCGAAACACATAACGATGAGCTGAACGCATTCCTCGAAATCGATCGGGCAGGGGCGCTCAAGCGCGCCGAGGCGATCGACGAAAAACGCGGCTCAGGACCACTCAATGGCATTCCTATCGCAATCAAAGACAATATCTGTGTGCGTGGGATGCAGACATCATGCGGATCGCACATTCTTGGTCCGTACAAGCCGCCCTACAACGCGACCGCGATTGATCGACTGCTCGACGCGGGTGTGGTGATCATCGGCAAGACGAACTGCGACGAGTTCGCGATGGGCTCTTCTAACGAAAACTCCGCATTCGGACCGGTGAAGAATCCCTGGGACACATCGAGGGTTCCCGGCGGATCGTCCGGCGGTTCAGCCGCGGCGGTGGCAGCGGGAATTGTGCCGGTTGCACTTGGATCAGACACGGGCGGCTCTGTGCGGCAGCCGGCGTCGCTCTGCGGTGTGATCGGCGTGAAACCAACTTACGGCCGCGTCTCGCGCTATGGACTGGTGGCGTTTGGTTCATCGCTCGATCAAATTGGGGTGTTCGCGCAAACCGCGACAGATGCCGCAACCGTCATGCAAGCGATTGCGGGACGCGATCCGCACGATGCGACGACCGCCGAGGTCCCGGTTGCGAATTACATCGGTGAGACGGAAAAGGACATTGCCGGTTTGCGTATCGGCGTGTCACGCACGCTGCTCGGCGAAGGACTGGACAAGGAAGTGCGCGAGGCGATCGAGAAAGCGATCGATGCGTATCGCGAGCTGGGCGCAGAAATCGTCGACATAGAGTTGCCCCACGCAAAGTACGCGATCGCTGTTTACTACATCATCGCCACCGCCGAGGCCTCTTCGAACCTGGCGCGTTATGACGGCGTTCGTTACGGATTTCGCGCTGAAGAAGCGCCGGCGCTGCGCGAAATGTATCGAAAAACGCGCGATGAAGGTTTCGGGCCGGAAGTGAAGCGGCGAATCATGCTCGGTACGTACGTCTTGTCCGCTGGTTATTACGACGCTTATTACTTGAAAGCGCAAAAAGTTCGCATGCTAATCAGGAACGACTTCGCGGCGGCATTCACAAAGTGTGATGCCGTGCTGACGCCAACTTCGCCGAGTCCCGCATTTCGTTTCGGCGAAAAGGTCGACGATCCGCTAGCGATGTACCTCAACGATATTTACACCGTCACCGCGAACCTCGCCGGAATTCCCGGCATTAGCGTGCCGTGCGGGTTATCTGCGGAAGGTCTGCCGATCGGTCTGCAACTGCTCGGGCCTTATTGGAGCGAGGGTTTGCTGTTTAGGTTGGCGCACGCGTATCAACAAGCTCATCCGCTCAACGCGCGACCGAAAGTGCACGCATAAGCGATTCACCATAAAGACACGAAGGCACGAAGAATTACAAACGGCTAGCTTTGTCTGTGTCTTCGTGGTTAGGCACTGGGAATCTCACCCGAAATTCATCAGAGCGCCTTCTCAGCTCCAGCCAATCTGCAAACAGACTCGGCGTTTGCAGCCAAACTTTCAGCCACTCAGCAATCTCGGCTTGTTCAACGCGAAGTGGTTGTTCAGCCGATTGATTTTTCGCAATCGCTTCGGCGAGACGACGTGACTCAGAAGCGATCGCTCTTATCTCGGTGAGCGCGCCCCGATCTTCATCTCGTTCGCGCTGCTGTCGCAGTTCTTCAAGCTTCGCGATGAACCTCTCTGCGGAGCTGAGCGTCATTACCTCTGACGATAATATTTGCGTAGCTACCTCTTTCGCGCCGGCCTTAATCTTCGCTTGTCGCCACTCCGCGTCAGCTTCAATGATTTCGGGATGCTTCAGCTCTGCGCCGGCGTCCGCGAGCACTCGCGCGACTGCCGCGGGGCCGGGCTCATCTTTCTCGAACTCACGCTGTAGCCCGGCGCGAATCGATTTCAGGAGCCGCGCGTCCACAGCCGGCTTTCCCGCTGCTTCCCACGACGCAACAATGAAGGACCGCCTGGTCTCAGCTGGCGCGCCCTTTGAATGCCTGTTGTGCCTTTCCATAGTTCGCGCGGGAAAAGCTAGAATCGCCCGCCGGGAAGCTTGCTTAGCTTTGTCACGAGAGTCAATCACGTGCCTCATCTCACCCTGCAAGAATTTCGCCGCTTTATTCATCGGCTGAGACGTGATTCGACCATGTCACGAGCCGCACACAAAGTACCGGTGAGCGATCGAAATTTGACGTGAGCACCAACCCGGACATGCAGAAACTGCCCGTCGATGTCATTATAGCGTTCAAATGATTGCCGACCTCGCCAGCGAACGCGCGGATGAAGAGCGTGTCTCGTCGCTACTCGCCAAAGTCGCCGCTGAATTTGCAAACAAGCCATTCATTCCTGCTCGGTACTTGACTCAGGGCGACATTCAAACTCTTGGCGCGTATTTCTGGCCGGTCCGCCTTCGTTTGCAAGACACGACCAACGATGAAGAGCGTCTTTTTGAGGTCGAACCGGGCAGTCAAGTGCTCGCGCATTGTCGCTGGCAGTCGGATCGCACCCAGCATCCGACGCTCGTGTTGTGGCATGGCCTCGAAGGTTCAACGACATCGACCTACATGTTGACGACCGCAACAAAAGCTTTTCGGCGCGGCTTCAACGTCGTGCGCATGAATGTTCGAAATTGCGGTGGCACCGAACATCTAACGCCGACGCTTTATCACGGCGGGCTAACCACTGATCTACGCGTCGTCATGGAGGAGTTGATCGTTAATGATGGATTGTCCCGCATCGTGATTGCTGGATTTTCACTTGGTGGCAACATGGTTTTGAAACTCGCGGGCGAATATGGCGATTCACCACCCCCTGAAATCAAAGCCATTGGCGCAGTCTCGCCTTCGATCGATTTGAGCGCCGGCCGGGACTTTCTTAACCTGCGCCGAAATCTCGTCTATCAAAAGAATTTTCTTTTATATTTGAAGCGTAGGCTTCGGCGAAAAGAGAGACTGTATCCTGGCTCGTACGACGTGGCCGGTCTGAATCGCGTTCGCAGTATCGAGCAATTCGACGATCGCTTTATCGCGCCTGCCTTCGGCTTTAACGGTGTCGACGACTACTACCGCAAAGCCAGCTCGCGCCCTTACATCGGCCGCATTCGCATTCCCACCTTGATCATTCATGCGAAAGACGATCCCTTCATCCCCTTTGAGCCCCTGACGGATCCGTCAATCGAGGCGAACCCGTTCGTGCTCGTGATGGCGACCGAAAAAGGCGGGCACGTGGCGTTCGTTTCGGCAAACCTCAACGATGAAGATCGCTTCTGGGCTGAGAATCGCCTGGTGGATTTTTGTGAAATCGTGGCGAATTAGCTGCGGCTACTTCTCGATCTTCTTCAATAATCGATCTGCATGGTTGCGCGCGATGAGCGGGATGTGTTCATCAGTGCGGAGTTCTTTGAGCAGGGGCACGAGCTGTTTTGGATCCGACAGTGCGTTGCGGTTGTAAAGCGACTCCATGTAAGTCAACAGACCGGGCGTGTTCAGGGGTTGGTTCTCGCGGGCGACGTTGATGTCGAAAAGAAGTATTGCCTGGTCGGCAACGCGGCGATATTCCTGCGCCAGGTTCCAGGCGTCCGAGTTGTCGCTCCAGTTGAATTCCGTTGTGCGCTCGCGGGAGCCGTCATTCATTGCCAGTTTGTAACTACCAAGATGCGCGAAGTTTTTTGCGGATTGGTAATTCTCTTTTGAGTCGAGAAAGTTCAGCGCGCGCCAAAGCCGATCAATTTTTTCGAGTACACCCGCCGACAACTCAACCGGTTCAACGACGGTCTGCTCTTCGGCTTTGCGATCAAACGAAACTTTGCCGCGGCCAAGCGTGTCATGCTCGATGACGATGTGATTGACTACGAACTGAGGCTGCTGGAATTCCCAGACGTAACGCGTCTTGTCACTGTCTACATTCCTGACAACAGGAGATGGGGCAGCTTCCGATTTTGGTCGATCGTTTCTCTTAGTCGAATCCTGAGCATGGCAAACTCCAGCCATTAAAGTGAGGAGGAGAACGGACAACCACTTGAGAATCGTGCTGCGCATTTAAGAACTTAAATAGACTTGTAATTGATGCAGGAAGGAGAGTGCAAGTTGTCGGCGAATGCTTTATTCGAAGCGCACGGATACAAGCTTTGAGACGCCGACCTCTTCCATCGTCACGCCGTACATCGCACGTGCCGTTTCCATGGTGCGTTTGTTGTGCGTAATGACGATGAACTGAGTCCCCGCCGCCATGGAAACGACTTTTCCGGTGAAGCGGCCAATGTTTGCTTCGTCAAGCGGCGCATCTACTTCGTCCAGGAGGCAGAAAGGCGACGGCCGATAATGGAAAATTCCCAGCACCATAGCGAGGGCCGCCATCGCTTTTTCACCGCCCGAGAGCAACAAAACGTTTTGCAGACGCTTGCCGGGCGGTTGCGCGATGATGTCAATGCCTGATTCGAGTTCGTCATTCTCGTCGATCAAACTCATCTCGCCGCGTCCACCGCCGAACAACTCTTTGAACAGTTCGCTGAAGTTGCTGTTGATCTTTTCGAACGCATCGCGGAAACGCTCGCGCGAGCGGCGCTTAATCTCGCGCAAGGCTTCTTCCGTCGATGCGATACCACTCGTAATGTCGTCACGTTGCGTCGTCAGGAAGGCGAGTCGCTCTTCGTTCTCGGCCAACTCTTCGAGGGCCATCATGTTGACGGCGCCAAAGTTCTCGAGTTTCTCGCGCAACTCATCGAC
>DASYPX010000100.1:0-3349 GCA_036006125.1 Pyrinomonadaceae bacterium | reverse complement strand
AGCTTATTGGGCGTGGGCCAAAGAAAAATAGGCCACAGTTGATTAGGAATCGAAATTCACGTCGCCGTTCAACGACACCACGACTCCCTTCACGGTCGGAAACTGTTTCAAAGTCAGCTCGACTGCTTTCTTAAATCGCGCGGGCGCGATGTCTCCCGGAAAGCCGCGCCAGTCATGACTCACCACAAAATTGATCCGCGCGGTTCCATTTCGGACCGTGAGGCTGCCAATCGCGAAGTCGCTCGCGCTTGCCAACCCGTCAAAGCCTTGCTTTCGTTCTGCGGCCGTCGGACCCTTCAATAAAGCCTGAATCGCCGCGCGGGCAGGACTCGCACTGCGAATTGTGCGCGTCACGGGACTCAGATCAATGTACTCACCGGGCTCATGATAGAGGTAGATTTTGATTCTTTGAGGTCTTTGCGCGGCGGGCGTTGTATCACGGGCGGCCAGCAGAAACGACGAGATCGCGATTGTGGCGATGAGGATGCGGCGAATACCTGGCATTCTCAAACGTTACTTCCCTCCACCAACCGGTCGAAGCGTTTCGGTAGGCCCGATGGGTTCGCGTTCCGCAGTTTGATCGACAGATTGCGCTTCGGCATTTTCCCGGGATCGCCATCGCGGCACGCGCGCGCGCACCGGCTCAGTCGCGGCGTGAACAGCTTTCGCCCAGCGCCGCCAGCGCGCCGTCGACCGCAAATCGTCGAGCAGCGAGTAAGCCACCGGCGTCGCAATCAGCGTGAGGAGCAGCGACAAGGTTTGTCCGCCGATAACGACGACCGCGATTGAGCGTCGCTCTTCCGCGCCCGGTCCGGTGCCCAAAGCAAGCGGCATCATGCCGGCGACCAATGCGAGTGTAGTCATCAAAATCGGTCGCAGACGGTCGCGATTACCCTGCATGATCGCGTCGTACCGATCCATTCCCATTGCCCGCAAACTGTTCATGTGATCGATTTGCAGGATCGAGTTTTTTTTGACGACGCCAAACAGCACGAGCAAACCCAGCGCTGAATAAAGATTCAGAGTGTCCCCGGTAAGCCACAACGACAAGAGACCGAACGGCATCGACAACGGCAAGCTCAGCAGAATAGTAACTGGGTGGAACGTACTTTCGAACTGTGACGCCAGGATCATGTACATGAAAATGATCGAGAGGATGAACGCCCAGACGAACTCAACGAACGTGCGTTCAAGTTCGCGCGCGCGACCAGCCACCGTGTAGGTGTAGACGGCCGGCAGATGCATGTCAGCATAAGACGCCTTCAGCACTTCAATGCGATCGGCCAGCGCGTATCCGGGGCCAACCGAGGCACGCAAAGACACCTGCCGTTCGCGATCAAGGTGGTCGATGCGCGACGGACTGGTCTCGCGGGTAATTTTTACCAGGTTGTCCAGGCGCACCAGCCCACCTCGCGAAGAGGGCACGTAGAGGCGGTTAATAACCGAGGGATCGTTTCGATCGCGCTCACTCAAACGAATGTCAACGTCATAGTCTTCGTTGATCGATTCGTCGCGATAGCGCGAAGCTTCCTCTTCACCGCCAACCATCAAACGCAGGCTCGTGGAAATATCTGAAGTATCGACTCCCAGATCCGCGGCCCGGGCGCGATCAATCTTCACGCGGAATTCAGGCTTGTTGAGCTTCAGCGTTGTATCGATATCGACGATCCCGCCGAGCTTTGCCCCGCGCCTGCCCAATTCTTCCGCGTAGTCGGAAAGCTTCTCGAGTTCCGGTCCGCGCAAAGCGAAGTCTATGTCGAAGCGTCCGCCGGTGCCGAAGTTGAACGACTGAGCATTGCGCACGCCGGCGCGCATCGGGGCGTATTTTTGCAAACGCCGTCGTACTTCCGTCATCACGTCCTGCTGCGTGTAGTTGCCGCGAAACGCCTTCAACGGATTGCCCTTCAAAGTCTCAGTCCAAAGCCGCCCAATCGAAAAGGTACGCTCTTCATGCGGAGCAATGCGCACGTAAGCGCCGCCCTGATTCAAACCGCCGAGAAACGATCCGCCCGCATTCGTCAGAACCATGCGGACGCCGGGCGTCGACATGATGTCCTTTTCGACCTGCTGCATCGTCTCGTTCATGACGGCGAGGTTAGTGCCTTCCGGCCCGTTGATGTTGACTTCAAATTCAGCTTCATCAACGTTCGTCGGGATGAACTCCTGTTTGACCGCGCGATACAGCGGGACGCTGGAGAAGATGACCAGCAACGCGATAACCGAAACGATGACTCGATGACGCATTGCCAAACCCAACGCGCGCATGTACGCGCCGTCGATCCATCGATAGAAGCCGCGTCGCGAAGTTGCGTGGCCGTGACCTCCGGCATCCTTCACACTCACGAGACGAGAACTCATCATCGGCGTCAACGTGAATGAGACCAACAGGCTGACCATGATGGCGCATGCTGCCGTGATGCCGAATTGATAAAGAAATCGGCCGGAAATCGATGACATGAACGAAACCGGCAGGAAGATGACAACCAGGGAGAGCGTCGTCGCGAGCACCGCGAGACCGATGTCCTTGGTAGCTTCTTTGGCGGCCTCGCGCGGCGGCATCCGCTTCTCTTCAATGAAGCGGAAAATGTTTTCCAGGACGACAATCGCATCGTCGATGACGACACCGACCATCAGCACCAGCGCCAACATCGTCACGCTGTTGAGCGTGAAATTCAGCGCCCGCATCATGCCGAATGTGGAAATCAACGAACACGGAATCGCGACCGCGGCGATGATCGTCGAACGCCACGATCGCATGAAGAGAAGCACGACCAAACTCGCGAGGATGCTGCCAAGAATCAGGTGCTTCTGAATTTCGTGAAGGGCGGCGTCAATGTAACGCGATTGATCGCGAATGATTTCCAGCTTCACATCAGCGGGAAGCTGTGCGCCAACCCGTGGCAGGGCGTTTTTGATTCCATTGATGACTTCGACCGTGTTAGCGCCCGATTGACGTCGAATGTCGAGCGTCACAGTCGGCACGCCGTTGAGTCGCGCAAGCGAGCGCTGCTCTTTGGTGCCGTCTTCCACACTGCCGATATCGCGCAGACGAACCGGTGCGCCGTTGATGTTTGCGATCACCAGGTCTTCGAAATCGCGTGGATTTTCAAAACGGCCCAGCGTCCGAAGAGTTATTTCTTCTTTGTTAGTCTCAACATTTCCGCCGGGCACGTCTGCGTTCTGTCGCTGCAAAGCCTGCCGCACTTGCGTGATCGGAATTTGATATGCCGCCAACCGATCCGCGTCGACCCAAACGTTGATGGCCCGGTCGAGACCGCCAGTGACGCGGACTTCACCGACACCACCCACACGTTCGAGTTGGGGCCGCGCGATCTTGTCACCCAATTCA
>DASYPX010000099.1:0-6543 GCA_036006125.1 Pyrinomonadaceae bacterium | reverse complement strand
GACGCCGAGCGCGCGACCGCGCGGCAGAATCGAAACTTTGTGAATCGGATCGCTGTTCGTGACGGCGAGCCCCACCGCAACGTGACCGGCTTCGTGGACGGCGGTTGCGTAACGCTCGTCTTCATCCATCATGAAGCCCTGGCGTTCCGCGCCCATCAGGATTTTGTCACGCGCGTATTCAACATGCTGTCGCGCGACCGCCTCCTGGCCGTCACGGGTCGCGTAGATCGCCGCTTCATTCAACAGATTCGCCAGATCGGCGCCGGAAAAACCCGGCGTCCCGCGGGCGATCCAGTTCAATTCGAGATCGCGGTCGAGCGGAATCTTTCGCGCGTGCACTTTCAGAATCTCCTCGCGCCCGCGCGCATCGGCGAGGTTGACCATGATTTCGCGATCGAACCGACCGGGCCGAGTCAGCGCCTGATCCAGAACGTCCGGCCGATTCGTCGAGCCGATGACGACAATGCTCGATGTTTGATCGAAGCCATCCATTTCGATCAAAAGCTGGTTCAGAGTCTGATCCTGATCGGCTGAGCCTGAATCGTTCGAACGTCCGCGTTGCCTTCCGAGCGCATCGATTTCATCGATGAAGATGATGCAGGGCGAAAGTTTTCTGGCGCGCGCAAACAGCCGTCGTACCCGCGCGGCGCCGACACCCACAAATTTTTCCTGAAAACTCGAACCTGAGACGGAAAGGAAGGGCACGCCGGCTTCACGCGCAGCCGCGCGCGCCAGTAGAGTTTTTCCCGTTCCCGGCGGGCCATAGAGCAGAACTCCACGCGGTGCTCGACCTCCAAGGCGGCCGAACGCGATCGGATCGCGCAGGAACTCGATCGTCTCGGCCAGCTCGGCCTTGGCTTCATCGACTCCCGCGACATCGTCGAACGTCGCAGTCTGTTTGCCGTTGTAGTCAGACAGATTGAAGCTGGCGGTCCGTCCGTTGATCGTCGCGTGCACGCGCCAGCCGACAACGCCAAACAGCGCAAGCACTAACAATGGCCAGGAGTACGTCAGCAGTGAAATCGCGACGTTTGGTTGCGCGGTCGCAAACTCCACGGGCACGCGGTTCTTTCTGAACAACTCGACAATCGTCTGACGAAATGATTCGCCGGCGACAGTGCTCTGCACTCGATTGCCGTCGAGCGTTCTGACGATTAGCGAATCACCATCGACCGTGACGGACGCGGCTGAACCAGTTTCCGCGATCGCATAAATTTCAGAGTAATTGATCGTTTGCGCTGCGGATTTCGCCGTCCGATAGCGCACGAGCGAGATTGAAGCGGTTGCCAGGGCAACCGCGATGACGATTAGGGCTACTCCGGTCGCCTTCTGAGATCGACCAGCGAGCTTTTGAATACGGAAACTCATAAATCTTTTGCTGACGGAGCCATGCCGCCGCCAAGCGTCTCCATGAAATCTATTAGTCAAAGGGAACTAGAGGATTTGGAAGCGAAGGTGTGTCGGGAAAGCTAACGAATCCTGGTGCTCGCGGTAATGGCGAGCAAAGCCATTTAGCCATAACGCGAAAAGCAAGTCCAGCCTTAAATCATCGAAAAGTGATTCAATCGCCAAAGAAATTCTACAAAGTCGCCTCTCACCATCTCAGGGTCTTAACCTTGGAGCCTACTCGAAGCTGCACGCCTGGCTCCGACACAGTTCCGTACACTTTCTTGGCCGTCCGCAGCGTCTTAATTCAAGGCAACTCCTGCGGTCTTTGAAAAAAATACCTGCCAACACAGATGTTTAGTTCGGGCATACCGGTTGCCACTGATGAGAATCGAGCGAATTCTCTTTCGCAGGAGGAGGTAAACAAGATGCTTTGGGCGATTTTTGTAATCCTATTGGTATTGTGGCTGGTCGGCTTGGTGTCGAGTTACACAATGGGTGGCTTTATCCACTTGTTGCTGGTGCTCGCGATCATCGTGCTGGTAATTAACCTGGTGTCCGGCCGTCGAACCGTCGTCTAGTTTAGCGCTTCCTCCCAGCGCGGTTAATTCCTCAAACTCTTGCGCCTAAACGGGGCGGCGTTCGCGTCGCCCCGGCGCAAGACCCGTATTTGAGAACGACCCCTACTTGATTAGATCAGCTTTGCTGCTGTCACAATGTGCATCTGCGCAGGAAGCCTCATTTGATTGTTCGGGCAGAACTCCTGCACCGCGTCTCTTACTTCTTCGGTAATCGCCAGTCTGTCGGCCCGATTTCACGTATCACTCATCACTCATTACTGACCACTGTTTTTGTTCCATGTTCAAGTCACAATGTCTGATAGTCTCGTATAAAGCTCTTATCGAAGAAACATATACCTATGGTCAACAATAAGATGACAGCAATACCAGCGATTCCTGCGACAAATCCAAACAGCGGGTTTGCACCCACAACAAAGAACAGAGTCAACGGCCCGATCGCGTTGAATATTCCATGCAGTGCACTCGGTCCCAGAATAGTCCTCGACTTAAATCGGCAATAGGCCATCGGGAAAGATAGAGTCGTCGTAAAAATTGTCATCATAAATATTCCAGCTACCGGATGGCCCGGATAGTTGTGTCCTTGCACAATGATCGGTGCGTGCCATAATCCCCACACCACGCCAATAAACAAGTTGCTTCTGAGGAACCCCCACGTTTGGGTTTCTCTCAATAACAATCCGCGCCAGCCCAACTCTTCCCCGAACGTGAAGGGAAGACTGACGGTAAAGCCGGCGATGCTACCTTGCACCAGGCTTAGCAGGAAGATGGCCACCGGCGGAATGGGGGAATGTTGGGGCAAGTCGCCAAAAGCTCCGCGCGTAAAGACGGTGACCTGGTGTAAGACTGCCGCTTCGGTGAAGTCAATCCTGCCAAAAAGAGCTACTCCGGATATGTTTCCCAGGATGCCAATGACCACAAATGTCCCCAGAACGATGAACCAGGTAAATCCAATTGTCGTGATCAAAAGCCAACGCCACGACAAGTTCTTGAGCGTGAACCCGTAAGGCTTCAATGAACTGCGATAGACCAGCTTCTGTAAGATCAGAGTGGCATAAGCCGGTGCGGGCATATAACAAACTGCGAGGAAGACTAAGAACAGGATTGAGCCGTATTTGATGTGGAGCAGGTATACGGCTAAAGCCACTGACCAACTAATTAGGAATGTTAAGAGAATGAATTGTCGGCCTTTTTTGCTCAGCATGTTCTGGAGGAGGGGCTAAAGAGAAGGTCTGTCAACGTCAAGTTTGACGGCGACGCTGAAAAGCAAGGATGAAAGCGAAAGGATGAAGGCGGAAGTTGTTTTCACTCATCACTCATCACTCATTACTCATTACTCACCACCCATCTCTACTTTTGTTCGCGTTCGGTGGCCACTGATTAGCGCTTTGGCTCTTCGTATAGTCCGAATTCGGTGCCCGCCGGATCCGCGAAGACAGCAAATGCCCCTGAACCTGGAGCGATATCTTTTCGTGGCGTAAGTATGCGGCCACCTGCGACCTCAATCTTTTTGAGAGTCTCGGAAATGTCATCCACCATGATGTAGATGCGTGTTTGCTCGTCCGGAGTTCTGTCGCTCTCCTTCACCCAGGTCCCACTGACACCACCTGTGTCGTCGAAAGCGAGTGCGCCGTCTCCGCGCTTTCTGATGGTCCAGCCAAAAATGCTGCTATAGAAGCCGGCTGAGCTTTCGGCCGTTATGGCCGGAATTTCAACGTAACAGATCTTGCCGTGAGACATGTTGCTTCCTCCAATCAACGTGGTAACCGTAACGGCTCATGACTCATAACTCATCACTCATAACTCATCACTGCTTTTTTCTGATCCGGTCCAACGAGTTATCCGCTGGGGTCGCGCTTTTGCAAGACTGCTGTCGCCACTCACTTAGACGGGTTCATCACGGCCATCAAGCGAGCGCATTTCCAGCTGCCATCGGGCTGCTTCTTCAGGACCATAAGCCTCTTTCCACGAAAGCGCTTCACTTCACCGCCTGGCGACTCCACGTAGCTCGCGGTGAAGTAGCCCCATTCAAAGGCCCACCCGTCCGTGACCGTCAGGTCTTTGGTCTCCGGGACATAGCTCAACACACGCAACTCCGGAGTAGCGGCCTTGAAGCGCTCGTTGGTGGCGCGGATAGCCTCCTTGCCAATATCGTCGCGCTCACCCTGTGAGAGGCGCACGCCGTCTTCAGTAAACAGCTCGGTGAGGGCCGTCGTGTCTCTCGACAAAGTCGCAGCGATGTCCCGGCGGTGAAACTTCTCGATCTCGGCCCTGTCCTGCGCGTGCGTGTCGGCTGTTTTCCGCTGCCGTCCAGTTCCTTCGAAGACGAACGCGGTCAAGACGACCAACGCACCGGCAACCAGCCTAACTGAGCGACGTATCATACTTACCTCCGTAAACCATGCTTGTGCGACGCCCGCAAGTAATAACGCCAACTCAGTGCAGCGTCAATGTAGGTCTGCGTCAAGAAACCGCGTAGCCGCGAAAGAGTTTAGCCCAGGGTGAGAGAGTACCGATGTATCGGGACGAGCGTAACCCTGGGATCAAGTTCCCCAAGATCTCAAGCCCGCAAAGCGGGCGATAGATGTTGCGCCAGCGAATCCGAAATCCATTGCGCCCACTTTGTTCCACACTCGATTATCAATGTCCTCGACGGTATAAGCTTCTGCAGCCTCTTTCTCAGTAATCCCGATCTCAAAATCGGTTACCAACCGCTGAGGTCGCAGTTTCGATTACGGCTTTGCGAAATCACCATGTACGGCGGGATGTTGGTCGCGACGGCGCGTAGCTCGTCCGTAGTCAGCGGGAGACGTTGAAACGCGGCCCACCCCGCCTTCGGATATACGGGCGGGCTCGAAGCTGCGTCCGAGCCGTACAGGACGCGCGCGACGCCGATTTGCCGAATGCGGGACGCGATCCGCTGCAGATCATCGGGCGACATAGTGGGTCGCACCACTGCGGTCGCATCGAACCACACGTTCTTCATGCGGGCATCATGTCTCGCGATCGCATCCGTGAACACACTGAGTGCCGAGTCCGTTGCCGAATCATAACCACCTGAGCCAGCCAGGTGCGCAATCTGCACCGGCACGTCTGGCGCCGCCGCGAGCAGCTTGTTCAGGAACACACGTGCCTCATCGGCGCCGTATTTCCGTTGGTTGTCGATTGACGTGTGCAGGTGCACTACGATCGGCATGTAATAACCATTCGCAGCCGCGAAGACCTTCTTAACCTTCTCCACATCATTCGGATTGTCGAGATCGACGTCGGAATTACCGAAATGCAGTTTCAGCCCATAGTGCAGCTGCGGATCTTTGCTGCAGCGCGCCAGCTCCTCGAGCGCGTACGGTTTAAGTGGGTTGAAGCTGCAGAACGCCCGCAGACGGTCCGGGTATTGCGCTACCTGCTGCGCAGTCCAGTCGTTCTCAGCCTTCACGTGCTCGTATTCGTTTGCGACCGGTGCGCGGCTGGCTTTGCCCCAGGTATATGCCATTGACAGCACGAGCGCACGCTTAATGCCTGCTGAATCGAGGAGTTCAATAAGGTTGCGCGCGCTGATGCCCGGCGAATTTGGATTACCTGTGACGAGAGCGGCGGCGGCCGGACTGAACAGGTGCTGGTGGGAGTCGATGACCGGCGCCGGCGCAGACTGCGTCGCCGGAAGGGTCGCCAAAACTACAAGGATTGTGCAGAGGACGAATCGCATACGTGACGCTCAGTAGTGTGCAACCAATCGGCGGAGCCAGTTAACTCTGCGCTTGAGCGGCTCGCCCAGGGAAGGCAGGTACGCCGACCGCCAGTATCCACCCAACGTCAGAGGTAACAAGGCGGCGCGATTTCAAAAGCGGCAATTGGAAATCGGCAATCGGCAATGTCATCGCTCCGGTCCAAAGAGTTGTTAGCCGCGTTTCGGATGCGCGACCTTTTTCCCATTTACCATAATGTGCCCCGCTTGCTTAAGCGCCTTAACCACATTGGCGACCTCATCCGGTGAGAGCACCTTGTGGAAGTGGGACAGAATTGCGCTCTGCAAAGACGTGACGGTAGCAGGACGATCCTTTGCCGCTGCAATGCGCTTTTCGTAGAAATCCGCGGCCCGCTCTTTTGGAGACAGCTTATTCAAAGATTTTACTAACGGAATTTCCGAGACTGATGACGATCTGGAACAGAGAATATTCTGCTCCTTTAGGTGCTTGATAAGCGGGTCAAAGCCCTTATCCTTGGAAATGATATGGAAGTAAGCGTCCGGATTGACGGCAGATAACTTACCTATGTAATAGGCAATGTGGAAATCCAGAGCATTAGGTCCATTGCCGCTGATTTGGACATACTCGCCATTGGAGCCCAGCGAGTGCACGGCACTTACTATTGCGAAGTCGAGCCGTTTCTGATTTGTACCAACAAAAACCTTAACCTGGAAATGCTCGTGCTTGAGTTTTTCAATGGACTCGGGCTTCGCATTCTCCGAGTCAATCAAAACGATGTTAGTGCGCAATCCGTGCCTCCCACTAAGCGGATAACGTCAGAGTTGACCGGCGGCGGTTTTCAAATCGGCAATTGGAAATCGGCAATCGGCAAT
>DASYPX010000098.1:0-5397 GCA_036006125.1 Pyrinomonadaceae bacterium | reverse complement strand
CACGCGCAGCGGCAACCTCGCTATTGCTAGTCTGACTTTCCGCCTGGTTGCCAAAGCCAAGGACGGATCGCCGTTGGAATTCACCGGTCGACACACCATCGTCTTTCAGAAGCGTGGTGCTAAATGGCTAATCATCCATGAGCACGTGTCCAAGCCACTCTCTTAGTAAATGGTAAACCGTCAATTCTAAATAGACGTGCGTTTCATCGATCTCAGTCACACGATTGAGGACGGCCTGATCACCTACAAAGGCCTACCTGCGCCGATCATCTGCGACTTTCTGAGTCGCGAACAATCACGTCAGCATTATGCTAGCGGCACTGAGTTTCAGATCGGCAAGATCGAGATGGTGGCGAACACCGGTACCTATCTCGACAGTCCGTTTCATCGCTACGAAAATGGGAAAGATTTGTCAGAGCTGGAGCTGAGGTCGCTGGCGAACCTGGACGGCGTCGTGCTCAGAGCAAAGGGCCAAGGGCAAAGAGCTGTCGATAAGAATGTCTTCGACGGCGTGGATGTGAAGGGCAAGGCCATGCTCATTCACACGGGTTGGGATCAGCATTGGAACGCGGACAAATACTTCGAAGGCACTCATCCCTTCCTGACAAATGACGCCGCGCAGTTTGTTGCCAACGAAGGCGCGGCGTTGGTGGGCATCGATTCATACAACATCGACGACACGGCTGACCTGACGCGCCCTGCTCACAGCATTCTGCTGGCGAAAGGCATTCCGATTGTCGAGCATATGTGCAACCTCGGAGCGCTGCCTCCAGCCGGATTCAAGTTCTTTGCCGTGCCGGTAAAGGTGAAAGGCATGGGCACGTTTCCAGTGCGTACGTTCGCAATTGTGGACAGTTGAATCGGCTCACGGCAGTCGAAATGAACCGTTTTACCGTGTGATTTTCGTTCGTTCTCATTGACGGGATTCCTTGGCAAACTTGTCACAACCCTACCGGAACGGTGGGCATCTATTAACTTCCCGGCGATTCTAACACTCACAAAATAGGGAAAAACCGAATGAGATTTTCGAAATTCCTCATGCAGGCATTTGTGTGCCTGCTCGTAACAAAAGCTGGTTTTGCGCAAGCCCCTGCGGGCTTCTCGAATGATGTGACGGACTCCTCATCAACATCCGTTGCGGCACAAAGCTCAAGCGACAATCCATTGTCGCCGGCACAGATTCAGGACCATTTGGCGCAGGCGAAGCAAGTGCTGAATGCCCTGGCTGCCGGAGACTCAGACACGATTTATTTGTCGGCTTTCGACCGCGCCAATTCGCAGATGCAGGTTCTCGCGCTGAACAAGGACTCGTTCCTCACAAAAGGCGCTGAGTACGTACTGCCCAGCAAACAGGGCGAGACCTTGCGTGTCCGCATCGTGCGCCCCAACGGCGTCAACACGGCTGTTACCGTGACCGATCCCGCAACGGGAAAGTCTCTGTTTCCGCTGATGGTGCGTTATCCGATTGAGAAGGATGGCGCCGTGCAGCCGGCATTCTACGTTTCTGCTCATCCTGCGCTGATGTCACCGGAATTGGCTGCTTCGGGCGAAGCCTACGTGACGACGATGATCGATCGGGCCGCACAGGATCTCGCGTCGCAGGGCGTCGTAATTCCGCGAGATATAGTCGACGTCGCCGCGCACCTGGTGATTGTTGAGCACACCGACCACAAGCGTTTCCTGAATGAAAGCCGTCCCGACATCTCGCGCGAAGTGCTGGCGCTCTACGCGTTGAATCGTGGCGATACCTACCGTTATTCGGTCAGCTCGGCGGGCGCAGGCGGCATGATTCAAATGATACCGAAAACCTACAACGCGATTCGTGAGCATCATCCGAATGTCGCACTCGAACCGGATTTCGTCACCGGCATGCAGAACCATGCGAACGCTTTGAAGGCGATGCTGCTCTACATCAATGACACCTGGAAATACCTGCAAAACCAGGATGAAGTACAGCAGGCGCTTCAGACCGGTACTGCGACGAAGACTGAGTTGCTGGCAGCCGGATACAACTCGAATCCTTACAAGATTCCTTCTTATCTTTCAGATGGCGGCAGTGGCTGGCGTTCTCTCATTCCGGCGGAGACACAGATGTATCTCGCAATTTACCAATCAGTCGACAGCAACGTTGACTTCCAAACCGGCGAAACGTCGACTGTCGTGGCTGCGACAACCGTTCCCATTCTCGCGCCCGCGGCATCGCTGGCGCGTGAAACCACCGCCGCCCTCGTTTCCTGGGTCGGCAACCTTCTCTCGCCTTCCCTGATGCTTAATCGCTAATCACAAGCATCCCGCATCAACGAACTTCCAGCGCGTCGGTTACAATGCCGGCGCGCTTTTCTTTCTTAGTCAGTTCAGGAGACAAATATGCCAGCCTACATCGTTGTTCAAGTCGAAGTAGAAGACCCGGTCAGGTACGAAGATTACAAGCCGATGGTGCCGCCTTCGCTCGCGCCGTATGGCGGCCGTTTCATTGTCCGCGGCGGTAAAGTCCAGACGCTTGAAGGCGACTGGTCGCCGAAACGCTTTGTGATGGTTGAGTTTCCTTCCGTGGAAAAAGCGAAGGCGTGGTGGGACTCACCGGAATACAAAGATGCGAAGGCGTTGCGACAGGCGACCTCCAAAACTCAAATGATCGTGGTCGAAGGATCCTGACGCGGGGCTACAATTTCAGACGTTTGTAGGCGGCGGTTTCCATTTCCTCAGCCGAGATGTCATCCAGATAAATCTTGCGCTTCGGAATCACCGTCCTATTCTTTACGTCTTTTTCACCTTTGCTGCGCATTTCTTCACGCGCGCCAGTGAGGTAGTTGATGCTTTCCGATGTGACCGAAGCACTGGCTCGATCCGTCTCAGCCAGGTCGAAGCCAATCAAAAGAAACTTGCTGGTGGATGCTTCGTAGCGAAAGCGATAAGTCGTGTTCGTGACTTCGCGGGAGCCATGATCCTGCTGAATTACTACTACTCCTTTTTCAATGGTCACTTCTACCGGCGTCTCGACAAAGCCATAAAAGGCGCCACCGCATCGGGTACATTGTAAAAGGTCTGTAGCCACGCCTGCGCGAGTCAATCCTCCGTCTTGCGTCGCGAGCGCAATGACCAACGCCCTTCCGCGTTCAGTCGGGTCGCCTTCGCTATTTTTTTCGGGCTTGTCCTCGACGAGTTTCAGTGCGTAATCGTCCCGTCCGTCACCGTTCAAATCCCCGGTAACTTGCTCCTCGATTTTCCAACCTGACGGCGCAAATTTCTGAGGCGCGTTCGCTTGCGCTGGGACGCGCGCCTTGTCGATCTTTGCGGCTTCATCCTGGGCGTTGGCGCCCGAACTAAGAAGTACGAGTAGCGACGCAACGACTAGAAGGAGCTTCATTAAAGAGTGCCTAGATTCCATGTTCGATTCCGAGAGCTAACGAGTTATCCCGCGCCCGGCGAACAAAATTGTTGCAGCCGGTCGAAACGCGCCGCGTTTTCGGGAAGTTCCGATTTCCCAAATTTCCAGCAACGAGAGAACGTGTCAGCAAAATTGCGGTCCGATTTTACGAGTTCCTCGACAAGGGGAAAATAATCGTCAAAGTAAAATTCAAGAAAGTGTTCTAACACAAGAGTAGCAATCGCGGTTCGCACATTTTCGCTGTCGGAGCGCCCCCATTTGGAAATAAAGTCCCACATTTCCTTTGGGTTGGTTTCAATGAACATCGAAACTTTGATGATCGCCTGCCATACCGGATCCCGTTTGCGCTTGGGTGCTTTGGTGCCAGGCATCAATAGCTCGGCGCGACGAATTGCAAGTTCGAGAGTCATAAACAAGCGGGATAATTAGAATTTTGATTGAAACGCGATGGCGGAATATCGCCGAATGACTAATCAAAGTCAAACGCGTTACCGGCGGCGTTCGACGGGCGCAATTTCAATTAGTCGATGAACTGGATCGAAGGCGAGGCGAAAGGGTCGCAGTGCGCTGAGCCCGATCAAGACTGGCGCGTCGGCTTCCGCACCCGAAATCAGATCAGTGGGAACGTTGCGTAAGAACAACGCGCCGATTGCCACCGTCGTTGGTCGCACGCGCCTCGCCGTGATTTGGCCGCCGCCAACGTCACGCGAAAGCGACGCATTTGTATGATTTGCCGCAGATGAATCTCGAATGGCCAGTCCCAGACTCGAGCCCGTGTCGATCAGAGCGCGATCGCCATTGTCCAATTGCACAAAGGGACGCCGGCTCTGGCGTTCGCGCAGCCACGGAACGACTGCGCCTTCATTCGGCTGGTTGTCAGTGCTGAGCGGCGTCGTTTGGGCGTCGAATACCGATAATTCCAGGCGCGGAATATCGATGACATAGCCGAGCGGCGAAAACGCTTGGGTCGGATCGAGTACGCCATCGATGTCGGCCGGCAAGCCTGACGTCACCATCGCATCAATCGCACCGGGGAAAACATTTGCACGGTCGCCGATGGCTACTGTTTGAATCGTCGCCTCATCAACTGCCACTCCACGCCCGCTGAGTCCGGCAATCGATCGACCTGATGCGGATCTAACATTCAAACGAGACGCACTCGCAACGCGCGGTGAAATAAGCGTTGTTCCGGCTCCGGTGTCTAACGCGAACGTGAATGGGCCGGTGGAATTTAGCCAAACGCTGACGAGTAACCCGCGGCCCCGAACGTCACGCAATCGAACTGGACGCGGAAGGTTAACGCGCGCCGAAGTAGCCGGCTCGGAAGACGCAGCAAAAAGGGCAGCTCCGAATGAAACTGCCCTCACTCCCGTCAAGGCCACCAGCGCGGCGGCCAACAGAAGTCTGCGTTTGCTGTTCACGAAACCGTTCCTCCGGATTCGTTAGTAGCGCGGCGTGCGCCGGCGCAGTTTGTACGTGTACAAAGCTGAACCGCCCAGACCGGCCAATGCGCCAATACCCGCGCCCTTCTTGCCACCGATCAAGCCGCCCAAGGCCGCGCCGGCACCCGTGCCGATGGCCATCGTCAGCTTATCGCGATGCTTCGACCAGAAGCTGCGGCCGCGTGGGGCTGAGTTGTAATCGTAGTAAACGCGTCGTGTGCTGCTCGAGTAACGGCGAGCTGGCGCGCGATACGTTGACGCGACACTATTATTCAGCGTGCCGATTTTAGCCGCCGAGGCGCATGAGTTGTAACCTTCAGCAAAACCTTCGCGGTAAGCAGTCTGCTCGGCTGACGAGCCGAATTTCGATGCGTTAGCCGCTTCCTGTTGTTCCGCAGTAGTGGTCGGTGCCGCATTCGCAGTTGTTTGATAATTGTCATTAGCCGCCTCAGTGCGATTGGCTGAGTGCGTAATAAGTGAACCAAGTCCACCGCCGACAAGCGCGGCTACCAGCGTCACCGCCAGCAACATTTTTTTCGTGATCAGCATTGGTAAGTTCTCCTTTTT
>DASYPX010000097.1:0-2931 GCA_036006125.1 Pyrinomonadaceae bacterium | reverse complement strand
TACATTTTCGGCAACGGCGGTAAGAATTTTCTCAGCACGCTGCTGTCGCGTGCCGCACGGAACGAACCGTTGAAAGCTATTTCAGATATGGTAGGGACACCGACTTATGCGCCGGATCTCGCCCGGCGTTTGCGTGCGCTTGCAGTCCTGGATCTGCCGGGTGTGTTTCACGTCGTGAATGCCGGCTGTGGGGCAAGTTTTGACAGTTTCGCGCGAACTGCACTGGAAATCGCTGGACCGGCGTCAGCGCGCATCGAAACCGTGACGCTTGACGACTTGCACCGCCCGGCCGCGCGCCCGCGCAATTCGCGCCTGCGATGCCTGTGGTCTGAGGCTCTTCATCTCGATCCGCTGCCTCACTGGATCGACGCCTTACACACTTTTATTAAGTCCCGGAGCGGCAGCCAAACCGCCGCAGTTTAGAATCCAACCCAACGCAGGTAGAGCTACGCCGCGGCGCGTACGGCCGAGACCGTTTTGATTGGCCTCGTTTCAAGGGTCTGGTATTATGATCGCCTATTGTCCAGGGCGAATAATTCAACGAAATAGGTTTTTGGTATGACTCAAGACGAACGCTTGCTCCCAATCAGGCCCCCGCGCGAGGCGGAAACATCACTTGCCGAAATTGCACAAGGCCGTGCGTACGGCAAATACAGCCGCTATGGCAATCAGCCGGAGACGAACGTCCGTGAGTATTTGTACATAATTCTCAAACGCAAGTGGCTGATTCTTAGTCTGGTTCTCGTCATTACGTCGCTGGTGACCATCCAGGTATATCGCGAACCGTCCATCTATCAGGGCAGCACCACGATCCGCATCGAGCCGAAAGGCGGAAACATTCTGCAAACCGGGCAGGCGCTGGTGATCAACCAGACAGATCCGAATTTCTGGGGCACTCAACTGAAGCTCCTCCAGAGTCCGATCCTGGCGCGGCAAGTCATCCTCACGCTGGATTTGCAAAACAATACCGACTTCATGGGCGGACAGGCGAACAGCAGCATTTTCTCTTCTTTGAAACGAATCTTTTCACGCGATAAGAACGCGAGTAAGTCCGCACAGGGCCAGAGCACCGAGCCGCAGCCGGTTGGCGAGAGTGAAATGTCCGATCGTCAGCTTACGTCAGAGCAACTGGCCAATTTGGAGCCGTACGAGGACGCCATCGTCGCCAATGAAACGGTCGCACCGGTGGAGAAGACTAACCTCGTTGTGATCAATTACACGCACACTAGTCCCGAGATGGCGCAACGAGTCGCAAATGCGCTTGCCGACGTCTTTGTGCAGAACAATATCGAGCGGCAACAAGCGGGCACGAGCAAAGCCGGCATCGCACTGGCAAAAGCGATCGCTGAGTATCAACAAAAAGTTAAAGACGAACGTGATGCACGTTTCAACTTTGCCAAAGAGAACAATCTCCCGTTAACGGCGACGAGCGTAAATCTCGAGGCTGAACGAGAGAGTGAATACAGCAAGCAGTTACTGGATGCAGAGAACGAGCGCCGAAATCTAAAGGCCGCCTATGAAGCCGCCAAGAATGCCGCAGATCCTTTGGAAAACCCAGAGGTCCAAAAGGACGAACACATCCGCAAGCTGCGCGACGAGCTGAGTGACCTTAATGAAAAACGCAATGCGTTACTGCAACGCTACACCCCGGAGTGGCCCGAAGTTAAGACTATCGACGCGCAAATAAAATCGAAGGAAGAAGATTTAAGGCGAGCGCCGACGCAGATCCTCGGGGCGATGAAGAAGAAGTACGAAGCTGCCGAAGCCCAATACAAGGGGCTGGTCGATGCTTACAGTCAGGCACATGGCAAAACTACCGCGCAGACGAAGGCCGAGATCGATCTCGCGGCGATGACGCAGCAATTGGCCACGGACGAGCAATATCTGAATACGTTATTGCAAAAGCAGCGTGAGTTGAATGCTATTTCAGGTGACGCCGGCACGAACGTCTCGATAGCGAATTACAGTCGCGTGCCGCGCGAACCAATCGGCCCGGCGCGTCTGCGCACCATCCTGGTGGCCTTCCTGTTGTCCCTGATGGCCGGTATCGGTCTCGCGTTCCTGCTGGATTTCCTTGATGATAGCGTGAAATCGATTGACGACATCGACCGGTACATTCACCTGCCTGCGTTGGCATTAATTCCAGCGGCGCGAAACGAAAAAGCAAGGCTGCCGGCCCAGACGGAAGCCGCTGGATCAAATCCATCGACTGCGCTGGCACTCGTAACCGACGTACGTTCGCCGATCGCCGAAGCTTATCGGCACTTGCGGACCTCACTGTTACTGTCATCTGCCGGAAATCCGCCGAAGACGATTCTGATCACTTCGAGTCAACCTTCTGAGGGCAAGACCACGACCGCGATAAACACCGCGTTCATGTTGGCCCAGACTGGCGCCGAAGTTCTGATTATCGATTGCGATTTGCGCCGTCCACGCTTACACGCCAACTTTAATCTTTCGAACGCGCGCGGTCTGACAAATTATCTTTCAGGCGAGAGTCCCATAGACGACGTTCTTCAGTCTTACGAGAGAGTGCCGAACCTCAAACTGTTGACTTCAGGTCCTATTCCGCCGAACCCGGCAGAGTTGCTCGGCTCAGAAGAAATGCGCAAGCTGCTGCAGTCTTTGTCGGAACGATTTACCCACATCATCGTCGATTCGCCGCCGGCAATCTCTTTCACCGACGCCGCCATTCTTTCAACGTTCGTCGACGGCGTAATTCTCGTCGTGCACGGCGGTCGCAGCTCCCGCGCCGTTGTTCGCCGGGCGCGTCAGCAACTGCTGGACGTAGGCGCGCACATCTTTGGCGTCGTCCTGAACAACGTGAAGGCCGAGTCGCATGGTTATTACGGCGGAGGATATTATTCGGCGTACTATCAGTCGGATTACTACACTGAGGACGAAGGCGCCGAAACCGCCCGCGCGACCGCG
>DASYPX010000096.1:0-3190 GCA_036006125.1 Pyrinomonadaceae bacterium | reverse complement strand
AGCGCTGTCATGCGCTGCGCGAGCCACTGAGGCACATGCCCACCGTGGAGTGGAAGGTCGGCAATTCCCGAGCGTTTCATCGATGGGATTATAGCCGAGTTCTGAAACGCATGTCTCGCGGGAAACAAGCGTCAATCACAGGGCAGCCGAATTGTGAAAGATGCACCACCTTCCGCCATGTTTGCGGCAGTCAAGCTGCCGCCATGCTGTGTGATGATGCGGTGCGCCAGCGGCAGGCCTACGCCGTGACCGGAGGCCTTGGTGGTGAAGAAGGGAATGAAAACTTTTTGAATGTCGGCTGCGCGAATTCCTGGGCCCGTATCGCGGATACTCACAACGGCCGAGCGTTGACCGTTGAGCGTGTCCGTCGAGACTTTGGCGAAGACCTTCCGACTGGTACTGCTATCCGGAATGGCTTCGGCCGCATTGCGCAACAGATTCAGGAGTGCCTGTCGCAGCATGCGCGCATCTCCGTTGACATTGGGCACACTCGCATCCGATTCGATGGCTAGCTCAACTCTTCTTGTTTTGTAGAGCGGTTCCAATTCCGCTACACACTCGTGCAGAATCTCGGCGGGTGCAACGTGGTCAAGCTGCGGGGTCTGAGGTTTGGCGAAATTGAGAAACGCTGTAGTCATGTCCGAAAGGCTTCTAACCTCCTGCACCAAAGCATCAGCAGCGCCTTTCGTTTGCTCGCTGTGATCAATATTCTGCAAGAATTGGGCATAACCGTGTAGTGCCGCCATCGCGTTCTTGAACTCGTGAGCCAGGCCGGCGGACATCTCGCCGAGATTCTCAAGATTCCGTTTCAGCGCTACTTGCTCACGGAGTTGCGTGACTTCAGTGATATCGGTGATTAGACACAATGCACCTTTGGAACCTGACGTGGAGGGATCGATTGGCGCAACCGTGGCGCCTAATCGTTTTGGCGTGGGAAACCCGTTAAACTCGACCTCTTCGCGCCGAAAAATCGTGCCCGCCTTCAGGCAGGCATCGACCATCTCAGCCAACGCCGGGGCGGCGCGGAAGATCGTGCGATAGTGTTCACCCTCGAACTTCGATTGACTGTCGAACAGTGCGCGCGCGGGAGCGTTTACGACAGTCGCTTTGCCGGAGAGATCGAAGGCGATCAGTCCCGTCGGCATGCTTGCGACAATTCTCTCGCTAAAACGCTCGGCTGAGTCGGCGCGTTGGCTGGCGTCAGCAGAGAGTCGTTCCAACTCCTGCTGTTGCGCTTGTAGCTGGGCCACCACAGACTGAAATGTTTCAAGGACGAACGCTGCTTCATTCTGCGGCTTCGACGAATGCGCGATAGGCGCGCGCTCCGCTTCACTGATGAGTTGATTATAAGGTCGCAGGACCCCGCGGAGCAGCCATACAATGCACACCAGGCTCACGAAGAGAGCGACGATGAAGGTTGTCAGCAGAAACGGTTGATAAAGGTCAGCGGTGCTCGTCGCAAGGACGAAGAGCGCAAAGACAACGACGGCCGCAAGCAAAAAGACCGCCGCCAAAATCGTCACCGTAAGTTGTCTGCCACTGATTCGCATGATACTAACGAAACTGTGACGCGTACCAATCGACCACAAAATGGCCAAACAACAGGCTGGCAATTGCGCCGACCCCGAGGAAGATTCCAAAAGGCAGCATCATCTGCATATTTCGCTTTCCACGCTTCATCATGATCGCGATGCCGATCAACGAACCTGAGAGAACTCCGAAAAAGATCGTCAATGCGGCCAGCCGCCAACCAAGGTACGCGCCTACCATGAACATCATCTTGACGTCGCCGAGCCCCATGGCTTCGACACCGCGCAGCTTCTCCCACACAAAACCCATCAGCCAAAGCGAGCCACCGCCCATCAACGCTCCGATCGCGGACCCGATCAGCGATACGGTCCACAGCGGAAAGTTTGGCGGGAATCTCAGGATCAATCCCGGTAGATCATCGAACTGCGCAGGCCCGACGAGATAGGGCAGCGCGATGCGCGTCAATAGTGCGAACAGAATCCCTGGGTACGTAATCACGTTCGGGAGAATCATGTGCTCGGCATCAATGAAAATCAGCGCGAGCAATGCAGCGACAAACGCGAGATCAAACGGCAGCGCGAACGATGTTCCATCATGCAGTGCGACCCCAACAAATAGTAACGCGGTGAGGCCTTCGACGATTGGATAACGAATCGAAATTGGTTTCCGGCAGAATCGGCAGCGACCGCGCAGGATGAGAAAGCTAAGAATTGGAATGTTGTCGTAAGGCCTGAGCGCCGTATGGCATGAAGGGCAGGCTGAGTTTGGAAAGACGACAGATTGTTCGCGCGGAACGCGATGAATGACGACGTTAAGGAAGCTGCCGATTATTGCTCCGAGAATTCCGGCGACCGCACACGCTATTGGCAGCGGCACGGCCACGTAGTTCTCGATCGCCAAAAGGCTCATCCTTTTGCATTGTAGCGCGGCGAAGAATCACCTGCCTACAAGTTTCTCCCTCTCCCTTTGGGAGAGGTTGGGTGAGGGAGCGAAGCTAAGAGGTACTTGGAGTCCAAGTTTAGTCTTTCGGTTTCGTGAGACGGAGCCTCACGAAACCGAAAGCTCTTGGATAGGAGACACATGCCAGCTTTCAGCCCCTCACCTCTCCCAGGAGAGGGAAAGATCATTCGTTGTTGCTTTGATTTTGTTCCTGCAGTTTTCTGAGCAGTTTGTGTTTGAGTGTCGCGTGCTGTGCCGCGAACTTCGCAATCGCTAGTCCGGCGGCACCATCCCGAAAACCACCTTTCAAAATGTAGCTGCGCACGAACGCCGACGGACCGGCAACAGCCGTGCTGATTCCTGAAGTGCGCTTGCCATCGCGATACATCTGGCGCGCACCGAGCGGAGCATAGCGCTGCTTTATCATGTCTTCATGATGCGCCGCATCGCGAACGGTGTAATGAAGCAGATCGCCGGTGAGTGTTTCGACACGGGTGCCCCGGCGCATTTGAAACGATTCGTGGATCAAACGGTTACCCCAACTGCCTTGGCGGCGATTGAACAGACGCAATTGATAGTCGGGATACCACCCACCACCTCGAATCCATCGGTTCATGTAGAAGGTGCGGCGGGCTATGCGATAGCCATCGGCGAGTGACGACTCGTCTTTACTTTTAAGGCGCTCGATGGTGCTATGAAGTTGCGGCGAGACTCTCTCGTC
>DASYPX010000095.1:0-20081 GCA_036006125.1 Pyrinomonadaceae bacterium | reverse complement strand
TTGCGATCAAGCGTTAGATGGTAAACGCACAATTCTTATGCGGGAATTTGACGCAAGGTGTACGCCTGCGGGCACATTAATCAGCGCAGTCGCTCTGGCAAACGAAACAAAATCCGAAGAGCCGCCACACTTCAATGGTTCCGCGATTAGAGTTCCCTTCTCGTCGGTGCGCAAAACTGCCGGCAAGTAACTTTCGCGATCCTTTGAGCCCTTCACATCGTGCGCCAACACCGCGGTTAACTCTGGCAACGACGTTTCAGTTGCGCCTTGCATGGCGCGCAATGCCGCGCGCACGAACAAATTGAATGTCACCGACACTGAAACGGGGTTGCCGGGCAATCCGAAGATTAGAGTCTTGCCAACGCGGCCAAATACTGTCGGTTTTCCCGGTCGCAGTGCGACACGTTCAAAGAAAATTTCTGCACCCAAGTCCCGGAACGCGGCTTTCGTAAAATCGTAAACACCCATCGACACTCCGCCAGAAGTAATCAAGACGTCACAGTTCTCAACGGCAGCAGACATCTGCTGTCTCAATTCTTCTCTATCATCGCCGGCGAGCGGCAGCCGCTGGACGGTCGCGCCAGCGAGTCTCGCGTAAGCCTCGATAGTGTAATTGTTCGAATCGCGAATCTGATCGCGGCCCGGTTTCTGGTGCACATCGACAAGCTCAGTGCCAGTAGCCATCACAGCGACGCGCGGTTTCCTTCCGACCTTCACTTGTGCGTAACCAAACGATGCGAGCGTGGCAATAGTCTCCGATTTGATCTTTTCGCCCGCGCGCAAGACTGTTTCCCCTGATTTGATTTCGGCTGCTTGCTTCACGATCGAACGGCCGGTTTCAACAGTTTCGAGAATCTCGACAGTGCCGGCGCCGTTTGCTTCGCGCGTCAATTCAACCTGCTGTACGGCGTCAGCGCCGACGGGCACCGGCGCCCCCGTCATGATGCGAACAGCTTCGCCCGCTTTCATCTCTTGATGCCAGCCGGCGCCGGCGGCGGATTCGCCCACGACTTTCAATTGAGCTGGTGTGTTCGCGACATCCGCAGCGCGCACTGCGTAACCATCCATTTGTGCGCGATCAAACGGAGGCAGATCCGTATCGGCGATGATGTTTTCAGCGAGAATTCGTCCGGTCGATTCGCTGAGGGCGACAGATTCAGTGCTGAGCGCGGAAGTTTGCTCAAGAACTATGTTGATGGCTTCAGCGACGGGAATCATCGCCGCGATTGTAGTTTTCTGCCAACGGCGTTGGCAAAGCGAAGTCGAGCCCGGCGGCCTACTAAAACCGTAATAGCGTCCCGAGATTATTTGTTGACGTCCGGTTTTTCAGGAATTCGTGCTTCGCGAGTGAGACGCAGAAACACTTCCTCGAGCGATTCACGCTGTGCAGAAATTTCTGTCACGCGGAATCCGTGACGTACCAGCAGAGCATTGATGTCCGGAATCTCTTCATCGGAAACCTGCAGATAGAGACACTGATCTCCATTGCGATTGACTGCGAGTTGCTGATCGTTGGCAAGCAGGTTGAAGGCGTCGGTAACGCGGTCGGTTTTCAATCTAATTCGTTGGCCCGCTGCCACCAACTCCTGGACGGAGCCCTCGTAAAGCAGACGGCCGTCATCGATTATCGCCACACGATTGCAAACCTGCTCGACCTCGTGAAGCAGGTGGCTCGACAGGACTATCGTAAGACGTCGCTCATCGCGCAATCGCCCGATCAGATCTCTGACTTCCGCGAGTCCCTGCGGATCGAGGCCATCAGTTGGCTCGTCCAGAATGATCAGTTCGGGATTTGGCAGCAGCGCTTGGGCGATGCCCAGACGCTGTCGCATACCATGAGAATAGACGCGCACCGGATCTCTCGCACGTTCGCGCAAACCAACTAACTCAAGCACTCCTTCAATTGCGCGCGGGGTCGCGCCACCCGACATGGCCGCCAGCATCCGCAGGTTTTGCTGACCCGAGAAGTTCTCGTAAAAAGCCGGCGCTTCGATGATCGCGCCGACGCGCTTCAACGCTGCGCGTGGTCGGCGAGCCATATCGTGTCCGAGTATTTCTATGCGACCTGAAGTTGGCCGCACCAAGCCCAAGGCCATGCGGATCGTCGTTGATTTTCCGGCGCCGTTCTGCCCGAGAAAACCGAAAACATCGCCACGCTCAACTGAGAGCGATAAGTGATCGACAACCAAACGCCGCTGATACTTCCTGGTTAATGCGTCGGCCTGTAGCGCTAGTTGATTCATAGTTGATTCTCAGTGGCGCCGTGTTACAGAGCGACTTCAATTAGCACCGGCCAATGATCCATCTGGCCGACAGCAGCATTCCGGAGCACTTCGGCCCGTCGCAGCGCAATTGTCTCAGGCGGTCCGAAGATGTAATCGATGCGGCGATCATCGACTGCGGTGTATCCGGCGTCGCGGCCCAGGTCGCGAAAGTACTTCAGCAAATAGCTGTATGCTTCGCTATCGTTCTTCAGGTTGTCGGTGTAGAGGTGTGATTCGTCCTTCGCTGCCATTTCAAAGTTGAAATCGCCGGCGACAAAGACCATCGAACCGCTGGGACGTGTGCGGGCCCAGTCGACGACGTCACCAGTAAATACTCGTCGCCGCGCTGCCTTGAAGGCATCCGCGTGCGCGCTGACGAAAACGATCGCCGGTGACTGCGATTGCAGATGAAAGGTAGCCGCAGGCGCATACTTCTCCTCCACTTTGAAAGTTTCAAACCGCTCGCCTTTGGCTTTGACCAGTACCGCATCGACCCGGTCGCTACCGCCCGCAGGGGCGACTATTCCCTGGTAGCGATTGTGAAGATAGCTAAGCAGAGTCTTTAGCTGTTCGGGACCCGTCAATTCCTGCAACGCGACTGCGTCCGGGTCGTTGCGCAAGATAGTGTCAGCGACCGCGCGCAAGTCTTTGGTGTGGGCCCGGCTGTCGTCTTCCAGCTCGCCGTAGCCAATGTTCCAGGTTAGCAAGCGCAGGTGCGGGCCATCGTGCGCACCCGCCCCCAGAAGCGTCCGCGAGCGCGACGGATCGAACTTGATCGCGCCAGCGATCATCAACAAGCACAGTGCGATCAAGAGAGACTTCGCCAACATGTTCAAGTCTTGATGTCTTTGCGTTCGAAAATTGTCAGCGCCAACAGCAAAGTGCCAAACGTGTATGCGCCGCAGATGCTGCCGTAGTGCTGAAAGCTCTGCCAGGGGACGTCAGGTTTAAAGACGTCGCGCCAGAAATCCATGTCCGTAGTGAAGAAGTAAGGACGCAGGTGCTCAAAGAATTCGACGCGGCCAATAATCAGGAACACCAGGTACAGCGCCAGCGTCGCGACGGTCGCCACAGCGGGACTTTCAAACAGCACTGAAAAGAGCATCGCAATCGTGGCAATTACAAGCAGCGCCCAGGTGCCGGAAAAGCTGGCATAGGCGAAGCGCAAGAGAGCCTCGTCGCGAAGCAGCTTGCCCGGTTCATCAACCAGATTGAGTGCGCCCGGATACAATTGCAGATCTCCCCAGCCAACGAACAAGAGTCCCACCAGCAGATTTAATCCAATGAAAAAAGCAACCAGCAAGTAGGTGTGAAACGCTACTACCAGAAATTTTGAGAGCAGCAGCGAGACGCGTGACACGGGACGCACGCTAATCATTCGCAGCGTGCCGGCCTGCCGCTCGCCGGCGATTTGCCCCCCGGCTGTCATCGCCACGAAGATCGGGATCAAGAGACTGAACGAGAACATTACCGAATAGAGCGCAAAACTGAGGCCATTGAAGTAGCTCTTATTCTCGTAGGTGTATTTGAACTGTGATGTTACTTGTTCACCGGCCTTGCGCTCCGCATAGGTATAGAACCCCCAGAGCATCAAAGCGACGAAGGTTGTCAGGGAAACGAATGAGAGCAAGAAACTCCGCGCACGGACGAGCTTCAGGAACTCAAGTTTCAGTTGGGTAATCATGCTACGGAATTGACAGTATCCAATTTATGGCGCTGCATCACGAGTAACATCCACAAAGGTTCCTGTGGCAATCCACGACGGCATTAGCTAATACGCTTCGAATTCGTCAGCCGTTCGACTTTTGAAAACGAAAAGCGGCTGCTCTTCGAATGAAAAGCAGCCGCTTGATTAATGGCGGAGCCGACGGGACTCGAACCCGCGACCTCCGACGTGACAGGCCGGCGTTCTAACCAACTGAACTACGACTCCGCGTTTCAAATCTCAGATTTGAGATTTGAGATCTCACAATGGTGGGCGCGGAGGGACTCGAACCCCCAACCTCTTCCTTGTAAGGGAAGCCGTCTACCATTGACATACGTGCCCGTTTTCAAAAATCAAATGGAACTTACTGCGTCACGACGAAGTGTCATCGTAAGGAAAAGCGTCAAAGAGTGTCAAGGAAGCGTTCGCCCCGATGGCGATTCACTTTAGCTTTTCTGCGGTTAATTTTGCGGCTATAGTTAGCTCACCCCAGCACTGGATCAACCAATCAGAAAATGCGAGTCGCAATTCAGACCCTGATTGTAGCTTTGTCGGTCTCTTTGACGTTTGTAGTCACCGCCTCAAATCGCCAGACACCACAGAACACCAATCGGCAGCGGCCGCGAACTGTCGGCCAGAGCAACTCGCAGAATGCGAACGCAGGCGAGGAAGTTGATGAGGGCGATGTGGTGCGCGTCGAAACGCAGCTCGTTTCGGTGCCCGCCGTCGTCACCGATCGAAACGGGCACCCCATTGCGGGATTGCGTCTGGACAATTTTACTGTCCTCGAAGACGGCCAACCGCAACGCCTGACGAACTTCGCGACGACCGAGACACCATTCGAGATCGCCCTGCTGCTCGACACGTCCGGCTCAACGCGCGATGACCTGGGGTTAATTCGTGATGCGGCGAAGGCATTCGTGCGGGCATTGCGGCCAGGTGACCGCGTGGCGATCGTCGCTTTCAAAAATAAGAATGACACCGGAGTGCCAAAAGCCGCGGTCGATGTTCTTTGCCCGTTGACTGACCATCGCGAGGTCCTGAACGAAGCGATCGAGGACGTGTCGACCAGCAATGGCACCCCGTTCTACGACGCGGTCGGACAGATGGGGAAAAGGATCTTTCACGAACCACCACGTGAAGAAGTGCGTGGGCGTCGCGCAATTGTGGCCTTGACCGACGGCGTCGACTCGAGCAGCGATTCGACCTTTGAAGATGCCCGCGCCAGTATTTCTCGCGCCGGCGTGGCTTCTTATTTCATTCAAGTCAGCACAGAGGATTATGTCGAAGATCGCCTGCTGAAAGATTGCGAGGACGATGGGCGGCTGACGCTCTCTGAAAAGCAGCTCGAACGTTTTCGCAAGTTGTTCGTGCCGCAATTGCAGAAAGAGGACTATCAGGATTTCTGCCGGCTTGGGCAGTTTGAACGGATGGACATTAGCCGGCGGCTCTACAATCTCGCGCGTCTGGAAATGAACGAGATGGCACGTGCCTCAGGCGGTAAGAATTTTTCGGCGGCAACTTTGCAGGACGCGCGCGCGGCGTTCGCCCAGGTGGCCAATGAAATCGGGACACAGTACAGTCTCGGGTACTATCCCTCGAACAAGACTCGCGACGGACAATTCCGCAAGATCACGGTGCAACTTCGCGGCATGAAAGACGCGCAGGTGCGAGCGCGCGAAGGCTATTATGCGCCGAAGCAGTGAGCAGTGAGCAGTGAGCAGTGAGCAGTGAGCAGTGAGCAGTGCAAACGTGCTCGCCTCACAACAGTTTCAGGTTGGTCCAACTTGAGTTAAAACCGCTCAACGGCCGCGAAGCGGCGGCAGAATTTAGCCGCGGGTGAGCGAGTGAAGCGAGCGTAACCCGCGGATCACATCCTACAAGAATTCAAAAGCCCGCGTTAGCGGGCGACAGAAAAACCACTACGTTAATCTGCTGTTTGATTCTGCGGGCTCGATTACTTATCTTATCGTCCCTAATCTCGATGACTCAATTCAATCGCATAGCCCTGATCGTCCTCGATGGCGCCGGTATGGGCGCGATGCCCGATGCGCCCGAATGGGGCGACGCCGGCTCAGACACGTTCGGTCACATCTGCGAATCGCGACAACTGAACTTGCCGAATTTGCAGCAGCTCGGACTCGGCAACATTCGTCCGCTGAACGGCGTTCCAGCGGTGACAAACGCGCGCGGCGATTACGGCAAGTGCGCGCTGAAATCAAACGGAAAAGACACTACGACGGGTCATTGGGAAATGGCCGGCATCATTCTCGAACGCGCGTTTCCAACTTACCCGAACGGCTTTCCGAAACCTGTGATCGACCAGTTCATCAGCAAAGCAAACGTCCCGGGCGTACTCGGCAATTTTCCGGCCAGCGGCACTGAGATCATCAAAGAGCTCGGCGAAGAACACGTCAAAACCGGCAAGCCCATCGTTTACACGTCGGCGGATTCAGTTTTCCAAATCGCAGCACACGAAGCAGTGTTCGGTCTTGAGCGTCTGTACGAAGTCTCTGAGATTGCGCGCGAGATGCTGCGCGGCGAGCATGAAGTCGGTCGGGTGATTGCGCGTCCTTTCCTGGGCTCACCCGGATCGTTCTATCGCACGGAGAACCGTCACGACTATGCAGTTCCGCCGCCGCGCGAGAATCTCCTGCCCTTGTTAAGTGAGAACGGCCTGGATGTTGTCAGCATCGGAAAGATTGCTTCGATTTATGATTCGGCGGGCGTGACCCAGGAATTGACCGCGAAGAACAATAAGCAGTCGATGGATCAGACGATTGCCGCGCTGCGCGATAACACGCGTGGTTTGATCTTCTCGAACTTCGTTGACTTTGACATGCTGTACGGCCATCGGCGCGATACTGAAGGCTACGCGCGCGCGCTGGAAGAATTCGACGCGCGCTGGCCGGAACTGGAAGGCGCGATGCGTCAGGACGATCTCGTGGTGCTCACCGCCGACCATGGCAACGATCCGACTTACCCCGGCACGGACCATACTCGGGAATACGCGCCATTGGTCGTTTACGGAAAGAAAGCGAAAGCCGGCATTGACCTTGGGACGCGCGAGTCGCTGTCAGACATCGGCAGCACAATTGCTGAGAATTTCGGTTTGAAATTGAACGCCGGTAGAAGCTTTCTCGCAGAAGTCACGTAAGAGTCGCAAACTCGTTGTTCGTTTATTATGGCCAACAGTTCTAATTATTTCTTGGCGGTGAAGCTGCGATAGATCGTCTCAATCCACCGATCAGTTTTGATAAAGCCCGTTCCCCAGGACTTCCACTCGTCGGGTAAACCCTCGGTTTTGATCTGATCCAAAGTTTTTCCGGCTTTGATCTTTTGCTGCACGATACCTGTTGTGGCGACCAGCATGTCGTGGAATTTCTTCAGATCGTCTGCCGTTGCAAGCGGGCCGTGGCCGGGGATGATCTTGGCGCCGGCGGGTAACTTAGCCAGTACCTCCCCCACATTCTTAACATAGCCAGCTACATCACCACCGCTGTCGATATCGACAAACGGAAACATGCCATTGAAGAAGTCGTCGCCCATGTGAACGACGTTGGAAGATGTGAAGAAGATAATCGCGTCACCGTCCGTGTGCCCCTGGGGAAAGTGCAACACGCGAATTTCTTCGCCATTGAAGTGAACCGAAACGCTTTGATCAAAAGTGATCACCGGCAACGCCTCTTTCGGCGCCGGCTGTTGTCCGGTAGCGCCCTGCTGCAGACGCTTTCTCACGTTGGTTTGCGCGATGATTGGCGCTTCCGGCCCAAAGACTGCGTTGCCGCCGGTGTGGTCGCCGTGATAGTGCGTGTTGAGAATGAATTTGAGTTTGCCTTCGCCCAGCGTGTGCAGTGCGGCTTTTATCTTGTCAGCGAGCGGAGCAAACTGGTCGTCCACGATCAGAATTCCGTCGGCGCCGACTGAAACACCAATGTTCCCGCCGGAACCCTCGAGCATGTAGACGCTTCCGGCAACCTTGGTCTCCTTGATTTCGACTTTCGAAAAGTCCTCTTGCGCGCGTGCTTGAGTTGCGCTGAGCACGAGAACGGCAAGAGCGATAAGAAATAGTCGTTTCAAAGTGAATTCCTTTGTGAAAGCGCCGACAGGATCGGCGAATCCCGATGACATCGGAACAAGATGCCTGCGCTCCTCAGGCGTTCGGGTCTTTCACCACCCCAATAAACGGCAGGTTCCGGTAGCGTTCCGCGTAGTCCAGGCCATAACCGACCACGAACTTGTCAGGGATTTGGAATCCGAGGTAGTCAATCGGCACTTCTTTTTCGCGACGCTCGAACTTGTCGAGCAGCGCCGCCAGCTTCACACTCGCCGCGCCGCGTGACTTCAGGTTGGCGAGCAGATAGTTCAACGTCAATCCCGTGTCGACGATGTCTTCGACGACCAGAATGTGCCGGCCTTCGATCGCCACGTCGAGATCTTTCAGGATGCGCACTTCTCCGGAGGTCCTCATCGACGCGCCGTAACTCGAGATGGCCATGAACTCGATTCCCAGTTGAATGTCCGCGGCACGCATCAAGTCGCTCAGGAACGTGCATGCGCCCTTCAACACACCGATGAGAAGTGGATTTTTCCCAACGTAATCGCGGGCGATCTCCGTTCCCAGTTCGCTGATGCGATTCTGTAGCTGCTCAGTCGTGATTAAGACTTCGAGATTAGGATTCGTAAACTCAGACATTAGTCGTGCTTGTGAAGTAGCCAAGATTTCTGCCTCCCGCAAGAATTAGGTTAGCGAATGCCACTCAGCGATTCAATGCGTGATTCGCAAGCGCATTTTTCGGTTGCTCGCCGCGAATTCGTGCGTGATACTATTGCGCCTCCCCAAGGCCGGTCAATTTTCGGTAAGCACTCTGCTGTTATTTTTCGCCACGGACAAGATTAGATGAACCAGTTTCACCTCAGCACCCCTTTGCGCATCGCGCTGCGGGCAAGCGTGACGATTGTTCTCTGCGTGTTCTTGTTTTCAGTCGCATTAGGGCAGGTGGCGCAGCCGGCGCCATCGAAAGACGCCGGCGCGCGCGTCAGCGAGACGCAAGTTGACGGCGCGATCAAGGACGATGCGGCGGTTGAAAAGATGCTCGGCGCCTACAGCCCGAAAGTGCGCGAGCTAAGCACCATGATTGGAACGCTCAAAGGCGAATTGCGCAAAGGCGGCGTAGGCGCAGGTTCGCTTGGCAATTTTGTTACTGATGGGTTGCTCGCTGAGTCGCGAAAGAAGCTCGGTAAATCAGTCGTTCTGGCGGTGACCAATGGTGGGGGCCTGCGAAAGAGTGTGATGAGCGAAGGCGACATCCGCATGAGCGACATTTGGGAGTTGTTGCCATTTGAAAACGCGCTCGTTCAATTCGATCTGACCGGCCAACAGCTGCTGGCGTTGTTGAATCAAGTGTTATCGCACCGTGACGCACAATCGGGGGCTCGCATCGTGTATCGCGTAAACGCTGAAAATAAGCCTGAGATCGTTAGCGCACGTTTGCTCGTCAACGGCCATGAAGAGGAAATCGAGCCACAAGCGACCTACACGATCGTCAGCATCGACTACCTCTGGAAACGTCAGTCGACGGTACCTTCTGATCAAGAAGGCAACTATTCGGTCCTCGGAAAAGCTCAGAAGATTGAGCCGCTTGGGCTAACAATGCGCGACGCGATGATTCAATACGTCAAAGATGAGACTGCTGCCGGCCGCAGCATCAAAACGAATCTCGACGGACGGTTCAGGCAAGAAGCGACGCAGGCGGGGCACCCATGATCGACCGCAGAAGTTTTTTGAAAACATCAATAGTTTGCGGAGCCGGTTTAGTATTGCCGAACGCTGCGTCAAGATTGCTGACCCCAACCGTGCGGGCGGCGATCAGTGAACCCCTGCTCGAGCTGGCAGCGGGTGAAACACTAATCACTATCCTTCACACCAACGACACTCATTCGCAGATTGATCCGATTCCTGATACCGACAAGCAGTGGGGCGGTAAAGGCGGAGTGGCGCGACGCGCAACTCTCGTCAAAGAAGTTCGCAAGCAGAATCCGAATACGTTGATGGTTGATGCCGGCGACGTTTTCCAGGGCACGCCTTACTTCAACTTTTACAAAGGCGAAGTTGAATACAAATCGATGTCGCTGATTGGTTATGACGTGGTCACGCTCGGCAATCACGATTTTGACAATGGCGTTGAGGCGTTGGCCGCGGCGATGAAGTTTGCAAACTTCGAATTCGTTTCGACGAACTATGACGTGCGCGGAACCCCGCTCGAATCACGCGTGAAGCCCTACACCGTGCGGACGTTTGGCGACGTGCGCGTCGGGCTGTTCGGACTGGGCATCAGCCCCGATAATTTGATTACGCCGGATAATTTCGAGGGCGTGAAGTATCTCGATCCGGTGAGCATGGCGCGTGGCGCTGTGAGACTGCTCCGCGACCGTGAGAAGTGCCAGTTGGTGGTGGGGATGTCGCATCTGGGCTATTACCCAAATCCGAAAGGTAACGAGGTCGGCGACACGCAGGTGGCAGCGCAGGTGAGCGGCATCGATTTCATCGCGAGCGGCCACACACATACGTTCATGGAGAAACCGTACTTGCAAAAAAATCCCGAAGGCAAAGACACGATTGTCTTTCAGGTCGGCAAAAGCGGCATCTATGTCGGTCGGGTTGATTTCAAGATGAAAGATGGACAGGTAGTCGCCTCTGCTGGAAGGTTGTTAGATTTGCGACACGAGTTGCTGACGTAGTCATGGCTGATGATGCAACCAGAGATCGCGTTCGCGCCCTGGTACGCGACGTCCTGAGCAAGACGATGCCGAAATCCGGCGGACAACCTTCGTCCTCCAGAAGTCCGGCGAGCGGTGGGCCGCCTCTAAACGTCACTTCGAGTGCTAGTGCGCCGATCACTCGCGACGAATCAGCCAAATTAGTCATCACCGAAGACGACGTCCGGGGCCTTGAGCGCGGCGCGGTATTACGCATTGCTGAAAACGCACGGCTCACTCCACTCGCCGCAGACATTGTGAACGATCGCGGCATTGAAATCGTGCGCCGAGTGCCGCGCAGCGGTTCGAAACCGCACAAGTCGATTGCGATTGGCGCGGATCACGGCGGCTACCCGATGAAGGAAGAGCTAAAGAAGTTTCTCACCGACCTTGGGCATCGCGTTCACGATTTCGGCACGAACTCTGAAAGCGCAGTCGACTATCCGGACTTTGCGCACGCAGTCGCGCGCGCGGTTTCCGACGGCTCGGCGGAAGTCGGAATCGTGATCGACGGCGCGGGCGTCGGATCGGCGATGACAGCTAACAAAGTTCCCGGCGTGCGCGCGGCCGCGTGTTACTCAGTCGAAGTGGCCCGTAATTCTCGCGAACACAATGGCGCGAACGTCCTTACACTCGGCAGCAAGACCATTACAAACGATCAAATGCGCGACATCGTCCACGCCTGGCTGGCAACTGATCTCACCGAAGAACGCCACCGCAAACGCGTCGGAAAGATTGAAGCAATCGAGCGACAGTATCAGCGGTGACGGGTTCCCAACTGCCTCTCATTCACACCTTGCTTCAGCACGGTGTGGCGGCAGCCTCAAAACCGGAAAACGGTTTCAACCGTTTGAGACAAAGCCGCTGAAAACGGTTATCATATCGTCGGCCGACGCCACAGACACCTCGCTCAAGCGAGATGAGAATGAAAGCAATGGCCTTTTCATCGAACGGCGATTTTGAACAATTAGTCGAGCAGATCACCGACGTCATCTTCGCGCGTCTGAACGGCGACCATGCCGATCAAGCGAAGATGTGCGGCTGCACCTCTGAGTGTTTTCATCGCTGCCCGGAGCGCATGCACCGCGTCATTGATGCCGGTGCGGCGCGGATCGGACTCGTGCTGGGCCAAACTGCTTCGGCAAGAGATTGGGCCAGCCTGATCGACCACACACTCTTAAAACCCGAAGCAACCGAAAGCGAGATTCGCCGGCTCTGTGAAGAAGCAGCTCAATACCGCTTCGCTTCCGTGTGCGTGAATCCCACCTGGGTGCGCGCGTGCGCGTGTCACTTGGAAGGCACTGGTGTTCCGGTTTGCACAGTAATTGGATTTCCGCTGGGCGCGACTTTGCCGGATGTGAAAGGTTATGAAGCGCGTCGGGCGATCCAGGACGGTGCGCGCGAAGTGGACATGGTTATCAACGTTGGCGCCTTGAAGAGCGGCGACGATTGTCTGGTTGAACATGACATCCGCTCTGTCGTGCAGGTCGCTCACGAATACGATGTCACGTGCAAAGTGATCATTGAAACGGCGCTGCTTACTGATGACGAAAAAGTTCGCGCGTGTCAGGCGGCCAAGAATGCCGGCGCCGACTTTGTCAAAACGTCAACGGGATTTTCGAAAGGTGGAGCGACGGTGGCTGACATCGCCTTGATGCGACGGGCGGTTGGTTCAGAACTTGGCGTGAAAGCGTCCGGCGGCGTAAAAAGCATGGCCGATGCACGGGCCATGGTGGAAGCCGGCGCGACACGTATTGGCGCGAGTGTCGGAGTGAAAATCGCGCAAGAGGCAGCGGGTGTGAAAACGAATGGAAGTGCTAACGTGAGGTATTAATGCGGGGCTCGGCCGCTTCAGAGACCAATCCCGATTCCCACGAATAGAATTCCCACGCAGACCATCTGACCGACGAAGGATCGCTTGGTCTTTTCCCAGAACTGCGCAACCGCGATCAGTCCAACGAGCGGCAAAAAGAGTGAAGCCAGTCCCCAGCCAACGCTTTGTTCAAAAATTCGAATCAGCAACCAGATGTGGGTGACAACCATGAGAAGCACGCCAACCAATCCCAGAACGCCGCCGACACCTTTTGCCGTGTCAGCATCGAACGGATGGAAGGCTTGCTGCATCACCAACAGAGCGAAGGCAAGAATGAGAATTCCGGTCAGAAACACGACTCCACCGGAAAACACTTTCGGTCCTTTTTCTTCGTATACGGAACTTTGCGGCCAATAACCCTGGTTTGGCGCGTTCTGGTACTGAGCTTCGTGCGGCTCTTGCTCAGACATGAAGGCCAAGCGACACCGTTTGCACTCGCTGGCGGTGGCAAAGTTCACGAGACCGCAGTCCGGACACTTTATGCTGTTCATACATTGCCTCCTGTGGGTGTGAGTTGAGGTGAAGCAGGTGGGACAGGCTGAAAGTCAGCCGTAGCGAGTATAGGGTTCTGCTGAAACCGTTAGCAAGAGTTTTTTCGATAGGCCGTCGGTTCGCGGGCATTCGGCCATTTTCGGCGCATTGACGTGCTACAGCGACCGCGTAAAATTAATTTCGCATTCCAGCGAAGAGGACACGTGGGCATTCGTTTAGCGGCCTCAGTCATACTTCTGGGTCTTCTCTCCCATTTACCCCCCGCTGCGGGCCAGGCGCTGCCGCAGGACGAGGTGCTACGTGTTGAAGCTGATCTGACCAATCTCCTCTTCACCGCAACCGACAAGAACAATCGTTATATCACCACGCTGCAGGAATCAGACCTTCGCGTGCTTGAAGACGGCGTACCGCAAAAACTGTTTACCTTTCAGCGCGAGACTGATCGCCCGTTGTCGATTGCGTTCCTGATCGACGTGAGCATCTCTGAAGAAAAAACGCTTCCGGATGAGAAGGCCGCGGCGCGCACGTTCATTGAGAATGTTATTCAGTCGAGCAAGGACCAGGCGGCGATTATTCCGTTCGAAGGCTACGCGCATCTTGAACAGCCGCTAACGCGCGATATGTTGTCGATTTATCGCGCGCTCGACCGCGTCGAAGTCGCGTCGCCGTCATACATGGGTTCGGCGCCTCCAATTAGCGGCATCACGTCCGGCCCGGGAACAATTGCTCCGCCTGCAGAAGGCTCAACGGCGATTTGGGACGCCATCGCTGTCACCTGCCGATCGGTTTTGGCGCCCGCTCAGGGACAGCGACGACGCGCGATCATTTTGCTGACCGACGGCTACAATTCCAGTAGTCGATTGAGCAGAAGCCAGGCGATCGACCAGGCACTTGCCACCGAGTCCGTGATCTTTGCGATCGGTATCGGCGATAAAAAATACGGAGGTGTCGACAAGTCCGCGCTGAAAGACGTGGCCGAACTCACGGGCGGGCGCGCTTTCTTTCCCAAGAAACAAGAAGATCTCACGACGGCCTTCGCAGAAATCGAGCAGGAACTGCGCTCGCAATATCTGGTCGCCTATTCCTCAAGCAACAAGACCCGCGACGGCGCGTTTCGCAACACGAAGATCGAGGTAACGAATCCTGAACTCACTAAGCTAGGACTAAAGTTGCGCTACCGGCCGGGATACTTCGCGAAGCGGACGGGGTGATTAACTTGCCGCGATTCTTTTCTCAATCCTGCGGTCCGGCACCAGCCAAATAATTTCGACCAAAACATATAGAGCTGCTGCCAACCACGAGCTGACGAAGGTCAGACTGATCGCCGCGAGATAAATCACAATCGAAATTTTGCCTTTGAAGTCTCTGCCGAGTGCGATTGCCAGAGTTGAATCGGGCGCGTGAATGCGCAATAGAGTACGCGTCAAAATGAAATACGCGATGGCTGCAAACACCATCACCACACCGTAGACCGCAACGGGCACGGAAGCGAAATGGTTCTCGCCCATCCAGGCGGTGGCGAACGGAACCAGCGACAGCCAAAACAGCAAATGCAGGTTGGCCCAAAGGACACCGCCACTCACCCGCTCGACGACCTGCAAAAGATGATGATGATTGGTCCAGTAAATGCCCAGTAAAACGAAACTCAAAATGTAACTTAAGAACACAGGAGTGACTGGCCGCAGCGCCGGCAAACTCGCTCCAATTGGCACGCGCAGTTCAAGGACCATGATCGTGATGATGATCGCGATCACGCCATCACTAAAGGCTTCCATGCGATTGCGGGACATTTTCGGCTGCGGATTCTAACACGACCTTTCATCTTGATCTTGAAACGTCCGCGAGTTTACCTATATCCTCGCCTCACCCTATGCCGCCAAAGCAGAATCTTCTGGCTGTCATCCTCGGAGGTGGTGCGGGCAGTCGCCTGTTTCCACTCACGCGCGATCGTTCGAAGCCGGCCGTGCCGTTGGGCGGAAAGTATCGGCTCGTCGATGTTCCGATTTCCAACTGCATTAACTCGGACGTCATTCGCATGTTCGTGCTGACGCAGTACAACTCGGCGTCGCTCAATCGTCACATCGCGACTACGTATCGCTTTTCGCCGTTCGCGGATGGCTTCGTTGAGATTCTCGCCGCGGAGCAAACACCTGATCGTCCTGATTGGTTTCAGGGGACTGCCGACGCCGTGCGTCAGGTCTTGCCCCACATTCGCGACTGGCGCATCCACACACTTCTGATTCTTTCCGGTGACCATCTCTACCGGATGGATTACAAAAAGTTTCTCGCGAGGCATGAGGAGACAAATGCCGACATCACCATCTCTGCCATCCCTATTCCGCCGGATTCGGCGAGCGAGTTTGGTTTATTGAAGACGGACGGCAACGGCCGCATCGTTGAATTTCGTGAGAAGCCAAAAGGCGAAGACCTCGAGGCGATGCGCGTCGAAACAACCTCTTTTGGCTTAAGTGCTGAGGAAGCGCAGGCGCGACCGTTTCTGGCGTCGATGGGAATTTACGTCTTCAAGTATGACGTGATCGAGCAAGTGCTGGCGGAAGATACTTCGCGTCTGGATTTTGGCAAAGAGATCATTCCCGCGAGCATTCAGAACTACAACGTGCAGGCATATCTGTTCGATGGCTACTGGGAAGACATTGGGACAATTGCGGCGTTCTACAAAGCTAATCTCGAGATGACCTCGGCGATTCCGCCGTTCAATCTGTTCGACGCAGAGGCGCCGATGTTCACCCGCGCACGCTACCTGCCGCCATCAAAAGTCGACAACTGCGAGATTCGCGATTCGATCATCAGCGACGGCTGCATAATCAACGGCGCGAAGATCAATCGTTGCGTCGTCGGCCTACGCAGCCGCATCGGCGAAGGTGCACACCTTGATGCAACCTACATGATGGGCGCCGACTACTATCAGACGTTGGAAGATATGCTCGGAGATCGCGAAGCGAAGCGGCCCAGGATTGGCGTGGGCGAAGGGACGATCGTTCGGCGCGCGATCATCGACAAGAACGCCCGCATCGGCGCCAACGTGAAGTTGCTGAATGAAGCGGGGTTAGAAAGTTTCGACGCGCCCAATGGCAGCTACTACATCCGCGACCGCATCATCATCGTCCCGAAGAATGGTTTGATATCAGATGGAACGGTCGTGTGAAAGCTATTACGCCGGCACGGATGCCGGCGCATCGCCGGCAAGATGCCTGCGGTCCCGCTACTTCCTCAGCACCGGCGGTTTCTGCTGCGGCTGAGTTTGCGCTGACGTGTTTGAGTTTGGTTGGAAAATGTAGCTGTCCCGCGTTCGCACCACCAGTTCGGGACGATCGACTCGCACGCGAATTCCACGGCGTTCACCAGCCACCGGCTTTGTCTTGGGATAGTACCCAAGACTGTATTGGCGTCGCAGTTCCTCTGCTACTGAACGAAACGCGTAATCGAGATTCTGCTGCTCTGCGTTGTACAGTCTGGCGCCGGTGACACGAGCAAGGTCGTGGAGATACTGATCGCCGCGCTCGTATTCCTCACGGCTGGTTCCGCTGTGACCGCCGCCGCGGCGACCTCCGCCGCCATTGCCAATGGTGACGCCACCACCCAGAATGATGCTGAAGATGTCATCGATCACGCTGCCGCTCCCGCCGTTGTTGCCGCTGCTACCTCCACGCCGGCCGCCACGGCCTCCCGGCCATCCACCACCCATACCCGCCATGTCGCCAAACGTGTCGTACTCGACCGGATAAATCAGCGCATCGAGTTCCTCTGCATCGCGCACGGTACTCTCGTAATCGGCGCGGTTACTGGTGGTATCAACACCATCGGTGAAAAGCACGAGCGCTTTGCGACCCTGAATGCGATTGAAATACTGATTGATGACCATGTCGACGGCATCGTACAGCCGCGTTCCTGATCCTGCTTCAGTCTCGCGAATCGCATCGCGCAAGATGAAACGATCGCTGGTCGGTTCTGAGAGCACCCGAATCTTGTCGCTGAACGCCACGACCATCACCTTATCGTCGGAGCGCAGTTGTTCGACAAACGCAATCGCCGCATCCTGAATTTCTCCCAACTTATTCTTAGTCGATCCGCTTGTGTCGATCACCAACGCCACAGTGAACGGCTTCTCAGTCGATGCGAAGTAAGCCACTTGTTGCTCGACCCCATTTTCCCAAATGCGAAAGTTTTCTTTGCGCAGGTTCGGAATGAACTTGCCGTCGCGATCCATAACGCTTACGGGCAGGCTCACCAAAGTCGTATCGACGCGGAGCGTGTCGCCCGGGCCATATTCCTCAGGTCCAATGTCTTTTTGCTGAGCAGTTGCCGGCGTTTGATCGCGGTTGGGATCCTCGTTTGAACCGCGGAGAATTGGCGGCGCCGGTGGCCGATTCAAATCCACTGGCTTATTGGTCTGAGTTCCCGCTGACGGCCGTTGCCCAGTGGTCTTCGGCGGCGATGTTCGTGACGGCGTAGATCCATCGGACGGCGGTGGCCCGACTCTCCGGGGACGCCCCTGGCCGAAGGCCGGCGGCATGAGCATCGCCAGCGCGACGAACGAAAACACGAGAGCACGCGATTTATTCATAACTTGAACTCCTTGTCGGGGAGACGCGAAGCCGGCAGTGTTCTTGCGGCAGATTGGAGAGAGAAATCACCCAGAACGTCCGCGAAATTTGATGCAGTCCGTCACGCCATCAGTTGGTTAGACCAAGGGCGAATCACACCTAATTTGTCTGGGAAGAGTTAAATGGGGAGAGATTCAGGCCTGACGAATTGAAAATAGCACTGCACCACAGGCCAAGCAAGGGCGGCGTGGTTACGGCCGTGCCGCCAGATTAATTGCGTTCCACATAAACGGAAACGTTCCCCAGGTTTGGCCGCGATGTTGCGGGCGAAAACCGAACAGCACTACCCGACCTTTGCCCATTGTGACTTCAGCCAGGGCAATCTTGTTCTTCAGCTTTTCTTCACCACGCAACCACCCGGAACGCAACAGGTTCTCGTTCGTGTACCGCGCGACCACCCGCACTCGGTCACCATCGGTCGCTTCAAAGGCCGAGCTGTTAATGAAGTAGGCGTCAGTATCTTTGTACATGCCGCGCGCAATTGGGCTCGAAGTATCGACCTCAAGTCGCAGGACCGAACCGGGACAATAGAAGTCAGACGATCGCAACCCATCCAGCACGTTTTTCAGCGGCAGCTTCATTTGTCGAATTACCGGGCCGCATGAGCCATCGAAGCAAATTAACGTGCCGCCGTCTTCGACAAATCGGGCAAGATTTGTGTATCCCTGGGCACTGATGCCGCGCGCTGCAGATTCGTCTGCTTCCGTATCCGCCGCCGGTCGCGTCTGCTCGGAAGGCAGGATCATCACATCAAACCTTGCCGACGGCCTCGCCTGATTGATTGCCGCCTCGCCAACTGATTCGAACGGTACATTGAAAGCGTCGAACACATAACGCGTCCAGCCTTCATCCATGTTGCCCGCACGCGAGTTCCGGTAAATGCCGATGCGGACTCCGGGCTTGATGGGGTTTGCGATGGGAGACTTGTCAGCGGTCGCGAGCGGTAAAGCCAAATCTTTCCGAACATCGTCTTCCGTTCTAATCGCCGTGAGACGGCGCTGGTTTGCAGACTCTTGGATCGAAAAAATGGCCCAGCTTTCGAGTCCCATCATCATCGGCAATGTCCACCCGGCAACGTCGTAGGGACGTTCGGCCTCGCCAGTGGCCGTTAAGCGATCCGGGTAAACCTGTGGCTCAAACAGCGCGAGCACATTTTGCCGGTAAGGTTGATTGGTAAAAACGATGTAGCTGCCAGCAGGCACCTCCGGGTTGGCGCGCGTGTGAACTATGAATTTGGGATAAATCTCGCCTGGGGGGCGGCGCGCGATTGTTTGTTCCCCGCCCGTGGCGTGCAGCTCTCGCTCGAGCCTGAAGACTTCGACACCTTGCTCAACCAGTGCGCCAACAGTTTTCGCGACATTTTCATCGCGGCCTTGCCCGGCAGGAATTACGTAGGCCACGGCCTGACCTGATTCGAAGTCCGCGACATTTGTTTTTCCCAGCTCGTAAAAGTTACGCAGATAGTCGGCACGATAGTTCGAGGCGAGCGACAGCGCCGCATGCGAGGCGATCAACTCCATCTGCATGATGTCGCGCGGATGCCAGGTCCCGCCGGGCCACGGATTCGGAAAGTTTGTGGTGCCTTCCATCGCGCTCCGCATGCCACGCGTGCTCGAACGAGTAAGCTGATCTGGCTTGACGTCGCTTGGCGACATCAGGCGCGCGCTCGCGGCTTCCGTCAAAATGCCAACCGAGTTGTGAAAGTAAGGCGCCGTGCGAAAGCCACCGTGCCACCAGGTGTCGTAAAGTGCGTTCGTCAGGATCCCCTTGAATCCCGCAGCGGTTACGTCCGCAGCCATCTTGTGGCCAATCAGACCAACCTGCCGCAGCAACAAAGGATCGATGTGCGGATTCGGCGGATCGTAAAAGGGTGGCACAAAGAAGCGCGAACCGTTCGATCCCTGCTGATGCACGTCATAGACAATCTGGGGAAACCATTCTTTCCACAACAGGCGAGTGACCACCTTTGTCTCTTTCAAATTCAGCATGAACCAGTCGCGATTGTCGTCGTGACCCGCGTAATAGTGATAAAGCTCAGGCGGTGAACTGCCCTCCTGCGGCGTGGCGAGTGTTTTGCGATACCAGTTCGCGACAATGTCAACGCCATCAGGATTCGGTGACGGCACCAAAATCAAGATTGTGTTGTGTAGGATCGAAAGCGCGTCTTCATCGTTTCCGCTCGCGAGGTTGTAGGCGAGTTGCATCGACATCTGCGAGGCAACGATCTCCGTCGAGTGGATCGAGCACGAGATCACGACAACCGTTTTTCCATCGCGAATCAACTGATCGCGCTCTCCGTCGTTCGCAACCTTCCGCGGGTCAGCCAGCTTTGATTGAATTGTTTTGTACTTTTCGAGATTGCG